>CAJOND010000054.1 GCA_905236675.1 Candidatus Rifleibacteriota bacterium | reverse complement strand
CTCTATATGCTTATTAAAATCATTTAAAATATCATTCAAACCATAATAATGGTTTAAACTATAATTAAATTCTTTCTGTAATTCCCAAAAATCATAAACCGCATCGTTATGTTGTCTTATCGGCATTCTAGGCATTTCTGGCTCCTATTTATTTAATTTTGCACTATTTATATAATTAATTATAAAAATAAAATTTAAAATTATCGTCAAAAAAAAGCTGCAATCTCTCTTTTTAGAGATAAGAGATGAGAGAAAAGAGATAAGGGAATTGTTTTAGCTGATGAATGTCAGTGCTTTTTCTGAAGATGCTGCCCCGCTATGCGGGGAAGCTGGATTTTGCGTAGCAAAAGACTGAAGGGGGAGCAATGCAAAGCATTGCGTAGGTATGGCGTTGCTGAAAGCAAAACGAAGTCCATCCAGTTCGTTTAGTATTTAATTACCGTTTTAATCAAACAATAGTTGTTCATGTATTTGCTTCACCCAACAGGAACTAGCGCAATTCGGAAACCCACATATTCATGTTGTTTGTGTTTGCCGTTGAACCCCTGCCAAGAAGCAGAACGGCAAGAAGCTGGTTCGTTTAGATAGCTTCCACCCTTCGCAATAGCATCGTATATTTTTCCATCTTCTGAAGTTCTTTTTAAATCGTTTACGCACCATTCCCAAACGTTGCCATGCATATCGTAAAGGTTCCAAGAATTTGGTTCTTTCAATCCTACAGATAATGGCTGCCCACATTTATACCAGGCTATTTCATCAAGAATTTTTTCTGATTCTTCTTTAGATTTGGAAAGATTCTTGCCGTTATTAAAAGCCGTTGTAGTTCCAGCTCGACAGGCATATTCCCATTGAGATTCTGCAGGCAAAGAAAAGCAATAATTTTCAGGAATATTACTAGACAATTTTTCATTCAACAAATCACAGAATCTTAAAGCTGCTTTATAACTAATCATGGTTACAGGGCAGATTTTATCTTCTCTATATCTTAACGAAGAACCTGAATCATATTCTTTTAACAACTCGCTGTCAGCTAAGTATTTAAACTGAGCACTTACTATAGGAAACATGCCAATCATAAAAGGTTTAGAGATCTCAATTTTTTGCTGATTTTCCTCATGACCATATTCGCTAAGTCTGCCTATTTCATCTTCAGGACTACCAATAACAAAACTTCCACTCGGACAATAGCATAAGTCTAACCCAATCTTATTCTTAATAATTTTTGATAAGGCAATAAAATCATTTTCTGTTTCCAAAGCACATACTTTGCTTATATCGTTCTCGCTAGTATTTTCGTTATGATTTACCAGAGATTCATAAAGATTGAAATACCTTTCGCATAAGGATTTACTAGAATAGACATATTGAGGCAGTTTAAGAACCATTCCTTGTCGAGCCGTCAACGAACAGCACTGCAAACCCATTACATTACCAGGTCCAGAATAACGCATAACAAGATATGGCATATTTGAAATAGATTTAATATAGCTCAAACCTTCTTGTCTAGGGAAGAAACGCATATCTTTAAGCTGATATGATATTTTAGCGATATATAAATCTCTTTCTAGACACTTTCCATCTTTCATATCAGAAATAAAATAAATGCACTTTTCTTTTTGCTCGTTATTTGTTGCCAAATCATCTTCGCTGTCTAATCGGTAAACATCATAAACATAAGCCCTTATGGAAAAGAAAAAGGCTCTTACTGCCAAAACAAAATCTTTTGTGCCTTCGCAAGTTATTATTGCACAGTCGTGCTTTTCGTTTTCTTTGTATAATTCATCAATATTTGAGTTCATAAGCTTCCCCCTAGTTCTAGCTTCTTGCCTACAATTTCATACAAACGCTTAAGGAGTTTTATCTTTTCATAAGGCTCAAGGCATGAAAAATTAATTACACTCTTTATAAGCATAAAATTTTCTTCATCAATTATTGTTCCAGCTTCTAGCAGCACATCAATAGCCTTAAGACGATTAAAATAAAAAGCGGTTGCTATTGCTTTTTCACCTCGTTTATTTTTATGATTAACATCTGCACCAGCTTCAATTAGAAATCTTAAACAGTCTAGGTTATCTTCTTCTTTTTGATAATGAATACAATAATCTAATACGGTCTTTCCATATTTATCTTCTTGATTCAATAAATCTTTTTCATAATTAATTAAGAATTTTAAAGTTTTCAAATCACCATCTTTTGCTGTTTCCATAGCAATATTACAACCACAAGTCAATTTTTGGTTTATATTAGCTTTTCTTGAAAGCAATAGTTCAAGAATTTTTATTTTATCTTTTTTCTTCCATCTTTTGATACAGTCATATAAAGGGAAAGCCACAACTAGATTTTGCTTGTCTTTTACAATTAAATTGGGGTCTGCACCTAAGTCTAAAAGAGTTTTCACAGCTTCATAATCATTATATTTTACAGCTGTGCCTAAGGCATAATCATAGTCTTCTCCACTGGAATCAGAGAAGATTTTATCAATCTCAGCACCTTTTTCAATCAGAAGCTCAACAATCTCTTTAAAGTAGGGATAATCATTGTAACCTCTTCCAGCTACTTCATTTAACAACTTTGAATAATAGTCTTTGTCTTTATTTTCTGTTGGATCATATTCAATCAATCTTTTTATAATTTCTATATTTTTATTCTGAGTTAAAGCCAGGCACAAAGCACTCTCTCGATAACTGCCAAATTCATGATGATAGAAATCATTTTCTTTACTATTTTCCAATAATACATTAAAAACTTGAAAGTTTGAATTCCAGCCAGCAGCTTGCTGTAAAGCAGTATAACCTATATCATCTCTGAAACTAGTATTTTCTCCACAATCAAGAAGCAATTTTATTAATTCTGGATTATCACTATTGTAAGCAGCAGCAGTTAAAGGGCTACTTTCATCATATATTATTTTTGAAGAACTAGAGTTTATTTCTTTTAAATTACATTCGAAAATAAGCCTTTTAATCAATTCAAAATCTTTATTGTTTTTTATTGCCTGTATTAGTGTTTCTACCTTATCATCTCCTTTGTTTTTCCAAAAATATTTACACTCTTTTTCTAATTCTTTCAGCAATACATTTTCTTCATAAGTTAAATTAGGAACTAAAGCAACTCTGAAACCTATCTCGCAAGGATACAAATCATCGCTTCCTTTAACAAAATAACGTGCAGCAGAACGACAATGTTCCGCAGAATCTTTGTAACTTCCACCTCGTAGAACTCTCCAGTTGCCTTTTTCCGATACTATTGGGTCTATTGCATTTCCAAAATCATAATCAGATTTTTTATTAAAAGTATCTCTTACCCATTCGTGCATATTTCCGTGCATATCAAATATGCCCCAATCATTAGAAAGAAGTGTGCCTACAGGATTATAAATACTTAGCTTTTTCACCCATTTTTCACTTAGAATATCTTTAAAATAACTATGCTCAGCTGATTTTTCATAATAATTCAAATGCTCATTACGAATAGAGTCTATTAATTCAGGAGACAACATACTGCCTGAATACCAGGCTATCCCTTGCAAAAAACTATTATCATCACTTAGATTGTCATTTGAATTAAATGCTTTTGTAGTTCCAGCTCTACAAGCATATTCCCATTGAGCTTCTGTTGGAAGGTCAAAATGGTAGTCATTAGGAATATACTCACTTGCAGAGCTAATATTTTTTAAAAGCTTATTAAGCTTTTTGCAGAATTGTTTTGCTTCATTATAAGTTTTGTTGTTTACAGGCGAATTATATACACGTTTATCGTAATAAGAAATTGGCTCTTCTTCCATAATTGTTTCATACTGCTCTCTTGTAATAAGGAATTTGCCAATCCAAAATGGTTTTGTAATCGCTACTTTGTGTTGGGTTTCATAGTCGATGCCTTCACCGTAAATGTTTCTTCCCAACTCATCTTTTGGGCTTCCCATCATAAAGCTTCCAGCAGGACATTCTACCATTTCACTTATTATTTTGAGCAAAGCCAGTTCTATTTTTTTGTCATTCATTTTTATTGTTCCTTATTAAAATTTGCTTTCATTTATGATTTTAAAAATTTTTCAAATTATTGTCGTCAAAAAAAAGCTGCAAACCTTAGGAAGTTGAAAACTGAAAACTGAAAGTTGAAAGATGTGAGAGATAAGAGAGCAAAAGAGCTCAGAGCGAAGGGAATTGTTTTAGCCAGCGAAAGTCTGTGCTTTTTCTGAAGATGCTGCCCCGCTATGCGGGGAAGCTGTCACGTATGTGACTGAAGGGGAAGCAAAGCGAAGCTTTGCGTAAACGAAAGGGTGACCGAGCTAGAGTAAACCATGTTTAAAGAAAGCGTATCAAAATTCATATTTATCATTAATAACAAAGAAGACTCCCTATCTTGTCAAAATACATATATGCGTATATAATAATTATATGAAAGACATTGAATTACTACAACTATTCATAAAAAACGGTTGGGTTTTGAAACGTGTAAAAGGTAGTCATCACCATTTGTTCAAAGATGGTAAAAGAGAAACTATTGCAATACACAATAAAGATATGAACCCACATCTTTTAAAGAAGATTATAGAAAAACATAATCTGGAGAACAAAAAATGATATATAATTACCCTCTTATAATACACGAAGAAGATGGTTTCTGGGGCGAGTTCCCTGATGTAGAAGGCTGTAATGCTCAAGGCGATACTATTCCTGAAATCCTAGAAGACGCCAAAGGAGCATTAGAAACTCATATATTATCAATGCTTATGGATGGGGAAACATTAAACAAACCTTCTCACCCTAAAAGTATAAAAACCAACAAGAACAGCTTTGTAACAATAATATCTGCAGATGTAGATCTTGCTAAAGAAGATAAATCTGTTAGAAAAAATCTCACTATTCCCAAATGGCTGAACGATAGAGCAGAAAAAGCCCATTTAAACTTTTCCCAAACACTTCAAGAAGCCTTACTATCAAAAATTTGTAAAATTCCAGCTTAAAATCAATAGGTATCGAAAATGGTCGAAATTAAAGTTAATGATAAAATTTATGAAGTTTATGCAAGAGATGAACATAGTTTGAAAAAAGAACCGCACATCAGAGATAAAGCTACTGGTGAAGTTCCTCAAAATCAAAAAGCTATATTATGTGATTACTTAATCAGTATAGGAAGATTAGAAACTAAAATAAAATTAAATACTCATGGTTACGTTTATGAGGTGTTAAATAGCAAGATAAATAAAGAAGCAGAAAAAGCAAAAGACTTTATGTTATCTCCTATTATAGACAATGATAAAAATATTGTTAAAGATAAAGATGGTATAGAATTAGTCGAATTATCATTAGATAATGTAGCTAAAATTGAGGCTATGATACTAAATGATTCTGCTTATTTAAAAGCTTCTGACGAGAAAGCAGAACCAAATGGGAAATATATAGGATCTACAGCTTATTGGATTATCCAAAAATTAAAACCAATATTATTAGAGAATAAAAAAGTTAATGATGATGAATATAAGAAAATACTCAGAAGCATGATAAAAAGTGTGGACAAAGAAAATAGCACCCATTTAAATTCTGATGGTTGTGGAATAGATCAAATATTAGAACGACTATTAAAAATAGAAAAAAATGATTTTGTTTATTATTTAAAAGAACCTATTAATTCAAATTTTAAACTTATAGATATTATTGCAGAAAGAACTGTAGTTCCTAAGTCTGATATAAAACATCATAGCAGAACTAACGTTTCTTTTGCCAGTAAATTCTGCCATTATGCTTGTTTTTATTTATTTGAAGGTAAGCCAGAGCAAGATAATTATTCTATTTATGATAATATCGTTAAACAAGCTATTCCAAAATATTTAAATTATTATAAATTGTATAACTCTGAAAAAATAAATCTTGAAGATTATAGAACTTATTATAAAACCATTGATGAAATAATTAAAAAATCAAAATCTGGTATTAGCAGAAACGGTTTTGACCACTTACTTTGGTATTACTTCAAAGGTAGATAGGGAATTAAGATATAAGACATAAGATGTAAGTAATAAGTAGTAAATTGTAAACTGGGTATATAGTAAAAAAACAGGTTATATTATATGTCCGAAGGACATCACATCAATAACCCATGGCGTTGAAAACGCCCTGGGTATAGTCCCCAACAACCCCACACAGCCGCAGCCCGCCAAGGATGGTGGGCTGCGGCTGTGTGGGAGAGATTGAGTGTTTCCGACCTAGGGTATCTAACGATACCCTAGGTTAATAATGTTGTGTCCTGCTTGTCACCTTCATATACACAATATTTAAATAACTCAATAGTTTTATAAAGTACCTTTTTCAGATGGGTCTTTAAGATAGTTCATTAAATCATTTTCAAAATTTTTCACCTCAGACAACATTTTTTCTAAAGTATTATTAATCTCATCTTCATCATATTCTATATCTTCTTTTTCATTTTTATATTGAGTTTTGGTTGAAAATGGAATACACCATTGCCAATTATCTTTTTCTTTCTTTTTTTGAAAATCCATTATTTTTTTGCATATTTCCATAAGATTATCTGGAATATCTTTAGAACTAAGAACTAATTTAATATTAAACTTTTTTCCAGAATAATTTCTTATTTCGTAGCAATAAAAATTGGATGTACCCCAAACACTAAGTTTATTTTCAACATTTGACATAATCTGTGACATAACCTCTGTTGTGAATAAGACAGATGACTTCGAGTATTTTTGATACAGATATAGTTCTTTATTTTTTGTTTTTTCTTCAGCCCATTTACGAATAATATCTGTTAATTCTGAAGTTTTATCTGATTTATATTCAAAAATAAGATCTAATGCTTTTTTATGCTTAGCATAGATTTCATTACATATTTGTCTTAATTTTTCGTCTCCCACAATATTTCTCCTTACAGATTCTATATAATTGTTTATTAGCATTTCCGACTCAGGTAAAACTTTTGTATCTTTCATCGCTTTTTCGATAATCTTTATAACTTCTTGATAACTCATCGAAATCCAAAGCTCTGGTAAACTAGATTCACTTCCTTCAGGAGTTAAATAAACAAAATTTTTATTATAATCTTTATATTCAAGATTGTTTTCTAATGTTTTTTCATAACGTTTTAATTGATTATCGTGTTCTCCCGAATCTATTTTGTTTTCTATACAAATCATGAATTTATTTTCCTTAGATATAGCTAATAAATCAATATTATGCCACTCACGTAAAATTTCAAAATCTGAACAATCCATTAATAAAGTCTTAAAAACATCTACAGAAACGTGATTTTCTGACACTAGATATTGAATAAAACCTCTGATAATTCTATCACCTAACCCATGGTTTTCATTTGGGCTTAACAACCAAGCTAAAACATTACTGTGCCTTATTTCAGCACGAGTAATCTTTAATATGTCGAAAATATTAAACTTGCTAGTCCATTCGCTTAGCGGATTCAAACAATCAATGTCTAGCAAAAAGTTTTTCAAAGCCTCTTCATCACTAAGATTTGATTCATTATTGTTTGTCATAGCTTTTATTCCTTATTTTAGAAATAATACAATAATTTCACTATAAAAAGAATTATTTTTTTATGTATAAAAACTCTATTTACAAAAAAGTTTCTTTTTGACTAACATAAATTATTTTCAACCAATAAACAGTTCCTTTTTAATCTTTAATCTTGCTAACACACAGCTTTGAATCAAAATTTAAATATATATTATCTTTTTTATTATCATATTTAGCTATAATTACCTCTGCTATTCCTTTTCTGTCTGAATTTGATGGATTATAATATTCATCACGATATAGGAATATAATTGTATCAGAATTTTCTTCAATACAAGTCTGTTCAAGGAAATCTGAAAGTTGAGGGTGTTTATCTTGTCTTTCTTCAAGCTTTGGGTGAAGATGATACAGACAAATAATAGGAACATTAAATTCACAAGCTAACACTTTTAATCTTTTTAATTTTTCAAAATTAAATTTGTTATATTTATCAATTTCTTTAAAATCATATATTATTTTAAATTTATCTTTTTTTATTTCTATGTACTGTAAATAATCTATAATTATAAGACCTATATTTTCCTGTGAACAAACTTCTCTTGTTTTGTTTTCAATATCTTCTAAAGCATCTTTTGTATCTTCAATAATTAAAGTAGCTTTATCCAAGTTATTATTTTCCAAAAAACAACTAACTTCATTATTTAATTTATAACGTTCTTTAAGGTCTTTATAAGAATTATCTAATGAAAAAAATAAAACAGACTTATTCTTTTGAGAAACTATATTATTTGCTATATTAAGACTTAAAGTTGTTTTTCCCATTGCTGGTCTTGCAGCCAGAATTATTAAATCTGGTTTACGAAAACAAGATGTTAATTCATCAAGTTTAGAAATTTCACTGGATAAATTTTTTCTAGACACTTTTATACTCCTTTTATTCCTAGTATTAAGAAAACACTTCGAACTATATGAATTATAAAAAACAAAGAAAAAATAATCGTCAAAAAAAAGCTGCAAACTAACTTTTTAGAGAAAAGAGATGAGAAAGAAGAGAGGAGAGATGAGGGGATTGTTTTAGCTTATGAAAGTTTTCAGCTATAATTAGTTTTTAATTTACTACTAAGTTTCTTCGACTAACCTTTTTTAGAAATAAGAGCAACAGAGCGAAGAGCGGGAGAGGCTGAAGCCTCTTTGAGAGAGCATAGAGCAACAGAGCCTAGAGTGTAGAGAGAAATGGAATTGAGAATTGAGAGTTGAGAAGTGTTATAAAGACTCCACTTGAGGGCTACCTTATTGAAGATGCTCCCCCAAAGCCTAAGCTATTGGGGGAGCTGTCAGCTTGCTGACTGAGGGGGAGCAAAGCGAAGCTTTGCGTAGACTGAGTGGTGACCGAACTAGAGTAAACCATGTTACTATTTTAATAAATACTTTAAATCTTTTATTATTTTATTATCTTCTTTTTTCAGTTCATTTTTCTTTAAATCAATTGTTTTAAAATCAATATTTATTTTTGAATCATTTCTTCCAGTATTTAAAATAAAAGGTTCTTTTTTATCATTATTATCTTCTTTTTTATTATCTTTCCATTTTGGATATAAAAGAATTCCCTTAGTTGCATCATGTAGCAAGCAATAAGTAGTTAACTGGTAAATATCAGAATTACTCACATCTTTTAACGTTTCAAATTTTTTATATTTTGTATCAATAATAATCTTTTCTTTTCCATTTTCAGCAAAAATATCTACGTTAGTCATTCTACATTTATCTTGATTATTCTTAAATAGAAATTTCCCTTTCTGAGCATAGAATTTCCAATCGCCAAATTCTTTCTCATTTCTTTTTAATAACTCAAAAACAAACTCTTCGAAAAGTTTGTTCATATCCCAAAGTAAGATAATATTTTCAAGCCTGTTTTTAGTTAAATCTACTGTAGCATTTTCAATAAACATTTTTGCCAGCATAAAAGGCTTTTTGAACATTTCTTGATTACGAGAAAGCTTTATTTTTTCAGCTTTAACTTTATCGAAACGAACTAAATCTATGTCAGCATAATAATTTGTAATAAACTTCAATATTTTTTTATTATAATTATTGCTAGAAATGCTATACAAACAAGTTGAAACAAAGAGAAACAACTGATTCAGAACATTATTTTCGGAATATTCATCATATTCACAATAGAACTTTGCAGAGTTTGAGCAGTTATAGCGAATATTTACAGAAAATTTAATTTTTCCTTTTAAATAATTCAGATTGTTTTCTTCTCTAATATACTTTTGTGGAGTCAGTCTTTTTAAGCAGTCAAAAAGGGAATCAGCAAATTCTCTAATTAATATTTCCATAAAAGGATTTTTTTCTTTGGATAATTTTGCGACTTCATTTGTTTTTATATCAAGCCTTTTGGTAAAAGAAAGCATATAAATCAGGTTTTTTAAAATGGTTTTATTATCATCATTGTCGCAAATTAATTTCGGAAGAATTTGAATAATCGTCTTTTTGTATTTAATAACTCCAACCCATTGGCTGGACTTTATCGAATCAGAATATACATCTATAACAGAACTCAGTTTTTGGCGATTTAAATAATTCCTAAATCCAACCAAATCCAAACCCTGTAATTCTGATTCTTTCTTTTCTTCGTATTCTTTTAGTTTTATTGGTTCAGTCATTATTCCTACCTGATTATCATAAATAATACTTTTCCCAACCGTCATTGCGAGGCTTCGAAGAAGCCGTGGCAATCCATTTTTCAAAACACCCAATTTGAGGGGTTCTTCCTTTCAGATGCTCCCCTAATCGGAGATTGGGGGAGCTGTCACGTAGTGACTGAGGGGGCTGAAAAGCGTAGCTTTTCGGTGAAAGGGGTCTTCTGAAACTTAAGACGTTTTCTTTGTAAAAGCATTTTCTAACGCTTTCTCAAAATCAATTTCTGTGTCAGAAACAAAATCAAATTGTTCGTCTTTATCGATTTCATATTCAATTGCAAACGTTGTTTCTTCAGTCTTTTTGATGAAGGAAGGCCATATTTTTTTGTTTTTATCATTATTATCTTTATTCTCTACAGGGTCTTTTGCTTCTCCCAATAAAGCTCTTAATTTTTCCCAATCGTTATAGAAATATTCATTCAACAAAGGCATTACACAGTTAAACCAAACTGATTTTAAATTTTCAATACTTCCAATATTCATAAAATAACTGTGACCAATCTGATGGTCTCTGTCTAACAGTAGTTTTATTCGTTTATTTAAAGTATTAAAAACAGTTTTTAAATACAAATTTTCGGAGATTTTAATATTATTATTATCATCGATTTTACTATCATCAGGCATCATTTCTTTGAATGTAAATCTACGTCTTAGCGCAATATCAATAGAAGCTATCGAACGGTCTGAAGTATTCATCGTGCCGATGATATACAGATTTTTGGGAACTGTAAACTCTTCGTGCGAATAAGGCAATCTTACCGAGAAACTTTCTCTTTTGTCTTCTTCTATTAAAGTAATCAACTCACCAAATATTTTTGAAATATTCCCCCTGTTTATTTCGTCAATAATTAAGACATAAGGTTCGCTTTTATCATTAGATTTATTTTCTTTTTTACCATTTAAATCCAATGTTAATTTCAATATGTTCGATGCTTTCATACTAGGAACACGTGAAAAAGTATTTCTTGAAAGCAATTTATTATCATTTAATTCCGTTATATTTTCATCAATATCTTTAACTAACCATATTACATCTCTACTTGTTTGATCTTCAGAAGAATCTAGCTTAATTGCTTCATCATTATTAACTATAGCTATACCATTTATTTTACTTCTTGAACCATTAGTAGATAGAATAATATCACCTTTATCAATTAGCTCATTAAATTTTTTTGCTTCCTTAGTTTCAAAATCATAATCAATACGAACACGGTTATTACCAAAACAATCTTGTTTAACGACATCTCTTATAGTAACTTTCCAAACACTAGCATCGCTACGAATCAAATCTTTTATTGAATTATCTTTTTTTAATTTCGCAGTTATAGCTTTATTGCATATTCTTTTAAAAACACCTTCATCTATTTTATATTTAATTTCTCCATTATTGTTGATTTCATCATTTTCACATTCAAAATCATTACTAACCACTGGCTTAATACCCTCAATAAACTCTTCATAAGCATACGACTGATGGAAAGTGATAAATTCAATTTTTCCTTCTTTTTTAGCTTTATCAAATTCTTCTTTTACTTCATCATAGTTAATTACATTACCGTCATCATCATATTCAATACAATATTTATCAATTATTTCTATTGCCTTAATAACAGTGTTATATGTCTTTCCTGTTCCTGGAGGGCCATAGAGGATAGTGTTTAAATAGTTTGTAATTATTTTTGTATTATTGTTTTTCACTTCGTTGTCCTCATTATTATTAAATGAATTCTCAATTTTCTTAATTAATTCACTGTCATTAGTTATGTTCGTTAATGTCTTCATTGCAAATAATTCTTCAGAAAAATTACAAGTCTTTTTATGTGTCCATTGTATATTGCGAATATTTTTATGATGTATTCTATTACTATCAAATTTGTAATCTCCTGATACGATACCTCTACCAATTATAGTTCGCCGCCCTTTTTTCGCAAAAACAATATCTCCAGGTTTCATAACGTGTATAAATTGCCAAGACGTATTAGCAGATTGTGTAGGATTCTTTTGAGGAGCTATGATTTCTTGCATCTTTTTCCTCATTTCTTCTTTTGATTTGAAAACCTTTAAATCTCCGATAGCATCTTTCCCAATAGCTATAATACCATTATTATATTGTTCTTCCCAATCTTCAGCATCGTTACCAGGTGAATAAAGCCAATACCTCTTTCCATTATTATTCTTATTCCACGAATTGTTTTGTTCTGTTTTTTCATTATCTGGTGAACCCAAGTTTCGAGCTTCCATATCTAATATTCTATAATTTTTAAATTTAAAATTTTTGTCTCTAAATTCTTTAACTTTACGACAATTAGCAATGTAATATTCAAGTGATTCTCTTTTTTCTATTTCAATTCCTAAATATTCAAATATATCTCTATTTCCAGCATTTGAATTAAAGATTGGAAAGACAAAGGGTTTTAAACAATGAAGAATAACAGACGCAGATGCCGATTTCATACCCATTATTCCGTTTTTTAAAACAGAATCTGAAATATCATAAATTCTATTGTCATCTTGCTCATCAATTATATTTATACATAATTCTATAAAATTGCTTACATCTTTTTTATTGGTTTTGAAAGTATAAAAACCTGTTCCAAACATTCCAACAGATACCTCATCACCTTCTTTATTTGTGTATAAACCATTCTTGGCTTTTTCCAAAACAAAATCTAATATTTGAATTAACCTCTGTTTCTCTTTTTCTAGAAGATGGCTTTTAAAAATAGATTCCTTTTTCTTGTCAAAGCCATGACGCCAAGAACCAATCACCATGTGATATAAAAGATTTAAGTCCTTATCATCAACCAAGGCAAGATTACCCATATTTTTATAAGAAAGAATAGTCTCTCTAATAAGTTCATAACTTCCATCATGCTTATCAGGATCCATCTCATTACTATGCAATAAATCTTGAACAATATTCAAATATTGCAAAACATTATTAGAAACACGAACTGGACCTTGCGGTGGATTAAAAGAATGTTTGTCTAAATAGGATTTGGAAAACAAAAATGTATTAAAAACCTCTATAGGTTCTAACTCCATATATTTATTAGTTCTATCTAATTCATTTGTTAAATAATATTTGCTATCATCAATTTCTATATGGTCTAAATCGACTTTATTTACTTTACATTTATATTTAATGGACTGATAACCTTCTGAAACGTATATATAAACGATATCACCCTTTTGTATATTTGCGGACTGTCTCCAATCTATTTTTCCTAAGTCTTGAAAAGCATTTATCAAGTCAAATTTTTGGGGGTTACCAGATATAATCCATTCTGTCATTTTTATATCCTTTCTTGCTATATCATTAAGTTATAATTTTATCATACAAGAAATTATAAAAGAAAAAACAAATTTTATCGTCAAAAAAAAGCTGCAAAGTTGAGGAAGTTGAAAACTGAAAACGGAAAGTTGAAAGATATAAGATATAAGACCATAGATGGAGATATAAGATTGAAGAAAAAGAAAAAGAAAAAAGAGAAAAAGAGAAGAGAGCAACAGAGCGAAGAGCAGACGAGGCTAAAGCCTTTTTTTAGAGATAAGAGAGGAGAGATAAGGGAATTGTTCATAACTGGTGAAAGTTTTTACTATAATTAGTTTTTTATTTACTACTAAGTTTCTTCAACTAACTTTTATTAAAGGAAAGAGAAGATAAAAACTGAAAACGCAAATATTAAAGATATAAGACCAAAAATGGAGACATAAGGTTAAGAAAAAAGGGAATGGTAGTTCTCAAGGAGGAGCTTTAGGAGATATTAATTATCGAAATGTTTATCGTAGTATTCTTTATATTCTATATTATGTTTATAACAGTAATCTATCCATTCACCATGAACGGGAGTTATACAGGTTAGCTTATGCCAATCTCGCTTCAAATTAATACCATCGATCAAATCAGCTGTATATAACTCTCTTAAAGATTTATAAAAGATTTCACCACTTCCATTTGGTTCACATCGCTGAAAACTTGGACCATTATCAAATTTAATTATCATATATTCGATGTCGTCATAAGTTCCAAAATATAAATAAAATTCAGGCTCTGCTCCAGGTCCTGAAGCATTATATAAAAACTCAAATTCTTCAAATGTCATCATAGTTTAATGTTAAAGCTTTATTAAATATTATTACTGCCTATTAAACTCGTAAGGTGTAACAGCCAATACCGTTGAGTTTTTGTAATCATCTATATTACGAGTTATTATACAGCTTACTCCATTCAGTTCTGCCGAATAGTTTATTACAGCATCTTCCAAATCTTTAATATCTGAATCAAGAGCTTTATTGATAACTCTAGAATCTACGGAAATTACAGGAAGATAACTAATCAATTCTTTGAGTAAAGAACGTAATTCTGAATTAGAATAATTCTTGCGTAAAATATAAGCAATATTTAAAACAGAATGTGAAGCAATAAAACCCTTTACTCTATGATTAACAGCTTTATACAAGGCTTTTGAAGACTCTATATAATGAGGTTCTCTCTTTAATATACAGTCTAACAAAACGTCAGAATCATAAAGCACTTTATTTGTCATTTATATTTTTCCTCTAGAAAATCAGCATAATCATCATCTTTAATATTTGAGTTCTCTACTGCTCCAACAAACTTTTTCATAAAAGGATGCTGCATAGCTTCTTCAAATTCTACATCAGAATTACCATCATTAGAAGGAGTTTCTGCATTAATATGTAATTCTAAAAGATCACTGACTAATTTAGAAAGAGATGTACCCTGCTTAAAAGCAAATTTCTTTGCCAATTCTATTATTTTACTATCCATTCTTAAAGTTAGCTTCGTCTGCATATTTCACCTATACGTCAACTTTTCTTTAATTATACGTATAATCTTTATATAGTCAATACATCTATTCTTTTTTCAACTAATTAAGCTACGAATCCATAAGCATCTCCTTTGGTTAAACTTAGTATTAATAATTGTAATGAAAAAAGAGATAATTTATCGCAAAAAAAGCTGCAAACGAATATTTTTAGAGATAAGAGATTAGAGTAAAAGAGATAAGAGGATTGTTTTAGTTGATGATATTTTTAAGCTATAATAAACTATTTATAAGCTACAAAGTTTCTTCGACTAACCTTTTTTTAGAGCTATAGAGCAAAAGAGCGAAGAGCGGAGGGGATTGTTTTAGCTATATTTAACTTCTCGAAAATCCTCTTGTCTGCCTTTGGCAGACATTCCCCTTTGAGAAAGGGGATATAAAACTGCCAAAATCGTCATTGCAAGCAAAAGCAAAACAATCTAGAAAAAAGAATTATTCCATTCCAAAATTTATTAAGGCCTCATGAAATGCACGTCTTCTTGAATAATCCTTTTTATATTTCTGCATAATTCTAGCTTTTTCACCAGGTTTTCCTCTAGATTCCAAAACTTCTCCATAAGCAGCAACAAACGCAGCACATTCGTCATAGCAGCCTCGTCTGTTAGCTTCCATAATTGCAGAAACACGCAGAGCCAACCACTGATTTATCTTTTCTAACCATGATTCACATACAGTCTGTTGGAGAACAATTTGTGATTTCCATTTCTGGAAGCATTCAGAAAACTTTGCCGCAATTAAAGCACCATCTCTCAAATCTAGTCCTTCTCTATATAAATCGAAGTTAAAACTACAATCGTGAAGTGCTATTTCTATCATTTCCGATATTCCAGAACCTTTTGTCTCTCCAGAATCTAACAGCAACAGCATAAGAGCAATGCCTCCCTTCATAAAGCTAGAAGACCAGCCTATTCCATTTCCAGCTTTCATAAACTTACTTATCATTTCATCAAATCGCTCATCAAAAAACATTAATGCTGCTAAAGACTTCTTTTCCCATGAATCTTTTGAAGTATAGTATGACGAATAAATATCCTTAACCTTATTGGCATAATTCTCCCAATTTTCTGACTGAAATCTAATTTGAAAATAGTTTTTAATTGTGGGAGAAGACCTAAAAGCCTCTAGCAAGCAATATTCTGCTGTTTTTTGGTTTTGTATTTCCAAAGCATATTTAGCAGTCAAAATGCAAATATCACTTCTAATTTTACTATTTATTGGAACTTCATTCATACCTCGCAGACCAATAAGCAACAATTCTTCTGGAGATTCATCTTTAATGGCTAAGATATTTCTATAAAGGGTTGGATGGTTTTCCGCATAACGACTAGCGTTATCTAAAACAGCTTTTTTATCTTGAAGCATATTTTGGGCTTCCTCAAGAAGATCATCCGAAATTTTAGCAGGTCTCTTTGCTAAAGCATTAATCCATAATGGAAGCAAATAATTAAGGTCTATTTCATGAGCTCCCATTTGTAGAATTTCATCAAGGGAAACATTGTAAAAGCCAAAATTATCCATAATCGTTAGCATTGCTTCGCCACGGTCTTGTTCTTTGCTGCCCATACATACCAGATACAAAGCTTCTTTTACAGTTTTTTCTAAATCAATATTTAACAAGTTGTAATATATAAGCTTTTCTATTCCTAACGTTCCACCTAAGTATTCACCTGAAACATGAACTTTTAATTCGGACAATATACGTGCCAATTCAGCACCTTTTTCATAGTTTTCATGGTCAAGACTTTTGTGAAGCAATTCTGTTGCTGTGGAAATGTCATATAGAATATCATCGGAATCACTGAAATTATATGCATCAGCATCTGTGTCTCCATTATACCAATCATCCCATTCCTCGTTAATTTCTGCTTCTAGTTCTCGGTCTCCTTTTTGAATTTCTTCTAATGCTTCAAGAATGGAATCAATATGCTCTTCAAGGTTAGAGTCAAGCTCTTTTTTTCTAATGTGAGCATCTTCATTAATATTGCAAAAATCATTCAAAGTTGTTAAAAATTTCTCACGATTTGATTCTGGAACTGTGCGTGCAAATTCATGAATAAAAGATTTCAAAGCATTAGCATCGCACATAGAGGTTATTTGATCAACTTTATTTAGAAATGTAGGATAATTAATTGTCATATTTTCACCATTTTAATCTTTTATATTTCTGAAACTCGTTCTCTTATCGAATCCGTGATTAATAACTTTATCAATATCTGTTAGACCATTTGATTCGTGGTCGACATCATTCTTTGAAGCTCTTATATAATTATCAATACCACGGTAAATAAGCTCCACCGGAATATACTTTGGAATAAAGGTATCTCTTAGAAAAGGAATAGGCAGTTCTTTCTTTATATCTCTATATTTATCATATTTCCAATTAATTCTTCTTATATTATTTAACCCAACTTTTCAATAAGTATACAAGATATTATTTGCTTATTTCCAATTCTTTTAAACTATTTATGATTTTAAATAAAAACTCTAGTTTTGAATTATCACAATCTTTTATAAATTGTTTAATACCAGAAATTGCTCTATCTCTATTTTGAAAATGATTGAAATCGAAGAAATCTTTTTCATCTACTTCAAGAACTTTTGCTAGATTTTCTAAAGTATCAGCTTTTACAAAATACTTACCACGCTCAATATTGCTAATATGCGGCGTGTCAACACCAATTTTTTCTGCAAGTTTTTCTTGAGTAAAACCTTTTGACTTACGAATTTCTTGTAGTCTTTGTCCAAATTTACTTTTTAAAGAACCCATATATTAACCAAGTAGTAAACGAATTTGATTATTGCTACTCTTTCTATTTTTTATATTATATACGTATAAAAGCATTGATAAAATATTGTTAAACACTATTTTTGACTTGATTATTTATTGTGATACAATATATTTATCAAAAAAGTATTCGGTGGTACAATAAATGATATATCAAAAAACATTTCCTTTTATTGCTTTCATAATACAGATTATTGGATTATTAATTTTATGTTACTACGTATCAGGAGCAGAATTAGTAAAATTTTCTAAGTTTTTACAAACGTTATTGTTAATTGATTTAGCATTGTTGTTTAACAATAAATTTTCAAAAGTTATATGTCTTATTTTGCTAATTATCCTTGATTTTCAATTGACTAATTACATGATAACTGGTGACTTTATAACCCCAGAAGCTATTTTAAACATAAAAGAAGCTAGTTCAGTAGGTTTTATGACTACAGTAAAACTTTTACTATTTTTTATTACAATATTATTGTTCTTTTTACCTAATATTATTTTTTCACCTGCAAAAAAAGTAAATTTTCTATTGATTGTTTTCTCTATATTACTAATTATACCAACAAAACCTATATATCAATTTATAAAAACTATTCATACAGTCTACGAAATAAGATCATTTAAACCAAATATTGAATTTTCAGAAATATTCAAAAAGAAAAGCAATATAATCGGTAATTCTCCTATCGATGGGAAAAATTCTAATGTTATTCTAATATTTGCAGAAGGTTTTAGTGATTGTGCAATTTCTAAGGAAGTTACTCCAAACCTTTTTAAAATAAGAAATAAAAGTTTACAAATTATAAACTATTTTAATCACACATATCCGACTTACAGAGGCATTAGAGGCAGTAATATTTCGGGGTATCAGTTACATGAACTTGAATGGGTAACTTCAATGGAAAAATACTATAAAGACTTTAACGCCGTTAGTTTACCAACCATTTTAAAAAAATTTAGTTATAAAAGTATTTTTGTATCGCCACATAATAAATATGGTAACTTTTCAAAACTACTAAATCTTATAGGGTATGATGAAATAGATGGTCCAGAAAAAGCTGACAGTCAAGATGATAAGACAACTTTCGAACACTTATTTGATATAATAGATAAACAAAAAAAAGATAATCAAAAATTTATTATTGCAACTTACCTTTTAGGTACACATTTGGGCTTAGATTCTCCTCATCAAAAATATGGAAATGGCAAAAATATTTTTTTAAATAAGTTCTATAATCAAGATTATTATTTTGGAAAATTCGTTAAAAAACTAGAAGAAAAAAATTATTTAACCGATACAATTTTAGTCTTTACAGCTGATCATGCTGCCTATCCAGCACCTGGCTTTAAGGCAGCTTTTTCCTCTTCGTGCAACGAAATGGTAGATAAAATTCCTCTTATAATTTATAAAAAGGGAATTTACCCAATGATTTATGATGGTAAAAATAGAAATTCACTTTCCTTAGCTCCAACCATATTAGATATTTTAAAGATATACGATCAAGAAAATTATTTTCTAGGAAATAGCTTATTTTGTAATGAAGTATCTGAATTTCAATACATTTCTACTACTGGCCACAGAGTTTTCTCTACCAAAACAGGAGTTGTAGAATCAATTATTCCAAATTCAAACTTGAAAGACAAAATAATTAAATTCTTTAAAGTTTTTGGATAAACAATTAAATAACAAAATTAAAGTTGTGTGTTCTTTGTCACTTCATAAAGAATCTCCTTAAAATCAAGGTTTTCGCAAAAAAATAATTATTCATTTGTCGTCAAAAAAAAGCTGCAAACGAACTTTTTTAGAGATAAGAGATTAGAGTAAAGACGACAAACAGGATATTTGGAGTGCATGCGAGCGCCAGGATGGCTAGCGAGTCGTAGATAAGGGAATTGTTTGGTGATAGTTTTATTAACTATAATTAACTTTTTAAAACCCTTTTGTTTCTTCGACTAACCTTTTTTAGAGCAGAGAGCAACAGAGCTCAGAGCGTAGGGGATTGTTTTAGCTAATGAAAGTCTGTGATATAACCGTCATTGCGAGAAGCTGTGCTAAAACTAATTTTTTAACCCAAATTAGACCACATTAATAGTCTACACACATGGGAACAAGAGCAACACGAAAACCAATACATCTGTCTTTTATTTCTGGTTCTTCATAATTTCTTTTTGCAGAGCGGCAATCACAGGCATAGCTTTCAATGCAGCCACCTCGAATTACTTTGTATTTGCCTTCTTCGCTTCCTTTTGGGTCTATATTATCAACTAAATTATAATCATCATACCAGTCACCGCACCATTCCCATACGTTGCCATGCATATCGTAAATTTCCCAAGAATTTGGCTTTTTTAAACCATT
>CAJOND010000053.1 GCA_905236675.1 Candidatus Rifleibacteriota bacterium | reverse complement strand
ATTTTAAACAGGGTCAAGAATTTGAAAAATAATCTAGGTAAAACGCATTAAAATACACATAAAATATTCTGGTAATTATAGATCGTTTCCTCTGAAATTTGGACTAAATCATTGATTGTGATTATATTCTATGTTAGTTTATATATATTTCGATTAAAATTTGTTTATAGATGAGGAGTTGTAACTATGGGGTATTTGCCAAAATTAACAGAACGAGAAGAAAAAGTCAGACTTTGTAACGATATTTCAAGTAAAGATATTCGAGAATATATTAGAAAACATGAAAAAGACTTTACATTGTTTAGAATAGATGGACAAAATAAATTATTAAATGAAGAACCCAATGAGTTTTTAAAAAAATTTGTAAACAATAGAGTTGTTACTAGTTTTCTTGAGCTTACTATAACAAAACAAATAAGATTGATTGATAAAAAAATAAAAGAAGGCAAGGCAAAAACAAATAGTCATATTGATTCTCTCATAAAAGCTTTAATAGGAACCATATTTGAAAATAATGTTGATTTGTATTTTAAACTGACAGAAAATGATAATAAAAATATGGAAAGCTTAATTGCTCAACAATTGGCTCAATACAAAAAAACAGGAGTTATTCCTATTTTTGCAAAAGGTTCAGAAGAGATTTCTGGCAACTCCCAAAACGGAAAAACAAATTTTACCCCAACTATAATCTCATTACCTCCAACCCCAAAACAATTTACTAACCCTAATCCAACTTCAATTTCAGTTCATACTTCTGAAATATCTGTAGAAAATCCAGAGAATAAACAGAAATTAAAAGGCAATAATGAAACCAAACTTACTGATGACCAAAAAGATAATAAAACTGTAAACCCTACTAAAGTACCTTTACTTACAATAGGTGTTGCTGAAAAAGAATTATCTTTAGATGATTTTGAAGAACTTATAAATAACTATAATGATCAGAGTAAGATTCTAGAAAAAAGTTTAAAAGAAAATCTTGAAAATGTTTCTTTAGGCATAGCTCCAGACCCTGAAAAAATAACATTAGTAAACAATCAGTTATTCCAACTAAGACATACTTATGAGCAAATTCGTCTCTTAGCCAAAAATTATTCTGAATTAGGTGATATTCCGAATAATGTTAGTATTCCGGAATTTACTAGAATAATTAAACAAGCGATATTTAAACGCAAAATCAAAGAAACGGAAAATAAATTAAATGCTTTTATTTCTATTCAAAGTTTATTTGATGATTATGCTAAGGCTTTATCTCCTTACCAAAAACAAGCTTTTGAATTATTAAATAAACTTTCTAATATAACTTTGGAAATTCCAGAAGATATAGCTGAAACAGCAGAAACAAGTGATAACTTTGTTGTTTTATTGTTGTTAGATAGTTTGGATTGTCCTAAAGGAGAAGAATTATTAGACAAAATTTGCGATAAGTATTCAGTAAAAGTTCAACGAGGTATTTTTCTGAAAAAATATTTATTGCCTGATGAATTATCTAATTATTTCAATACCAAAAAAAAACTAATTGGTGTAAATACAACAGAACAGATTACCGAACCACAACCGACTCAACAACCTGAATCGCAACCAATTCAAGAAACGGAAACACAGCCGACTCAACAACCTGAATCGCAACCAATTCAAGAAACGGAACCACAACCGACTCAACAACCTGAATTGCAATTAATTCAAGAGCTAGAACCACAAGCAACACAAGAACCTGAACACGAACATGAACATGAACATGAACATGAACCAAATCTACCCCAAGAGCCTGAACCAGAATTTGTTTCCGAATCATTTATAAAAAAAGATGGTTTTCTCGTTTCGTCTTTTCCAATAAATGATTATAGTGATCCTTCCAAATTTAAAAAGTCTATAAATGAATTAGAAAAATCTTGTAAACAAGTATTAGCTTTGTTTCCTTTAATTTCTTTTTTTGGTTTTATAAAACCTCAACAATTATTAGATTTATCAAAGCATATTAAGAATAATAGCTATGAATTAACTATTGAAGACATAATAAATACTTTAACAAAACTGACAGAAGAAAAAATATTAACCAGCTACAAATTTAATGAAGAAGAGTTTGTTTTTGCTTTAACTCCATATGCAGTAAAAGCAATAAACACAATAGAATGTAATAGAATTAACTGGATAGTACAGCCAATAAAGCCTTGTTTATTTGCTCAACAAGAAATAGAAGAAAGCCTTGTTATAAAAACTTTATATAAAGTTGATTTTATTGTTGATTATCTTAATAGAAAAAATTCTAATTTTTCAAAAAATAATGGGAAACAATTCTTAAAGAGTATTAGAAATGAAAAAAATAAAACAACATTAACTATAAATTTTTGTAAAAGAAAATACAATCTAAGATTTATAGATTCTATTGAAGAACTCAATAATAATTATAATTCTGTTATTTTAGTAAGTGATAATAATGATAATAATTCTTTTCCCGATTTAATTAGTACAGATACTAAATCCAACGTTTTTTTCTATAAATCTTTTTTGTATAAGTGGGACGGTCATGGTTGGAAAAAAGAAGAAGATTATGGAGAGCCAGTTTCTTCAGAATCAGTCGGTAAACCTGAAAATTTAGTTGATTCTGGGAAACCAAAACCAGAATCAGAACCAGAACCAGAACTAGAACTAGAACAAGAACATATTCTTCCAGTTAAACTGTTAGATTCTTTTATATCATTTATAGAAAATGAAGATAACGAGTTTAATCCGATTCTTCCTTATGTAGACAATACCAATGAAGAAATACAAGATTATAAAAAAGAATCAGTAAGTCTTATAATAGACGAAGATATTTCTGTTTATGGTATTTCAGAGGAAACTTCTTCTGTAGAGATCGCGAAAAATATATTAAATAATCATATTGGTATTGAACATTATTTAGTTTATAAGAAATTAATTAATAAACTTATTTCAGAAAATAGAGTTAAAGCAGAAGATGATTTAGTAGAAAACTCTTTATCTCAAGCCATTGTATTATCCAAATCCCTTTCTTTCTATAATCAGAAATACCTGGAAGATTATCGACGTCTTTTATTGGCAATGGATTCAAGTATAGAGGAACATCAATATACTAGTATAGAAATAAGTAATATATTTGAAAATGAGACAAGTCATACTAATGATATTCCTGTATTAAAACTGATGGCAGTATTAAGAGGACTGTTTTCTAATAACGCTTACGACTACAATTTGATAAACTATGCAAAGAGTTTATTCAAAAGCTTTGAAAGTCATTTTGAAAACTTACAAATTTTAAAATCTCTTTATAGTCTATTTCTAAAAATAAATGAAATAACTATGACTGGATTTACAATTCCTATATTACAAATATTTTCTGATGAAAACGAAAAAGCAGAATTGCTAAAGAGTGTTCAATTGGCTGCATTTGAAAATCTAACAGAGCCAATAAGCAAGAGTAGTACCCTTTTAAGAGCTATTTCTCCACTACCAACAAAGTGTTTCGGTATAGATTCTGATATGCATTTTTGCATGAAAGCTATTAGTAATAATAACTTAGAACAAAGAGAAATAGTTGCATTATATTTTGATGATTTTTGCGAAATATTAGATAATAAAAAAGAAATATCTGATTCTAAAATAGAAAAAATAATGGATAAAAAATTATGGGATATAGAAAATGATTTAAATACAAAAGTACCACAAAAAGTTTGGTATCCAAAAATATCAGAATTATATAAAACAAGATTGAAAATAATCGAAAAATGGTTAGAAGTTACAAGTCCTACAGAAAAAGGTGTAGCACAAAAACTTACTGGTTTACGAAAAGAAATTTTAAGCAATATAGATTTAATTTTACACAATTTAGATAATCAGGTAACGAGTAAATTTGACATTGCTATAATCAGGAAGATGCTGAATCATTTTAAAGATGAATTAAATGGAAATTTCCTTGGTTCAAAAGAAGAATTTTCAGATTTCTTAAGAACAGGCTTATTTTGCCAAGGCCGTAATTATGTCCCATTTATAGATGAATATTTCGTTTCAATATCTTATTATGAACCATGGAGAAATATATTAAAACATATAATAAAACCAGTAGAAGGTCTTAGAGAAGTTCTTGGAAAAATAACTCAGCAAGAATATCCTTATTTATATGACAATTTAGGACAATCCTTGCTAATTTTGCAATACCTTAATGAGAAATCAAAATTAAAAGAAAAAGAAGATATTTATAAGTATTTTGCCGACTTATCAAATTCAATAAAAACTATAAAAGGTAATATTGCCGAATTTCAAGGAAAATTGGAGATGGCTTTTGCTTATGGCAGAATCTCAGAAAGACTAAAAGAAGATATTAATGATGGTATTGTAAACGTTTATCAAAAAATTACTAGTTTTTATAATTATGGTTGTATTCGCGCATTTTTAGATAGTCAGGAACAAGTTATTGAAGAAAGTAAAAATAAACGGCTTTTAGAATTAAAACAGAATGTTTTAGAAAGACAGAATAAAACCAATTTGCATTCAAATACTATTTTACTAGAGAAAGCCTTAGAAAAATTAAATGCTCCAGAAAATAATTTTGCAGTAGCAGAAGAGTATCTAAATAGATATGATTCTGGAGTCTTAGACAATATGGATATTGTTGATTCAACGACAGTTAATCATTTTAAAACTTTTATAGAAAATGATTTTGAAAACTTATATGATTTTTGTCGTAAGTATAAAAATAAAGAATTAACAGCTTTTGGGTGTGATTTTATAGAAAAAGAATTAAGAAAGAAGAAAGTATCTTCTCAGTATTATGATAGTAGTAGAAATTTAATAAAGAGTATACCTTTTGGAGTAAATGTTGGTGATAGTAATAATAAAATTTTAAGATTATTAACTGAACTAGGTTATGAAGTTAAAAGTGTTAATAAAATGCCTATTTCTCCTGGACATAATATTTTGCATTACTCAGTTGAAATAGTTCCTGATGCAAAAGATAAATCAGAATACAGTCATCCTGTTGATATAATGGGAACAAAATTAGAGTCTCCTCTTGATGTATTCTGTTTGTTTGGCAATGTTCAACCAACAGATATAGTTGATAAAATTTGCAAAATGGAAAGAAACAGAACTGCCTTAGTAATACTTAATGGAATTCTATCTTTATTAGAAAGAAGAAAAATGTCTGAGTATTTCCATAAAGAAAAGAGTAATCGCAATCCTTTCATATTGATAGATAGAGTTTTGTTGCTTTATCTCGCTCTTTTTCCTAAAAATGAAAGATTGCCAATTATGTTGAATTGCACTTTACCTTTTACTTCAAATTTTAAACCTTTTGTAATGAGAGGTTCTGTGTCTGATGAAATGTTTATCGGACGAAAAAAAGAATTGAACCAAATTATTGACCCCAATGGACCTGTTATATTGTATGGTGGCAGACAGTTAGGTAAAACTGCTTTACTTGAACGAGCTCTTAGTTTAACAAATCATCCTAGCAAGAAAGAATATACTATCCTTATAAGAGCAACCGATATACCCGACGAGCCCTCTTTTGTTCGTGCAATTATAAGAGAACTAAAAACATTAAATATGCAAATTGGCAGTTTTGATTCTTTAAATAAATTGTGCGATGATTTGAAAAATCGTTATAAAAAGAAAGAATGGGAAAAAATACTTATTTTAGTAGATGAATCTGATAAATTATTAGAATCTTTTAAAAAGTTAATACCTACTTATAAACCTATTATTCCTTTATCTGACCTGTCAAGAGAAACAGGTAACAAGTTCAAATTTGTTTTTGCTGGTTTACACAATGTTTTTAGAGCTGCCAATGACCCTAATACTATATTTGGTCAACTTGGTAGTCCTTTATGTATTACCCCATTGTCTTCTTCTGACGCAAATGAATTATTGTCTAGACCTTTAAATTATTTAGGTTTTGATATTAATTACTCAAATCTAGAACATATTCTTGTTAATACTAGCTTTTATCCAGGCATTATTCACTTTGTTGGTTATAAATTAGTCGAAAACCTGGCTAATAGATATGCTATGTATTATAGGGCTGCTGACGGTAATCCTCCTTATACATTAGAAGGCAAGCAATTAGGCGAAATAATGAGTGGCAATGACTTGAATGAAGAAATAAATAAAAGGATACGCTGGACTCTTGAAGTAGACCCAAGATACTTTATGTTAGCAAGATGTATCGCTTACCTTTATATAGAATCAAATGAAAATAATAAATTAGGTCATAGTTTAGATTCTATAATAGAATACGCTAAATGTCTTGAAATACACTGCCTTGAAAACCAAAGTTCTGTAATTATTCGTTCTTTATTAAAAGAAATGGTAGATATGGGAATTCTGGTTGAAACTTCAGAAGATAGATTCAGATTAAGACAACGACGTTTCTTGGACGCAATAGGAACAACTATAGAAAAAATAGAAAAAGATATTAAAGATTCTAATGGAGAACCAAATGATTGAAGATTATTCTAAACTCTGGTGGGAAAATATTACTGGACCAGCAACTTTAATTAAATCTGTCGAAGAAACGATTGTTTCTAATAAGTCTGTAGTTCTTCAAATGCCTTCATTGATCCCATGGAAAGAAGGTTTTTATTCTGAAATTAACAATAGAATACATGAGTTTAATAGAGAAGCAAATCTAGAAGTTTTTGACTGTAAAGAAGAATCATCTGATGTGGTTATTTCAGAAGAATCATTAGCGAAGTTCCTTATAGATAAATATGGATACCCAGAAACATTGCAAAGCTATAGAAAATCTTCCAAAGTAACTATTCAAGAGCACATGATAAAAAAAGAGGTTTTAAAGAATCAGATAATATGGGTTACAAATATAACAGATGAGGCTTTTCCAGTCTGGTATTCATTTTTACAAAAATTCAACTCCAAAGGGTTAAAAGATGGTTTATTTATTATAGAAATTTTTCAGCAGGAGATAAATCTTCCAAACTTTGGATTATTAGAATATAAAAAATATATAACATATTATGACCAGCTATTGTTTAATCACATACTAATTTCAGAGTGTTCATTATCTCCAGAATGGAAACAATATATAGCTATGCTTGCAACTATTATTTGTTTAAATGATATAGAGTTATCTGGATTACTGATAAACAGAAAAGAAATAATAAAAAAATCTCCTGTTCAATGTCTGAAAAAAATATTTAGTGAACAGGAATCAAAAGATAAATACTCTGATATTTCTCTTGATAAAAACCATCCATTTAACTTGATTACGAATAATAAAAGTAACTATCTGAAAAACAAAATTTGGGAAACTCAGTTAAAAATTATATTTCCTTTGCTTGAGGAAGAACGAATTAATTATATTGAAAAACATAAAGAGGAACTAGAATATATTTTAGGAAAACATAATATAACCAATAGAGAATTTGGCGAAAGAATTACTAATCCCTATGATGTTGAAATTGGGGCTTTAGATCATATTTCAAGAAGTTTATTAAACAACAATACTAATTTGTTTAGTTTAAAAGATTCAGAAGAAAAAAATAGGCTAAGCTTAATACATAGTATGCGTAATTCAATAGCACATCATGAAGTTTGTGATACAAAAGTTATAAAAGAGTTCTTAGATTCTTACCCATATGAATGGGAATAATAATATATGTAAAAATAAAGTTCAAAATAGGTAATCCTTTGATATAATATTATCTAGTAATAGCTTTTACTTATTTCATTGGCTATGGTAAGAGAACAATTGTGGATTACCACGAAGTCTACAATTGCTCGCAATGAAAATATTAGAAGCAAAAATGTTCACTTAATATATTCCGAATAATTACACTGACTTTCTTATCATGGAGAATCAATAATGTCTTTATCTAACTTTTTCAAGAAAACAGCTACTGCAGCAATGGCTTTTTTATGTTTATCCAGCAATTTAGAAGCGGCAAAAAACACTTTAAAAATACACTATACAAGACCAGATAAAATTTATGATAACTTAGGAATCTGGTTTTGGGATCATGTTAAAAACCCTTCTAAAGACTGGCCTACTGGGGCTACTAAGCCTGTCGGGAAAGACAAATTCGGAATTTATTTCGAAGTTGCATTAAATTCTTCCCCTTCAAAAGTCAGCTTTTTAATACTGGATATGAAGGAAGGCAAAAAGATAGAAGATAATAAAACAGTTTATCTAACAGATAAACGAGATGTTTGGATTCAGGCAAACGATAACAATGTTTATGAATCCTCTGATTTAAAATTAAAAGCCTCTCTTCGACAGGCTATAATTACAGATAAAAATATTTTAAAGATTACATTCAATATGATGAAAGGCTTAGATGCTGAAAACCTATATGATCAATTAAAGATAATGGGTTCAGATAAAAAAGCTATTAAAATTCTTTCTGTAACTGCTACAGACGAAAACTATGTCGAAATTAAAACAGAATCTGATTTAATAGACAAGCTTCCTGTGAAGGTTTCTTTTGAAGGCAGAAAAGTAAATGCTTCTTTTGACTGGAAATACGTAGATAAGCTTTATGCATATGATGGTGACGATTTAGGATGCAACATGATAGGTGGAAATGCCTTTATAAAACTTTGGGCTCCGTTGGCTGAAAAAGTAAGCATTCATCTTTTTGAAAAAGGTAATCAGAATAAGGAAATCCTTAAGAAAAATATGCTTAAAAACGAACAGGGTGTTTGGACAATCAGGCTTTCTTTAAAGGATTTTGAATTGGCAAATTATTATACAGATTCATTAAGAGGTTTTTATTATCAGTTTGAAATTAAGAATCCTGGACTAGAACCAGTAATGGGTCTTGATCCTTATGCTCGTTCAATGGCTCCTGTAACTGTTGTTGCAGAGGGTTCTGATGGTGGATCTAGCAAGGATTTGATTGGAAAAGCTGCAATTGTTGATTTGAACGAAATAGAACCAAAGGTAACTTCTGTTAAAATAGATAACTATAACAAGCGCGAAGATGCTATTATTTATGAAGTTCATGTTAGAGACTTTACTTCTGATCCTAGTATTGATGATAGCAGGGTGGGGCGCTTTGGAAGCTTCAAGGCTTTTATAGGTCGTTTGCCTTATCTTAAGAGTTTAGGAGTAACTCACGTTCAACTGCTTCCAATTATGGCATGGTATTATGGTGACGAATACAAAATGGGTTACCCTGAATACACTTATAAAGCTAGACATTGCAATTATAACTGGGGTTATGATCCTCAGAACTATTTTTCACCCGATGGAGCTTATTCAGAAAATCCAAGTGATGCAGAATTAAGAATTAGTGAGCTTAGAGAACTTATTAATGCTATTCACGCAGAAGGAATGGGTGTTATCCTTGATGTTGTTTACACCCACATGGCTAATGCAACTTTCTTAAACAATATTGTTCCTGACTATTATTTCTTTAAAGATCCTAATGGAAACTTTGTAGGTGATTTTGGCAACAATCTGGCTACTACTAGAAAAATGGCTTCTAAGCTAATGATAGATTCTGTTAAATACTGGTTTAAGGAATATGGAATCGATGGTATGCGCTGGGATATGATGGGAGATGCTACTGCTGATTCTGTTCAAGCCTGTTTTGATGAAGCGAAGAAAATCAATCCTAATGTAATATTTATTGGGGAAGGCTGGCGAACATTTAAAGGAAATCAGGAAGACCCAGCATTAGAAGGCAAAGGTGCAGATCAGGGTTGGCTTTATAAAACAAAAGATGTTGGCTCATTCAGTGATGAAATGCGAAATGAAATGAAATCTGGCTTTATGAGCGAAGGTGAGCCAATGTTTATAAGTGGTGGAGCTAGAAATATTGCTAAGATTTTTTCAAATATTAAAGGGCAGCCTACTAATTTCAAGACTTCTTCTCCTGGCTCTGCTGTTCAATATATTGAAGCACACGATAACTTAACAGTGTTTGATGTTGTTGCAAAAGCAACAAAGCTAGACCCAGAAATTCCTGAATGTTATGCTGAATTGCATAAGAGAATGCGTTTAGGTATGGCTTTTGTTCTGACTTCTCAAGGAACTGCTTTTATCCATGCCGGTCAGGAATATGGAAGAACAAAACAGTGGCTTGCAGATGGAGTCCCTGAACAAAAATTCTTCAAGTTCACAGATAAAGACGGTAAAGACTTTAAACATCCGTATTTTATTCATGACTCTTATGATTCTTCTGATGCAATCAATAAATTTGACTGGGCTAAAGCTACAGATGCTGAAAATAACCCAATCAGTGTAGAAAGTGTTGAATATACAAAAGGATTGATAGCATTAAGAAAATCTACTGATGCTTTCAGGCTCGGCACAATAGAATCTGTTGAAGAAAATGTACATTTGCTTTCTATTCCTGAAATAAAAGAAGAAGACTTGGCAATAGCTTATTCTTGTCACTCTCCTGAAACAGGGGAAACTTATTATGTAATTGCTAACTGCGACAATGTTAAACGAACTTTCACTTTGTCAGAAGATTTAACTAAGGCTGAAGTAATCGTTGATGCAAAGAAAGCAGGAACAGAAAAAATAGATAAACCTTTTGGGCTAATTTTAGCAGCTAATAGCATTGAATTAGAACCTTTAACTGTAACTATTTTAAGAAAAAAGTAAACATAAAGGAAGAATCTCTGATTGCTACACAATCAGCCCCCGTCAGCCAGGTCTGACACCTCTCCAAATCATAATTTGGGGAGGGTTAAGAGAAAAAGAAGACGCTTCTAATCCATAATCCATAATAAGGTCGGTTATATGACTAAATATGCATCTACCTTCATAGTATTGCTTGTGATAATACTAACGCTGTCTTTCTATGGCTGCTGTTCTCACTCAGGCAACAGTGTTTTTGTTAATCCCCAGGGTGATGAGGTAATAACCCAAAGAACTGTTGTCATAGACGAGTTAGGCAGGCTTCCTACGGTTACTTTCCCGTCAGGAGCAAAAATCTAAGCACCAGAAGAAAATACACTGACCCCCGGAATCATAGTAACAGTAACAGAACAGAAACTCTCCTCTAATAATACTGCTTATTTTATGGACTCTACTGGCTCAGGCTATCTATACAGGATAACAGCAGTTATGAAGCCGTCAAGCACTGTCGGACAGAAGACCTACGTGACCACTACAGAAAAACCTTTCAGAATAACGCTTCCAAAAGCCAAAGATTCTTCAGGTATTGTTCTTACAGGTATCAGGGAAAGTGACACAGACCCATGGAGATTCTTCAATTTCTCTGATTCCAATGACAATCTGATAAATAATATTTCTGGAATGAGAACTTCTAAAGTCTCTCCGGGCGAATACAGATTCAATCTTTTCAGGCTGGGGATTCAGTTCCTTCTTATTACCTTTGAAGGCAATCCCGTCAACGAGCTACCCGATAGTTTTGTAAGCTCTCTCGTTGCTTCATCTACCACCTCAATTCTTGTAAAAGAGGGTAAATACCTGGAGGATTTAAATATAAAAGGTATTCTGTCAGGCCTTAAACTTGATTCTATAAAGCCTGTGGATTTGAGGGCAAGAATCACCTACCGCAACAATCAGGCAGATGAGGCACCGATAAAGCTCAACGGTATGAATATAACTCAGACAAACAAGGCTGATATAACCGTTCCAGGTATTCATTCGAGCATAGCTTTGTTGTTGATAACGTATCAAAATATAATCTGGTCAGCACCAGCGGTGATTTTGATTTCATTCTCAATCTCAAAGGTGTTGAAATACAGAGTTTCCCCTTAGGTTTCCTGGTTGAATTCTACAACAAGGTGGAAAGTGAGAAGATTCTGCCTTACAACTATACTGAATTTTACACGGTTAAAAGAATCGAGTCAGTAAATCTTGCTCTTGCATCTGATGAAGGAAACCTTGCTGATGAAGGTGAAAACCTTTATAAATGGAATCCTGCCTTTACTATTACTTCAGGTTACGAGTTCAGCGATGCAGATAAAGCTAAAATCGCTGAAGCCATAAAGGTTTCCGATGTCGACAAAGAAAATATTAGTATGACATGGAACGGCAGAGTCATGACTTTAGGTTTTACAGAAAATCTTCTGCCAGATAAGATTTATACAATTTCCATGGCAGAAGTTACAGACTTAGAAAATTCTGTTGTAACGCCTTTTGAAGATTTCAGCTTTAAGACAATCTATCAGTATTGTAATTATTCAGTTGTTCACCAGCAGGAAAACCTGTCCGATAGCGGATATACTGTTGTTGAGACCGAAAACCTGACAGCCATAGAAAAAGCTGAAGTTACACCAGCTGTAAAAGTTTATGAAGGTTTTGAAGCTCCTGTAGCTCAGACGATTACAATAGCCTCGGATACAGAAAACAAAGTTGTCTACAGCTATAACCGAAAAGTTTCAAAGGTCACTGTTAACAAGGGCTCCGGTATAGCCGCGGTATCTGGCAGCGGTAATTATAAATACGGTGCAGATGTTGTTGCCAGCTATACTCTGGAAGAGGGTTATGTGTTTGGCGGTTGGAGCGGAGATATGGCTGTAGCTACATTCACCATGCCTGACCATGATGTGACCATGACTGCCAATACCGGACTTATAAGTTACAACATAACCTATAACAACATAGATGGCTGCACTTTCACAACAGATAACCCCGTGGTCTACACCACCACTTCTGACACAATCACTTTGAACAACCCGACAAGAAACGGCTATACATTCATAGGCTGGAGCGGAACAGGTCTTACAGGCAGCGATACAACCGAAGTCATCATACAGAATAACTCTACAGGTGACAGGGAATACACAGCCAACTGGAATCTTAACCTCTCTCTTGCCATAGCCTCCAATACAGGCTGTATCATCGATGAGGAAAAAGAGCTATATTACACTCTAGCCAGCTTTACTGTAACACCGACAGTTACAGAGGGTATTGTTCTAACAGATTCCGAAAGGGCAGATATTCTCGAGGCTGTTTTTATAAAAGACACGGATGACAATAAGCTTGGCGATAACTTATTGCATAAAAGCTGGGATAACGGCAGAATTTCCTTGTCTTTCAGTAAAGACCTTGAGGCAAGCACAACATATACTATTTCCTGCGATACAATTCCTGGAATTACTTTGCTTGCGACACCTTCATTGGTTTTCAAGACCTTCTATTATAAGGGTAAAGGCACCGAAGAAATTCCGTTCATGGTTGAAAAGGCTTCTCAGCTTGACCTTGTCAGAAGCTATCTAGATAAGTTCTTCAGGCAGACAGAGGATATAAACATTGCTTCTTTTAATAGCTGGGCTCCTATAGGTGATGATACCAATCCATTCACAGGCACATACGATGGCACTACGAAGAATATAAGCAATCTTAAGATAAATACCGACCAGCAGATTCAGTATGCAGGTATTTTTGGTTATAATGCAGGTAAAATCAGGAATATAGCCGTAGAAGGTTTCTCGGTTACGGGAGGCAATGAGAATTTACCAATAGACTGTGAATATTCAGGAGTCATTGTCGGATATAATACAGGAGAAATCAGTGACTGTTCCGTTACAGGCGATGCTGGTTCGATAGTTTTTGGAAACAATTGCGTGGGTGGTATCTGTGCCTGTAGTGAAACCAATATAGCGTCCTGCCAGATCAGCAACTCCAATTTTCATGTTCAGCATTTTGTAGATGGTTACTCTTATGTTGGAGGAATTTGTGGCTATTGTTCAAATGCTATTATATCTTCTTGCCGTATTGCCAGTTCTTCTTTTCAAGGTTTAAGCGACGTGGAACGTGTTTATGTCGGTGGGATTATTGGTAGACAAGATGGTGGAAGTATAAGTTCCTGCAATGTTGCAAGTTCCACAATTAAAGGTCAATGTGATTCTTTATATGCTTTAGTTGGCGGTATCTGTGGTAGAATTGACGGTAGTATAACAACTTGCAATGTTGTCGATTCCATAGTTAATGGTGATAATATAAAATCTAGGACAGGAGGGATATGCGGTTCTAGTGTTAATTGCAATTTAACTTTGTGTCAAGTTGTTGATTCTGTTATTCAAGGTTATTTGATTGGTGGTATAACCGGTCTTACTGATAAATGTAGCATAGCATATTGTCGTCTTTCCAGTTCTACTATTCGTGGGCAAGACGATGTAGGGGGTATCATTGGTAAATTACAAAAAGGTAGCAGTGTAATCTCCTGTTATGTTGAGAATTCCAATATTGTGGCTCTCATAGTTGAAAGTAATTATTCTATTGGCGGAATTTGTGGTAGTATAGTAAACACAGGAGTTAATTATAGTTCAGCTAATAGTTGCTATGTTATTAATTCAACCGTTAAAGGCAATTGCAGTGGTGGAATAAGTGGGTTTATTAGTAGTAGTAATAGTAATTATGGCAATTTGATGTATAGTTGTTATATATGTAATTCAACTGTTGAGGGTAGTGTTTATTTGGGTGAAATCTGCGGTCGACAAAATAGAAGTACTATATTAAACTGCTTTACCGATAAAGCAAATTCCCTAATAGGGCTAGGTTCTGTTACCAATTGTTACAAATCTGTTGATGACTATATTACCTTCAGTGGTAAAGCCTGGTCAGATGGATTACCCTATAATGATGAAAACTCTGTCTGGAAAAATTACAATATAAGTGAAACAACATGGCCTCCTGATCTGAAAGCTTTACCGAGGCAATAAAACTCCACAAAAAAGCCGTTATTTTTAATAGTAGGACTACATGGAAATAACGGCTTTTTATAAATTTCAGTTTTTTATCATCAATTAAAAATCATAATCACTGGTCTTCTGGCTGATGCAGACCTAAGTAAACAGAACCTGAACGTCCATCAATACTTATATAATCACCAGACTTTAATCTATGGTCTCCAATAAAGCAGTAAGAATCGCGTTCATAGACTTTCAATTTACTAAATCCAACAACACCGACTTTTTTAAGTTGCGGTATGGTTACGGCGGCATGACTGGTTCTGCCACCACGAGCAGTAAGCAAACCTTCAACCTGAAGTAACAAACCAACATCTTCTGGCACTGTGTCAGGTCTGATAAGTATAAGTGATGTGTCTGGTTCTAAATCACGCCATTTTTTGATTTCTTCTTCTGTAAACACTGCACGGCCTGCAAGAGCACCGCCACTTACACCTACACCATTGCCTGTATAAGATTTTTCAAGTTCCGGAGTTGCCTTAAATGGTAAATCTAAGGTTTCTTTTTCCTGATACTGGTCACGGGTCTGCAATATATACAAGCCGTTTTCTGTGCTGTTTTCAAAAGTAAATTCGATTTCCTGGGCACTGAAACCTTTTTGTTTTATCAAGGTTGTAGCTAATTTATAAAGCTTTTTGTAAACTTCAGGAAAATGACTTTCTAGTGATATATCACTATTTCGTCTTTCTTTAATTCTTTGAGCTTCTGAAATAGGGTAGGTTTCAATTAGACCTGAAACAATATCGTCGCCTTGGACTCCAAAGAAGAAATCGCCGAAAAGTTGAACTTCATGGCTCTGACCATTGGGGTCACGAGTGAAAGTAACACCAGAACCAGCTTCTTCATTAAGATTACCAAAAATCATGCCCATTATGGTGACGGCAGTTCCCCATTCATCAGAAATATTCATTTGCTGTCTATACACTTTTGCACGATTAGAATTCCAAGAGGCAAAAGTTTGCATTATCGCATATCTTAATTGATCTTCAGGGTTGTCAAAAATCTTGATTCCCTGCTTTTGGATTTCATCACGGTAAGTCAAAGCAATTTCTTTCATTTGAGTTGGGGTGAATAGAAGCTTTTTTGTTACATTAAACTGAGTCTTAAATCTGTCGATAATATGGTCGAAGAAATTACGGTCTAATCCTTCGTTCATTCCCCAGCTCTGCAAGAAACGGCGGTAGCAGTCCCATGCTGCCCATTCAAAACCAGGTTTATGGCTTAAGCTCTCGCAGATTTCTTTATTTATACCAACATTCAAGAAAGTATCCATCATACCAGGCATAGAGATTGCAGCACCACTTCTTACAGATAATAGTAAAGGTCTGTCTGTATTGCCGAATCTTCTGCCCGTAGATCTTTCGAGTTTATGAATTGCAGATCTGAGTCTGTTGTGTAAATCTTCCAAAATGCTCTTATAGCCTGTTACAGCTTCTAAGCATCTGAAAACTTCTGTGGTTAAAATGAAACCTTTTGGTACAGGGAAACCAAACGAAGCAAGACGTTTGAGCCAATAACCTTTGTTGCCAAGCATAATCTGGTTGTCGATTGCAGGGGTATCATCATAAATATGAGTAACTGTCAAATCAGGATTGTAAGTGACAACCAGGTTCAACATTGCTTTCTGATCTCTGAATTTTTCAAGTTCTGCCTGTAATGTATCTATTGTTTTAGATATAAAGTTGTCGAGAACCTGTAAACCAAAAGCCGAAGAAAGAAGCGAGCGCAGGAAGTTTTCCTGCAATCTGAAAATGACTGCACGATCATCTGGGTTACAGCCTTTAACACTTTCGTGTCCATGAGCAATCATCTGTTTAACTACTATTGGGAAGCAGGTTCTGTGAGCATCGATATAGTAGTCTTTAATAATATTTTGGATAGCTTTAGAAATAGCTAGGAACAAATCAAGATACTGGTCGATAGAGAAAAGCTTGATACCCATTCCAAGCTTAAGCATATTGATTTTTGTAGAAAGCTGTCTTGTTGGTAAGCCTTCTAGCTGTAAAGCTTTAACGAAGAAAGGCAGACATTCATGAATCTTTGTAATAGTGCTCTTTGTAATAAAGGTCAATCCCAAATCCTGGACTATTTCTTCTAATAGCAGGGTTCCGAGGCTTTCTAATCTCAAAGCCAGGCTCAATGAATCGAATTTCTTTTCCTTATAAACACCATACATAGATGGAATACCAACTGCAATATGGCGTTTGTAGTAAATGTTTTCTTCAGCAACAGTCTGTTCTGAAGAAAGAATTCGACCTTGAAGCTGTGCTATAAAGTCTAGAACACAACTTAGAGTTTCTTTTACTTCATGCTTTGCCAAATGTTTTTCGAATGTGGCTATTCGTTCGGGTTCGAATATATTAGCTTGCTTTAAGTCATTTGCAAGTTCAAAAGGCTGTGGGTTATATTTTTTAGTCAGCAACTGGAAAAGACGAACCATGTGGAAAGCTCGTTCTTTGTCTCTTTGGGGGCAATCAACCTTTTCGACATTTTCTTTAATCTGTTCAGAATTTAGAGCAAGAAAATAGGATGTATCTCCGTCTACAAGTTCAAATAGAGATACGAAAGCTTTATGCAACCCTTCATAATATTCAGAATCATTGTTGATTTGGTTCAATATTTCTTCTGGAACAAAAGGCTTGATGTGTTCTTTGTTGCCGTCATACCAATAGTGGAAAGCTGCCTCTATAAATTTGGTTAATAGATTGTTACTTTCTACGTGGGCAACTTTTCTAATAAAATGAACTAATATGTCTCTTCTAGAACCTAGTTCATCAGCTCTTGTAGAGGCTTCTCTAAGTTCACCTTCCGCTCCGATTTCGTTAAAGAAAGCTGGGAACTGCCTTAAAAGCTGCTTAGATAGGTTGATACTGTTATAAATACCAGAATTTAGGTATTTGGAAATATCTCTCTGGAATAAATCTGTATCACGAATTAGAACGCCGCCGACTTTAAGATTGATAATCAATGCAGATAGAAGTCGGTGAGTCCATTCAGGTTTCATTTCAATGATTTCCATCCAGACTCTGATGTTATGAATGTGTTCAGGATTCATCTGGACTTGCCAGTCTACATTAGAACCTTTTGCTTCTGGGTATTGGAAACCGGTTGCAATGATTTCATCCATTAATACATTCAGTAATGGTCTGTCTTCAAGCGGAACAACTTCATGAGCTAATGTAAGCATTGCATTAAGAAGCAGACTAGCAAATTTCTTTTCATCACAGCAGTCGCGGAGAATTTTGAAGATTTTTCTTATGAAATCAGCTCTTAATTCAGGTTTGACCTGAACAAAGGCCCTGCTTAAAGAACGGTTTATTTCCTGGAAAGCCTGAGTATGGATTTCATTTAAGTAGGTTGCACTAATAATATTGAAAAGAAAGTCTAGTTTTATAACAAAGCTTAAATTGCCGAAAGCAGCTTCTTGTTCTATAGCATCTGCCTTTTCGAGGTAAGCATTTAAAATCTGATTGTAGTCTAGTATTTGAGCTAGTTCAGAAAAAACATTTTCAGAAGTGTTGTCAGATAAGTTAAAACTGTCTATTTTATTTGACATCTTCTTGAGGTTTGAGTGTGAAATATCCGCAACAATATTTTTCAGAAGTTTGATACGTTCTTTTTCCGCATCATCTGAAGTGTTCGTTAATCCTGCTTTAGATTCTTTGTTGAACCAGTTTTCTGGATCTTCAACATTCAGCCAGTATTGGTAAGTCTGTTTGAAACTAGATGAAGCCAGTTTTAAAAATTCTGGAACCTTTTTTAATACTGAACTCTTAGAATGACGTAGCAAAGGTTTTACAAAATAGGAGCATTTTCTGAGCATAGCTCCATTTTTTTCACTGATATCAATCAGTTTCCCAAAAACATTCCCTAAATATGATACGTTTCTGTCTAGTTTATCTTTGCTTTCTGCAAGCAATGTGCTTATAAAATCAAATAAATATCGAATGGTTTTGTCTTTAATATCGTCTTTTGCATTGGAGTCAACTATTGCAAAATAAATGTCAAAAACGGTGTTGATAGCTTCAGGAGCATTTTCGTGATTGTTAAACTTAGAAAAATCATTTACCGAAAATGTTTTGAGCCCTTCTGAAACGTAGTTCCAGTTTACATATGGGTGGTTAAACTCTGTTAAAAGTTCTTTAACTCGTTTGTAAACACCGAAATAGGATTCTACTGACTTGAGTAATGGTTCATATTTTGCAGGAATCTGCACTTCGGCGGCAGTGTTTTGAAGATTTACCTTCAAAGCAGAAGAGTTATTTAAAGATTCAGTTGCACTAGACATATCATTCTTCCTTGTTGTTTTTATAAGACGCGAGATATAAGAAATAAGATTTAGGATACAAGACGTAAGAAATCATGAGATTTTCTGTCTTCATGCTTCTATCTTCTATCTTTTATCTTCTATCTTCAATCTTCTATCTCTTTTTTATGGTTTTTATCTTCAATCTTCTATCTTTTATCTTACATCTTAAATCTTCAATCTTCAATCTTTAATCTTTAATCTTTAATCTTCTATCTATATTCTTTTGTAAAATTCAGAACAAATATTTCTGCATTTATTTGGAAAAATTTCCCCTAAGATGGAATCTAATTTACTTAATATTAACCTTTGTTTTTCTATTATATTTCGTTAGTATTTACTTGGAGGACCATAATTATTATTAATTATTTTTCCTGGCGCAAAAACAAGGATTAGACCAAAAAATAAAGTTATATAATCAATTATGTAATAAACTTTTAATAGTTTAAAAAATAAATTAAAACAAAAATCTACAAATTCCGGACCCAAATAAATGGAAAATGATGATGACAAATTAATCAATAAATTAACAAAGTAGTCTAAGATAGTAGAAATCCATAAAATTATCTGCCAGAACCCAGACATATTTAAATCGTGAAAACGTCTAGTTAATAATGCTATTTGAGGTTTAATAGTTATTAATAATAAAAGAAAATTTATTCCATAAAGAATAAATCCTTTAATATATTCATTTGATGCAGGAAATATTTTTCCGAAAGGAATGAATTTGTATAAAAAGCTTAATATTAAGTTAAAAGGAAAAGACAAGAAATAAGTATTTATACCAATTTTTTTTAAGCCAAAAAAAAGTAAAAACCAAAAGGGGAAAATAGCCCCAAAAGTGAACCACCATTCCCTTCTTGAACAGCGTCCTGAAAAAGACCCATACCACCAGTTTTTTATAGCAATACCAAAAGTTAGTTTTTCTTTGGAATAATAGGGGCAACTATTATACTGATCTTCTGAATTATAATCGTAATTATTCTGTTTTTCATTATATTGAGAATAATCGTCTTCTGACTCATATGCTTGTTCAAACTGGTTTTGATATGAGTTATTGGAAGCTTGGTTTACTTCATTATCTAAATGATTATTATTTGGAGTTTGCTGATTAGGAAGGTTATTTTCTAACTGATTACTTATTTGAAAATTATTATTAGATGAAATTTCAGGGTTAACAATATTTCCACAATTATCACAAAAATAAGCATTTTCTCTTATTTGATTACCACAGTTAGAACAAATTAAACCCATAATAAACTCCAATGAATTATTATTATTTTACGTTAAAATCAGAATATGTATATGGTTAAGGTCTTTTTTTAGTAGAATGCTAATATATTATAACTTAAAAACACTTATTGGGATTAAATAATAATTTTATTTGTAGTTTTAATAATGCTTGGTTATTCTATTTTTGTTTATTTTTAAGAAAAGCACTGTTTAAAATCTTTTTTTGCTCTTTCATGTGGGGTTAATTGAAAAAGTAAATGCAACTTTTTGAAAAACTGGATAAAAGCAGGAATTTGCATAACTAAATGCAAGTTTTGCAAGAGTAAATGCAATTTTT
>CAJOND010000052.1 GCA_905236675.1 Candidatus Rifleibacteriota bacterium | reverse complement strand
GCTAGTAGTATTAGGGCTATGCCCGAAAATGAAAAACCACCCGCTATGCGGGTGGATATTTATTCGCACCATTTTTTATAGCTGGATACCAAAGTCAGGATACATATTTAATAACACAAAAAAAAGAGATTAACAATATTTTCTTGCATTTTATCAAATTCTTTATATATTTTCTTTTCCATAATGTGGAAATACTCTAAACAAATACAAATCAGATGGATATCTTTCATATTGGGCATTGTTATTTTATGCCTGATTTTGATTTTTTTTAGAAACTCGATTCCAAATTCACAAATTGGAATGAAAATATTTTTAGCACAGTTACAAGTTAGTTTTGAAAATCTTCCTATTTGGTATTACGTTTTATTTATTATTTTAATTGTTGGGTTAATGCTTTTAGGTGTACCTTCCACAATTGCTCTTATTCCTTTAATCTTAGTCAAGAATTGTACATTTGCATATGTGGTCACTTGTCTTTGCCAGATAACTAGTACATTGATTGCAATGTGGATTTCATACAATTTTTCACACCCTACTATTTCACAAAATTTAAAAGAAAAACTAGAATTCAATAAGGAAAGTTTTCAAAGTTTCGCCTTCTGGTCAAGACTATATTACAATATACCATTAAGAACAATAGACGAATTAACTCCTATTGTACACAACAGTAAAGAGACTTTTTTCGCTTCTTTAATAGCAGCTTCTTCTGCTATAATGATTAGAATCTGTATTCCTGCAATGCTTCTCAAGCACATTATAGATCAGTTTACCTTACTTGAGTCTAATCCCGAACTAGAATATACTAAGTTTATCATCTGGGCAATTGTTTTAATAATCTATACTATATTACCAAAGGTCCCAGAACTGATGATCTGTCCAAAGAAAGTTAAAAAAGTTATTTACGAAATAGAATCACCAACAGAAAACCGAGAATTGAAAACTGAGAATTGAGAGATCTTAAAGAAAAAGATTGACTATAACCTTCAATTTGTTTAATCCTAATAAGTAGTATTTTATACTTTACCAAAATTGGAGGGAATGATTTTAATGAATTCTGCTGAAAAAAAAGAACTTCAGTTGACAGCTATTAAAATCCGTGAAGGCATTCTTACCAGTGTACACGGTGCAAAAGCAGGTCATCCAGGCGGAAGCTTGTCTGCCGCTGATATGTTTACATATTTGTATTTTAAAGAAATGCGAATAGACCCCAAGAACCCCAAAGACCCCAACAGAGACAGATTTGTTCTTTCTAAAGGCCACACAGCTCCTGGCGTTTACTCAGCATTAGCTAACAGAGGATATTTTCCTGTAGAAGATTTGCCAACACTTCGCCATAGTGACTCTTACTTGCAGGGTCACCCCAATATGAATACTGTACCCGGCATTGATATGTCTACAGGTTCTCTTGGACAAGGTTTGTCTACTGCTGCTGGTATGGCTAAGGGTGCTAAATTCCTAAATAAAGATATAAATGTATATTCTGTTTTAGGTGATGGGGAATTAGCAGAAGGTCAGATTTGGGAAGCAACAATGTTTGCAGCCCACTATAAACTTGATAATCTCTGCATAATTGTTGATATAAACGGTTTACAGATTGACGGCCGCACAAAAGATGTTATGAACACAGAACCAGTCGATGCTAAGTTTGAAGCTTTCGGCTGTGATGTTGTTAAGATTGACGGTCATGATTTCGACCAGATTGAAGCTGCCATGGATAAGTTCCACAAAAATCATGGAACCGGCAAACCAACAGCTATTATCATGAAAACCACAAAAGGCAAAGGTGTTTCATACATGGAAGATAAAGCTGGTTGGCATGGGAAAGCACCAAATGACGAAGAATACGCTCAAGGCATGGCTGAATTAGCCGAAGCCAGAAAGAAATTGGAGGCTTAAATTATGGCAGACATCAAAAAAATCGCTACAAGAGAAAGCTACGGTAATGCTCTTAAAGAATTGGGCGCAAAAGCTAAAGATTTAGTCGTATTAGACGCTGACTTAGCTGGTGCAACCAAGACTAATATTTTCCAGAAAGCTTTTCCAGAACGCCATTTTGACTGCGGTATTGCAGAAGCTAACATGATAGATGTTGCAGCAGGTCTTTCAACTATGGGTCTTGTTCCATTTGCTGCTACTTTCGCAATGTTTGCTGCAGGTAGAGCTTACGAACAGGTTAGAAATACTATTGGATATCCACATCTTAACGTGAAGATTGGTGCTACTCATGGTGGCATTTCAGTTGGTGAAGACGGCGCTTCTCATCAGTGCTGTGAAGACTTTGCACTTATGAGAACAGTTCCTGGTATGGTTGTAATGTGCCCAGCCGATGACGTTGAAGCTCGCAAAATGGTAGAAGCAGCTTACGAATATGTAGGTCCGGTTTATATGCGTTTTGGTCGTTCAGCTACCCCTGTTTTCCACGATGAAAACTATACTTTCAAGATTGGAAAAGGCGAAATGATTCAGGATGGTAAAGACGTAGCCATAATCGCTACTGGAATCATGGTTCCAGAAGCAATTGAAGCTGGCAAAAAACTTGCAGAAGAAGGCATTTCTGCAATGGTAATCAATATGGCTACAATTAAGCCTATAGATGAAGAAATGATTCTTGAAGCTGCTAAGAAATGTGGGAAAATCGTCACTGTTGAAGAACATTCTATTATTGGCGGTTTAGGTGAAGCTGTTTGTGCTGTTCTTTCAGAAAAGCACCCCACCCCAGTTAAACGAATCGGCGTAAATGACGAATTCGGTCATTCTGGTCCTGCAGGTGAACTCTTAAAAGCTTTCGGTCTTTGTGCAGATAATATTGTAGCTCAGACTAAAAAATTGCTTGGGAAGTAAAATAGATAGGGTATAAAAACGAAAAAATACGCTTGGTTAAGCCAGGCGTATTTTTTTTATATTTTTATGTTATACTAAAAAAATAACGGAGGATACTTCTTAATGGATGAAAAAGCTTCTAATTCAATAACTAATATAAAGTCAGCTATTAATAAAAACAAAAGTTCAAAAACAAGTTATAAAATTCAAACAGATTTAGCTGAGAAGAAGAAAAATAACCAACAAGGGCATAGAGAAAGAGTCAGACAAAGATTTTTAAGTGGTGGTTTAGATGGTTTCGCGGACCATGAAGTATTAGAAATGCTGCTTTTTTACACTATTTATAGAATTGATACAAAAGATATTGCAAAAGACCTTATAAAAGAATTTGGCTCTTTAGAAAAAGTATTTAATGGTTCTCAAGAAAGATTAGTTAAAGCAATAGCAAAAGATATTCGCCCATCAAAGCAAGAATGTGAAAAATCAGCTTTATTAATAAGGTTTATTCGTCAGATTGCTGGCTTATTATGGAGAAGAAATGCAAAAGCTGTCAAAGTAAGTATTTCAAATGGTGCAGAACTTTTGAAATATTTAGAAGCAGAAATGAAAGATTTAAGCGAGGAACAATTAAGAATCATTTTCCTCGATAGTTCTAATAAAATAATTAAAGACGAAACTTTTTCCAAAGGAACAGAAAATCAGACTGCTGTATATCCGAGAGCCATAGTTAAGCGTGCTCTAGAAGTAAATGCTATCAGTATTATAGTTGTTCATAATCATCCTGCGGGAACTCTTAAACCATCAAATGCAGACATTAGTATAACCCGTCAATTACAAACAGCTTGTGATGCTCTTGGTATATCATTGTTAGATCATCTTATAATAGGTGACAGGTTTAATAGTGAAGACCAACAGAAAGGATTTTACTCCTTTGCCGAAAACGGTTTGCTTTGAAGTTTTTATGTTCCAGGCTCTAAGAGAGCTTTAGTCTCACCCTGTCTTTTATTCTCTATTCCTAATTATTCTTCCTCAGAATCATCGTCTTCATCATCGTATTCATCTGCATCTTCTGAAACATCTGAATCGATTTCATCATCCTCTATCTGAGTTGGATCGTATTTTCTCTTCTTTTTGCCAGTGCCAGGAGGATTCAAGTTTTTAAGTAAAACACTTAAGTCAGGTTCTTCTTCACCTTCTAATTTAATCCACCACAAATTTCGACCAGTAGAGTTATCTTTACGTCCTCTTATATCATCAAAGCTGTAAGTAGCTTTTCTTTTATCTGCAAAACCAATTACAATCTTGCGTGTGATGTAATTAATATCCATAACTCTGCCTGTTTCTTCACCAACAACAACTTCAGCTGTAATTCTAGGGTATTTGCCATGGAAAGAAGCATAATATTCATGTTCATGAGCCAAACAGCATAATAATCTACCACAGATACCAGAAAGTTTTGCTGGATTAAGACTTAAATTCTGTTCTTTAGCCATTTTGGTAGAAACAGGATAAAAAACATTCATAAACTGAGAACAGCAAACAGGTTTTCCACAACAGCCAATACCGCCAAGCAATTTTGTTTCGTCTCTTACACCAATCTGCCTAAGTTCGATTCTTGTTCTAAAAAGGCTTGCGAGAGATTTTAACAGTTCTCTAAAATCAACTTTATTATCTGATTTAAAGTATAGAATCAATCTGCTGCAATCAAAAAGGTATTCTGCTTTTAAAAGTTTCATTGGAAGCTCATGTTCTTCTATTTTTTTACGAGCCTGAATAAAAGCTTCTTTTTCTTTTAAAATTAAATCTTTTAACTGTTTTCTGTCGTCACTGTTTACAACTCTGACATATTCTGTAATAAAAGGGGTATCTTCATCCAAATTGGCTGGTTTAGTTTCGGTAATACGCAAAACACGACCTACTTCAACCCCATGCTGAGTGTTGACAATTATATCGTCTGTTTCATGAAATACTGCATCATCTGGTTTTTTGAACCAGTAAGTAACAGCTAGTTTTCTTAGTCTTATAGCAACATATAAATTCACGCTTCGGCTCCTCCGATCTGCGTTATAACATTTTCAAGAACTAAAAGTGGTTGAACATACCTTCTTAGCAAACCAACACTTTTTTCTAATAATTCGATTCTAGACCTTAGCAAAGCAAAACCTTCAACTTTTGCTACTGTTATAATATCTTGTTTACGGTCAAGGTTCAACAATAAAGTTTCATCTGCCTTAGCAGCCATTAGTAAGGCATCAGCATACCAGTTCATCAAGCAAAGAAAAATTTTTTCAAGCTGATCGCTGCCCCACTTAGTTGTAGATGTAGTAATTTGAGCTTCAATATCTTTTAATACAGCTGTGGGATATGATTTTTTATTTTCTGCCAGCAACGGTTCAAAACTTTTTCTAATATTATTTCCTGCAGAATCTATGCAGGAAATTATTTCTTGAGAAAACATCAGTGAAAAAGCTTTTGGAAACCCTGTGTTCATAAAAAGGGAACGACACAATGCTTTTCTAGCTTCTAACAAAGGCTGATAAGTAATTGTCTGCAACTGCCATGCTTTTTTCAAAGCTTCTTCAAGATTGTTTACTGAAGAAAAATCGTCTTCAATTAGTTGTGCAAACATTTGCATCTGAAGTAAATAATTAGTATGTGACCGCTTTATATTTATAATATCAGGCTCATACTCAAAATCTTCAGCCATAATCAAGGATTGCCCAAAATTTCCTTCAGAAAGAGCATAGCAAGCAGAAGCAGCTTCATCTGACATTTTATATCTTTCTTTAATAATATCTCTGACCTGCTGATGTGATGGTGAATTGAATCTGACTATTTCAGAACGACTTAATATCGTAGGCAAAACTGCTCCAGTATCAGAAGCTAAAAGAATAAACATACTATGGGCAGGTGCTTCTTCTAAGGTTTTTAACAAAGCATTTGAAGAAGAAAGGTTAAGTTTTTCAGCAGGATCTATTATAAAAATCTGCCAGTTACCTAGAGTAGGCTTTAAAACGGCCATTTCCTGCAAATTTCTAATCTGTTCTATTTTTATTTCGTTTCCTATAGGAGTTACAAACCTTACATCAGGATGAGAATCATTTAGTATTCTTTTACAATTATCGCAGTTTCCACATGAATCAACATTACCAGCGTTATCTTTTATGGGGTTCTTACATTCTAAAAGAGCAGCAAAAGCTTTAGCAACAGTCATTCTACCTACTGATGGCTTTCCTGAAAAAAGATAGGTCTGAGCTATACGTCCACCTTCGAAAGAACGCCTTAAAACATTTGACGGATTCTCTTGTAAAAGTATATCAGAGAAACTATTCGTCTTTCTTTTCATTATTACCGTGCCTGAAGAAATAAACTACGCTCAAGAAAACCATGATAACCAGCATTATAGCAGCAATAGTCTGTATTCCTCTATGAGGAATATCTGCTGCAAGAATTGCAACAAAACCAAAACAGCATGAAACCATCCATAAAAACCTAGTAGTTTGCTGTTGAGTAAAACCCCGGTTTAGAAGTCTGTGATGCAAATGCCCTTTATCTGCTTGAAAAATTGGTACTTTTTTGAAATAACGTCTAAGTATAGCAAAAATAACATCAATAATAGGAAGCCCAAAAGCTATTAACGGAATAATTAACGGGAAAAGAATAGAACCCTTTGCGCCACCAGCAACAGAGAGAGCAGCAGTCATGAAACCAAGAAAATAAGCCCCTGAATCACCCATAAATATTGAAGCAGGATACACATTGTATTTCAAGAAACCAAACAAAGCTCCCATAAGAGCTGCAGAAAGAACCATAACATTGTTCATCAGCTCAGGATCTTGCATTTGTGGTGTCATAGCTCTAACAGAAATCAAAGTTGCAAGAGCAATAAAAACTATACCGCCTGCCAAACCGTCAACACCATCAACTAAATTGACTGTATTTGTTAAGCCAATTACCCAAAGTAAAGTTAAAGGGTAAGTCAATAATCCTAACGCTACAAGCCCTTGCCCAGAGAGGAAGTTTGTCATAAAACTAATTTTCACACCAAAAAAGAAAAGAATACAACAACCAATAATTTGACCTGCCAACTTGATTTTTGCATTTAAATCCAATAAATCATCCAAAAATCCTATTATAAAAACAAAGGTTCCAGCCAACATGACACCATTTGTAGCTGAACCATCTGACAGAAATGGCAAAGCCCCTATCATGCTTCCTAAATAAATAGCAAGTCCTCCTATTCTTGGAACAGGCTTAGTATGTATTTTTCTTCCACCAGGTCTATCTACTAAACCAAGTTTGAGAGCAATACGTCGGACAAGTGGGACAAGAAGAAGTCCCACAAGCCATGAAAGAATAAAAGGTATAATAATCTTTTCCATAAGTTAATAAATTATATCACATTTAATTCTCATTTGCTAATTAGCAAACCCTAGAGCACAAACATATAAAAAAAGAAATTAGGAATTAAGTTTTATGCTCTTCTATCTTCTATCTTCTATCTTCTATCTAATATAAGATAGTTGGTTTCTGCCCCTTTATATCTTCTACATAACTTCTAAGCACTTCAGCAACACTCCAGGCTTGAGCAAAACAACCCGAAGGCTTATGAGGCATATTTCCGTCAAATATTTCTGAAATTGAACCCAAACATTCGTCATTATTTATGTGACTTGCAAAAGGTTCTATCATCTGTGAAGCTCTAAGTTGTGCTTCAATAGAATGATTATTAACTTTTAAATATGAAGTAATGAAAGGTCCTATTAAGAAACCCCAGACAGTGCCTTGATGATACTCTTTATCACGTTGAACTCTGTCACCATGATAGAAAGGTTCATATTTTTTATCATCTGGAGCTAAACTTCTTAAACCATAAGAAGTATAAAGTCTGGCAAAAACTGCATCAGTAATTATTTTTTCTTCTTTAGGTTCTAACAATTCAAAAGGCAGATAAACAGCAAAAATCTGATTGGGTCTAAAATCTAAATCTGGCGTTCCATCTGATTTTATATAATCATAAAGATACTTACCTGATTCATTCCAAAAAGTCTTTTTAAAACTAAATTTAACTTTTTTTGCTAAAACTTTTATATCGTTAGAATTAATTCCAAATTTTTCTTGTATTATGGAATAAATCCTCAAAGCATTATACCAAAGAGCGTTAATTTCTACCGCTTTTCCATTACGTGGTGTAATGGTTTTCCCTTCAACCTTAACGTCCATCCAGGTAAGCTGAACATCCTCATTTCCTGCCGATATTAATCCGTCTTCCGGATCCATCTTAATATCGTAAATAGTGCCATCAATAAAAGCTTCAATAATGCTTGTCATTGCAGTAAAAAGCTCTTTTTTTACGAAATCGTAATCGTCAGTGTATTCAAGAAACTTATAAATAGCTATAAAAAACCAAAGAGAAGCATCAACAGAGTTATAACTTGCATCATTACCTACATCCGCAAAACAGTTTGGAATGAGCCCATGTTTAACACTAGAAGCAAAAGTTCTAAGAATTGATTTTGCATCTTCAAATCTACCTGTGACCAAAGTTAATCCTGGCAAAGCAATCAAGCTATCTCTTCCCCAGTCTGAAAACCAGGGATACCCTGCTATTATTGTTTTACTTCCAGTGCTTTTTCGTTCTACAATAAACTGATCAGCTGCCAACAGCAAATCATTTAAAAGCTTATCATTAGATTGAATAGAATTTGTTATGTTTTCTAATCGCTGTTCTTCTCTTTTTCTTAAATCAATAGGATTAAAAGAAGTTATTGGCTGATCAGAAAAAGCGATAGAAACGGAACCGCTAAACTTTTCTACTTCAAGAGTTCCATAAGAAAAATCATCTTCTGTAGAAGGCAACCCCTTTTCTTCTTCAACTCTTAAAAATACATCTTTATGCCATAAAAGCTTTTCTTTAAATACTCCCCTATCCCATCTAACATAAAGTTGTGGAGCATTAGCAAAAGGTTTAAGAGTAAACTGTCTATCCTCTAATTTTAAGCAATCTTTTATGCCAACGTTTTCATAGGTATTTCCGTGAAAATCTCTGAAAAGATAATGAGGAGTAATCTTTAATGTAACATCATTTCCATTTGCAAGAAGCTTGTATGTGACAATTGTAGTGTTTTGTCCATAAACCATAGAGAGACTTTTTATAACAAGAACATCTCTAATTTGATAATACCAGACAGGCAAAGGGTTTCTTTCAAAACGTTCCAAATGGAGGTATCCAGATGGTTTTTCAATTTTTTTCTTGTGAATAGAGGTAGAAAGAGGATATTCGCGGCCATCAATTGTAATAGTCTCTTCAAGCCTTGAAACCATTACAATTCTTTCTATTGGGGGTCTTTGAGAAGCTATTAATATACCATGATAGCGTCTTGTATTAATACAAGGAAGAGTTGAAGAAGCATAACCGCCAATTCCATTTGTAACAAGCCATTCTTGTTTTGTGGCTCTTGTTATGTCAGATTCTATCTCTCTTCCAATGTTAGTCATTTTATTACCTCCAGTTATCAATAAAAGAACAAATCAAGGTCTAAAAAGCCAAAAACTACAGTTCGTAAAAAAAAAGGGATAAAAAATAGATAAGAGAGACAACAAAATCCTTTTTGCTGTCTCTCTTGTTGGAATCGTATTAGAGTTCTGATTCGCTAGCGATTTCTTTTTCGCATTGTTCTATTAAGGTTTTCAGATTTTCAGTTTCCATACCAGTCGGGTTGGCATTAATAAATCTGTTAGCAGCATCAATAGCATCCCTGAACTGACGTTTTCTAGCATAGATAATAGCTAGGTTGTAATAAACCTGAACAAATTTCGGGTCTATTTCCAAGACTTTCATATAAGCAGCAATTGCTTCATTAATTCTTCCTTTTTCAAATTCTTCAGTACCAATATTAAAGAAAGCTGCTGCATCAGTAGGATTAAGTTCTATAGCTTTCTTCCACAATTCAATTGCCTGATCATACATACCCTTATTATAGTAGGCAATACCAAGCTTATTGCGAGCTTCAGAATCTTGTGGATTGTATTTGATAACTCTTTTCCAAATATCAATTGCTTTATCATACATTTCACGGTTATGATAAGCAGTTGCAAGGTTAGAAAGAATATCAGAATCTTCTGGTTTATATTTGAGAGCTTTTTCCCAATATTCAACAGCTTTATCAAATAATTCCATCTTTATATAAGCAATACCAAGCTTGTTATAAAGTTCGCCGTTTTCTGGAGTAATTCTGATTGCGTCTTCCCATTCGGTTATAGCCTGATCGAACATATTTTTCTGGAAGTAAGCTATACCTAAATTATTGTGAGCATCAACATCATTTGGAGCTAATTCGATAACTTTTCTCCAAGAGAGAATTGCATCGTCAATCAACCCTTTTTCGTCATAGGCATTACCAAGAACGAAGTAGGTATTAGGATTGTTAGGATCCAAATCAACAGTCTTTTTCCAATTTTCTATTGCGCTGTCTAATCTTCGTTTCTGGCGGTAAGCATGACCAAGTTTGAAATATAAATCCGGGTCATTGGGATTGAGATTTTTGGCTTTTTCCCATTCTTCAAGAGCTTCGTCAAATCTTTGTAAGTTATAATAAGCAATACCAAGATTGTGGTGAGCTTCAAAATGGTCCGGATCTAATTCAATAGCTTTTTGCCACTGGAAAATAGCTTCCTGAGTCTTATTCAATTTAGAATAAGCAATACCTAGTTTGTGATGTAACTGTGGGTCATCTGCCACATAAGAAATCGCACGATTCCAGAACTTAGCGGCTTCAAGATAGTCTTCTAATCCACAGTAAGCATTACCAATCTTTTCGCATATATCAGCATCTTCGCTTCGTTTTTCTCTAACAGAGTTCCAATAATAAATTGCTTTCTGGAAATTGCCAGAATTGTATTGAGCAACCCCTAAGTTAAAATGGGCTTCTACGTCATTGGGGTTAATAGAAATACACTTTTCCCAACTAGAAATTGCTTTTGGCAAATCATCAAGTTTTCCATAAGCAGAACCTAATTTGAAATAAACTTCAGAACTTTCAGGAGTAATTTCTAATATTTTCTGCCAGGTTTCAATAGCTTCGCGATGCTGATTCAATTTACTATAAGCATTACCTAAATTGTTATAAATTTCTGGCTGTTTCGGATTAAGAGCCAAAGCTTTCTTCCATTCTTCAATAGCCTGCTGATACATTTCTAATCGATAGAAAACTATAGCTAAATTATTATGGGCTTCTGAGTTTTTAGGATTAAGTTCTATAGCCTTTGAAAAAGCAATAACAGATTTATCGTCTAGACCTTTATTATAATAAGCAACACCTAATCTAAAGAAAATATCTGAATCTTCTTGATTTAGGTTTGAAGCCTTTTCCCAAAGATTGATAGCCTGATCTTCCTTACCTAGATTGTAATAAGCAATACCTAGTTTGAAATGAATTTCGGGGTCATGAGGTCTAACTTCAAGACATTTTTCCCAATACTCAATTGCTCGCATATCTTCGCCTTTGTTATAGTAGGCAATACCAAGATTATGCAAAACTTCATAATTCTGTGGATCTAATGATACTGCTATTTCCCATTCTTTTAATGCTTCATCAATTCTATTTAGCTGATAGTAAGCAACACCTAGTTTAAATCTTGCTTCACTATTCTGAGGATTCTTCATCAAGGACTGAACCCATTCGTTAATGGCTTGTTCATATTGTCCTTTTGTATAATAAGCAATACCAAGATTATAATGGGTATTGGCTTCATCTTGTAGGTAAGTTCGCTTCATAAGGCCTCCGAAAAACTGTTATTTCTTATTTGCTAATTTTATGCTGATAAAGACAAACCGTAACGTTGTCTGGACCACCTTTAAGACAAGCGGCCTGAATCAAGTGATTTGCCAGAGCTTTTAAATCTGTTCCGTCTATATTGTAATATTCATTGAAAATTTCAGTAATCTCTTTTTCCTCTAGAACTCCGCAGAGTCCATCCGTACAAAACATTACTATATCACCATCTGCTAAAGGAACATCTTTTTTATCTACTTTTACAGGGGCTCCAGACCCAGCTCCCAGAACTCTTGTAATAATATTTCTTTGAGGGTGATAAAAAGCTTCTTCCTGAGTGATTTTACCTTCATCAACATATTGTTGAACTAAAGAATGATCTTTTGTCAACAGTCTAAGTTCTTTGTTGCTAAAACAATAGCCACGGCTATCGCCTACATGTGTAAGCAAAAGATTATCTTGAATTATAGCCCCAGCAACTATGGTTGTGCCCATCCCATAAAGTTCCTGGTCTTCAAGACCTTCTTTATAAATATTGAAATGAGATTTTTGAATATACTTCTCTAAGTGTTCGAGAAGTACTTCATTAGAAACTTCTTTTTCTTGAGCTATATATTCTTCTAATATACAGCTTTTCATTGTTTTAACAGCTAAGTAAGAAGCACGTTCACCAGCAGGACCGCCCCCCATACCATCGCATAATAACATTACTACAACTTTTTTAAAGCTTCCGTCTGGGTTACATAATTTAAACGCAAAGGATTCAGCGTAATCTTCGTTGTTTACACGAACTTTGCCCATATCACTCAGTGTGAAAAAAGTCATTCTTTTCCCCCAATTGTTAGTCTAGATATTTTATATTCTTTGCTTTTTTAAGTCAACTATTCTCTAACTAACATTCTGAGTTGCTTTAAATATTAAATCATATTCACTATTATAAAAAGAATTGCTGGCCCCACACATATACCAAAAACCTTTAGCCTATTCAAAGCTTGGTCATGTTTAAAATCATCAACATTGTATTTTTCATTGAATTCACAATTTCGTGTTTTCTCCAAATCACCATGATACTTACAATAAACATATCCTTTGTTTGCAAGATTGCCTTCAGATGCATATTCACATTTTGAAGGTTCGGGATGATCAGGCTTGCATTTTAAATATCCCTCTTTTACTAATGTTTCAAAAGCAGAATCATTTAATTCTGAGATTTTCATGGTATTATTCTGATTATAATTCTTAATAGCTTCAGTTATTATCCTTAAGTTGGAAAAACAATACTCTTGTCGACGAAAAATTCTTCGATAACTGCCACCACTACCAGGATTATATGCCATTGCATATAAAACAGTCGAAATAACCATTAGTATAAACGCTTGAATTAATGTTGATAGACAACTTTGTTTTGGCTTTTTATTATTCTTTTGAAACATAATAGCAATATAACCTAAAAATAATATTTTTCAAAAATTTAGTTTAAACAATAATTAATTCAAAATATATTAGGTCGATTTTAATCTACAAGTTTCAAATCTAATGTATTTTTTTCTCTTTCATTAATATCTATAAAATCTGTAATATAAATGGGATGGAAAGATAGTCTCTTTTGAACATTAGAAGAAAAGTTTTTAAAATGAATTTCTTCTTTTTTCTCAATAACAGCACTAAACTTTAATCTATTTTTTTGAATCAATCCTAAAGATCTATCTGGTTCAATAACTTTATCTTGATGTGTAACAACTTCTTGAATCTTGAAATCAAATATTTTAATAGATACATGAAGAGAGAATAACTTTTCCTTGTTAACTCGAGAAATATCTATCAATGATATTTTCCTGCTTTTCATTAGATTACTAATATAATTATTATAAATAGTAAGGTTTGAGAACTCAGTCGAATAAGCTAATTCACTCCTTTGCATACCTCGAATTTCAGGTTTTTCTAAATTGTAATGATTATACTTTTCACTGTTAAAATCAGAAAATTTATAAACAACAGATAGCAATTTTTTACTTAAAAAAGCAGATTTAAAAAGAAAATTATAACGATAGCCTATAGATTTGTTTTTTCTTAAAAGTATTATCCAATGGAACGAAGGAGAATCCATAGAGCTTGCCAAAGCAGGATCAATATTATAGAAACTTTCAAAAGGGAGTTTAGAGATAGTTCGATATTTTACCGTAGACAGCATCTTTCCTCTACGCATATATTTAAAACTGAATTTTTCTCTAATCCTGAAAAATTTTGGTGAAATCAAATGCTGGAAGAACTTAGGAATTATAAAAGTATTTGGTTTAAAATTAAAATCATAAGGCTGAACAAAATTTTTCGAGGTTTCTATAGCCAAATTACCTATATTGGGCATAAATTCTAGTTTCTTTTGAACTTTTTTATAATTATCATATCCAAAAGATTTACAATAACATTCTTGTATTTCAAATGAACCGAATTCGAATTGAGTTACCCTGAATTCTTCCTGGAATTTACAACTATTAAACGAAGAATAATCAAAGTCTTTTGCAAATAATAGTTTTTTTGTTATTGTTATTTCCGATTCAGGGACATATGGGAAATGGAAAGTTCTGAATCGGATAGTGTAACTGGGCAAAACTTCGTTAGCCGGATATGATTTGTTTATATGTTGATAAAAAGTCCAAATATTTACATTTTTCATAGGAGAAAACATTTCTTTTGTTTCAAATTCAGGAACCAAAAATGTCAAACCCGAATTTGAAAAAGTTGTTTTTATCTTCTCCATAAAACCATTTTCAACTAATTTCCCGCATTTAGTTTCAAGTTCAAAGTTTATATTTCTAATTGAAAAAGCTTTCACTTGAGGCATAGTTTCAGGAACCGAAACAGGTAATCGATTATTTACAGTTAAAAATGGAGAGAAAGCCACTTTTCTTATAGCAAATAGAGTTTTCTTTGTCTTGGCAACAAAATTTTGTATAAAAGAAACCAATATCTCAGAAATATAATCCCTACTTTTATGATATTTCCAAGAATAATCGAATGAAGATAATGTTTTTGGCTGATCAAGCAATAATATTTCTGGCTTTAATTTTTTCCTATAAAATTCTTTTGGAGAATTCTTAGGAGTTATTTCTGAATATAGCAATCTTCTGGGTTTTTTCATGCTTAATTCAGGTAAATAAAGTTTATCTTTAGTTATTACGAAAAAGCTTTCCTTAAATATATTCCTTATAGTTATGTCCTTTATGCTGTATTTATCTCTTGTAACAAGCAAAATAAAACTGGGTGGCATAACAAAAAATTTAGGGAAACCAAAAGGAAATGGATTTAGTCTTAGCTTACAATCATATTTTTTACCTATTTTTCCCCAGTCAGGAGGAGGAATAATATTTTTCTGAGCAAGATTACCAACGATTTTGATTCCTATAATATTAATATTTAAATCAAAATAACTACATATTTGCTTAGGTAAATATGGACAAAAGCTTGTTTCTTTGAATTGGTATTTTATTGTAAATCTATCTAATGCTTTTTTTTCTGAGTTAAAAACTCCGTTTAAATTTTTGAGAACCAATATATTAAATGTAGACTTCTTCAAAGGATGAGTATTTCTATTTAAACCAATTCTTTTTTGTGGTTTCAAAAATGAAAAAACAAATACTTTTTTATTATTTAAAACTGATGTATGTATAGATTTTAAATTTTTAACATGATTTAAACCGATTCTTCTTCTTAAAGTCAGGTTATCTATTGATGTTTTACAATAATTTATAGAAGTTATTTTTCTAGAATAGACAATTTTATTAAAATTTATTCTGTCAGTTGTTATTCTACCTGGTATATCTTTAGATAGATATTTTATTTTTTCAAGATTAATACATTCATAAGCATAATTAATTATTTGGCGTCTGACTATTTTATTATTAAAATCTTTAAGATAAAAAGTCTCTGTTTTCAATTTTATTATTTTACTTTTTTCAAAAGAATTAACAGTAATTAAGCATTTAAGCTTACTATTAGAATATTTAGCGTGCTTTGGAGATTTATTAAAAAAATAACTTTTTCTTTGTTTAAACTGTTTCGCTATATTCAAAGAATTATTATTTAAATGAAACCCAAAGCACTTTGGACTTAAATGAATAAAAGGAATATTATTGAATCTTGCTTTTAATATTTTAGTGGGCTTATAAATTATTTTTTTATTTATTTCTCTATTACAACAAATAGAATAATTGATTTTCATAAATGAAAACTTTGGTTTATACATACTAAGTTTTAAAGCCAACCTAGGTTTTCTATATTTCAAGTTTATTAATAGAGATTTATTTTGATTAAGACTCGGAGTATTACTTAAAGTCGAATTAAAATCTTTCTTATAATCATCAAAATAAGCAATTTCTGTTAAATCCAGCTTGCTTTTTTTAATAGAAATATCCTGCCTTATGTATGACTCATTGGCATTAACTTTACTTTTATAATCTAATATTTGAGTTTTAGAATCAGAAATAAAACAAGAAATTTCTGATGAAAATACTTCTGAATCTTTAATTTTTTCAAAACTAACTATAGGTTTTAGATTAACAGGAGCTGTAATATAGAATTTTGCAAAGATTTCAGAAGAAAGAATTTTTTCTTTTGTAATTTTAAATAAAGATTCAAATTCTAATATAAAGTGGTTAATATAGGCAAAATCATCATTTCTAGTTAAGTTATAATTATTTTTTATTTTTTTTGAATCTAATTTTGGTTGAATCTTGCTTACACAGTTCAAGAGAAACATTTTTTCTCTATTTTTATTATTAAAATTAGTAAAATCATAAATATAAGAAAAAATAATATCTTTATTCAGCGAAGAATCATTTCTTTTAACCTTGTTTAAATTAATATTATTATCAAAAAAAATATTTAATTTATAAGATTTATTTCTTAAGAGAAGCTTTTTAGTTTTCTCGTTCTTTGTAAATTGAAAATTTAATAAATACTTTTCCCTAGAGTAATCATAGGTCTTAGTTATACATAAATAATCCGAATGATAGACAAAATTATCATAATTATTAAAGTCTGTTAATATATCTTTATATAAAGGCGTTGAATTTACTATTCTATTTGGGGAATCCTTAATTATATTATGATCAGGTATATTTAATTTTATTTTTTTATTAATAAAGAAAACAGATATTGGAATATAATAATCTGATTCCTGCATTAGAGAAGCTTTGTAATCTAGTTGTTCATTTGAATACAAATTGTTATAGTCATCATATTTATAGAGAATATCATTGTTTACTGCATAACATTTTCTAAAAATAAATTCTTTAGAAGGTTTTGTAGGCTGGTTTTTTTCGGACAAAATAGACTTACCAGCAATTGTAGCGATTCTTCTGTCTACAAATTCTGTTTTATAAAAATCTTCACCTGGTATATCAAAAACAGGGAAATATGTCTTTTTTGGCAATACAAAACTCATGTACAATTATTCCATTTTCAAGAATTTACCAGCAAAGAAGCCTTAGTTGCTTGTGCTTTAGCCAACGCCAATAAATCTTTAATATGATTATTCTGGATTCTATATTTACCTCTAATAAATTTTTTATTTAATCTTAAAGTTATATCCTCATGATGTAAGAATTCAACATTCCCCAACAAAGGTTTTAATTCATAATTAACATCAAAACTGTGCAAAGAATTTAATGTATCTTCTTTTAATATGTTATCATTATACTCGCATAATTTTGGCCCTGAAGCACTACTAAATTGCCATAAAAGATGTTTGTATAGAATATCATCAACCTTTTCAGGGATTACAAAAAACTTGCTTCTGCCTAATTTGGGTGTAGGAAGTTTGTTGGCAAGTTTCTTTAAAATATATTTGGTAATCAGCTTAGGTTCTCTGTATTTTTGTTCATACTCTTTTTGAATTAGATTATTTTCTTGTCGTAAAGCTTTATCTCGTATAATAAATAATTTAATAGAAGAATTATCTGTTTTGAAATAGAAATCAAAAATAGGTTTATAATTCTTCAGATTAGTAAAATTATCTATTAACCTTAATGTTTTGATCCTAAGAGGGTACCTTGGATAATTAATATTTTTGATTTCTGCTATTAAGCTATTTTCATGATGTACAATACTTTGAATTTTCAAAGGAGTAAGTTCAAAGATTCTTGTTTCATGAGATGTAATATTAATAGTCGGATTTTTCCAATTAAAACTAATAAATTTTTCTATTCTATATCTGATTTTTTCTATAAATATATCAGGATTAGAAATCTCTGAAACCAAGGTAGAATCAATATTTTTATTAGAATCATCTTTTAATTCTATACTAGAATCTAAAGCAATAACCTTTAAAGATTCTGCTCCTAAGAGAGGTAAAGTCTTATATTCGAGATAATTTTTAAGAAATTTTGGTTTATTAGGAGCAGAAACTCTTATATTAACTACTGAAGTTTCAAGTGAAGGGTCAAAATAATTCGAATAATTAGGCTTCTTAGGTGGTAATTCTGTATTAAATACAGCTTTTCTATCAATAACTAATTTAAGTGGTTCTATTTGAAGCCTTAATTTTATACTATTCTGACCATCTTGATTCTTATAATATAACCATTCTGGATTTTTATATTTTTTTATAATAGGAATTTCTATTGCTTTCGGTATATATATTACAGGGAATATTTCATTGTAAGCAATTCTATAATCAGTAGCAGAAACAATAATTTTATTAGAAACTCTTAATTTGTTCAGTTTAAACAACTGATACATCAGAGGTCTCTTATAACTATATCTTCTTCTTATTAATAAATCCGGTTCCATATATTTATGTTCAAATCTATAACTAAATTCTGGTTTATATTCCAATCCTTTTTTACAATTTGCATCGAAAATAAGTTTTTCCCTGTCTTCTTTTACCTGGATAATGTAATTATATTCTAGCATTACATCCTCCAGGCCTAAACTGACGGGGAGAGGTCTGAATATTTTACTTAGGAAGCCCTCTTTAAATGTTCTTAAAGCAGGACTAATCAAATAAGACTGAGGAGCACTATAATCAATTAATCTATTAAAAAATCTAAATAAAGATTTAAATTCAAGTTTATTTGCGAATGAAATAGCTTTTATTCTTATATCACTAGCAAAAGAAAATACTTTTAAAGTTAAATCTTTTTGATAAAAACCCGAAAAAGATGAATTAATATTACTAAAGAAATATAATTTTGGAGATTCAATAGTACATTTATTACTATCAACATTCAAAGAACTTGATAATTGTATTTTTGCATCATCATGTAGGTCTAATTTGAATTTAGAAAGCAGTATGCCGCCTATATTGCTGGTATTGTCTTTCATTTCCAGGAACTTAACTTTTCTATCAATAGTATTTTCACCTAGCAATGAAAATTTCCCAGGAGGTAAATCTAAAACACCATTATAATCATAGCAAAATTCATCTATTTTTATTCCGAAGTCTGAAATGAATTTGAAGTTTTTATTTCTTGCAAAAATATCGAATATTTTATATGGCTCTAGCTTCTTTAATATATATTCGTAAGCTTTAACAAGACAAACTTCATTTAAAATAGCAGAAGAAGCTTGAATATAAAAATTATCGAAAACGAAGTTAAATTTGGTTCTTAAGGAAAAATTATCTGACAATTTAAATTCTGTAGGGACAAAAACAGGGCTAACACCTTTTTTATTTATTTCATCTACAAATTCTGTAAAATTGAAATATTTTCGATCTCCAGTCAAACCTAAAATATTACTTAAAGTTGGAATTTCTGGAATTTTGTTAGATATACCAAAGATAATAGGAGACGGATAGTTTTCTCTTATTGGTTCTATAGGTATATTTTTGTTTACAGATGTAATAGGCTCTGAATAGAAACTATCATCAAAAGTAAATACAGATTTAAAACTTAAAGAATAGGGAGTTTCCCTTTCCATCGGTTCGACAGCTCTAAATTTATCTTTTAAATTGGAATACTCTAATCGTGATGGTATCTCACCGGTTTTTACAACAAGTTTTTGATAGTCAGGAATATCACTTCTTATCCCTAAGAGCTTTTGCCCTAAGGAAGTAAGTCGGATTCTTATCCTGAAATTTTGTTCATTTTGCTCCACATAAACATTTACATCATCAGGACTAATAAAAAGTTTTGCTGCAACTTTTTTTTGAATATTTTCGATATATGGATAAATACGACTTAGTAAAGAGCCACTAATACAAGAATGGTAAGTATTTGCTTCCCTAATTAAATAATTTATGGAAGCAGAACCGTTTAAAATTCTAAAAAGACCAATAATATGCTGATTTATATTAGAGTCTTTTTGAAGAACTAAACTATTAAGATTATTACTTTTATCCTCTACTTCGTAAAAATATGGGATTATATAAGTTAATGGATAAGTAAATAATACTCTTAAGCTAGAAATACTCAAATGATCAGTTTTATGACTAGTATCTTCATATGAATCCGTGGCTTTATTGAAAATAAAGAAAGTATTTTCTTCTGCTTGATAGCTTATAATCTGATTGTTTTGTATCAAAGAATCAAGATTTATCAGACTTCTTTTTTCAGATAAAGATATTATAAGAGAAACAACTCTACACCCTCTCCATAAAAATGATTTAGACAACAAATCAGATACTTTCAAGGTTTCGTTTAAGCCTGGAGCAAGATTAATCAACACATAGTCGAATATATTCGCTAACTGGAAGAAATAGTCTTTAAAAGCAGTGTCAGTAAATAAAGTTAAGGGATTCGAAAGTTGATGAGCAGGGAAAATTGATATTTTATTGGTTTCAGAAAATTGGAAATTCTGTTCAAAACGTGGTGCTGAAGGCTTTATCTGGGTTGTTAGCTCTAAGTATATTTTTTTATCAATTGATTCTGAAAAAGCATTTTGTAGTTTTTGAGGTGAAGAATAGTCAAAATCTATCACAGCAATTTTATAACCCAAACTGTTCAAATATACAGCTAGATTAGATAAAATCGTTGATTTGCCTGATTCGGCTCTCACCGAACTAAAAAAATATACGGGTGTAGATTTAGACGTGTTCCACTGCATAGATATCATAGTAGCATATTTGGCTTGCAGTGGCAAGAAAAGGGATAGATAGAATAATCAGAAACTAGAATTAATAATTAAGAATCAAAAATTGAAAAATATACTATTCTTTTATATCTATAAAACAAATTCCATGCCTTCTCTAGCAAAAACTATCTCTGGCAATATTTTCTTAGCTTTCTTTTCCATAGAAGAAAGCATTTTATCTGTGTGTAAGGGTTCATGATGAGTTATTACAAGCTTTTTAACATTAGCTTTAATTGCTGCTTTTATACCTTCCTGTGCTGTTGAATGACCCCAACCTTTTTTTGATGGTATAGAGAGATTAAATTTACTGGGGTCATATTCTTCAGGAGTATATTGCCCATCATAAACTAATAAATCTGAATTATCAGCTAAAACTAACAGATTTGGATCACATTCCCCATTTTCAGGGTGTTCACAATCGGTTGCTATCGTTAAAACTTTTCCATCATCTTCAATTCTATAACCAAGAACCCCATTAGGATGACGCAAAGGTAAGGTGGTTATTTTGGTTTTTCCTATCTTTATAGGTTTGCCATTTATATAAGTAAAAGATATTGTTACAGAAAGATCACTAAGTTTTACAGGGAAATAACAATCAGACATCTGACCGCAAAGAGAATCTTCTATAGATTTACTAGACTCAGCAGACCCATAAATATGCAATCTATTGGCAGAACTTTTTATTATTTTACCATCTTTGTTACGTTTACCGATAAAAATAGGTGCAAAGAATGGAAAACCTTGGATATGGTCCCAGTGCGAATGAGTGAAAAGAATATGACAAACGCCTTTGCCATGACCAAAATCTTCTTTCATAAGTTGCTGACCTAATACTCGTATACCAGTACCTGCATCTATAATAATCAGATTACCTTCCGATGTAAGTACTTCAATACAAGTAGTATTTCCACCATATTTTATAGTGTCTTTACTAGGAACAGGTATTGAACCTCGGACACCCCAAAATCTTACAATCACTTATGAATTACACCTTTCGATAACTTAATTCTTTCAGAACCTTGTCGTCATAATAGAATCAACAACTCTTTCCAAGTCTTCATCGTTATAGAATTCAATTTCTATACGACTTTTAGACTTGCCATGACGTATCCTAACTTTCGCGCCCCATAATTCCTGAAGAGATTCTTCTAAAGCTCGAACATGAATATCAGAAGAAACATAATTATTTTTCTTCTTTTTAAAGACTTCATTATTCTGCTGATTAACTTTACTTTGGCCAATCTGTTTTTCTGTTTCATATACAGACAGTTGCTCATTTATAATCTTTTTTGCCCAAAACTTAACAGTATCACTGTTTTTAAGACCGGCTAGCATTTTAGCATGCCCTGCCGAGATTCTTCCATCAGCAACCATCAACTGAACTTCTGGAGGAAGTTGCAACAGTCTTAATCTATTGGTTAAAGCCGAACGGCTTTTTCCAACTTTTTCAGCTAATTGGTCATGTGTCAACCCATAGTTAAGAATTATATCCCTTAAAGTTCTTGCTTCTTCAACAGGATTAAGATCCTGTCTTTGAATATTTTCTATAAGAGCAGCAAGCATTGTTTTTTCTTCATTAAGACAACGAACTACCGCTGGAATACTTTTCATTCCAGCCATTTTGCTCGCTCTATAGCGTCTTTCACCCGAAACAATCTGGTAATTATCACCTATTTGTCTTACAAGAATAGGTTGCAAAACACCATTTTCTCGGATAGACTGAGCTAATTCTTCTAAGGCGTTTTTGTCAAACAGCTTTCTTGGCTGATTAGCGTTTGGGAATATTTTATCAATAGGCAACATTTTGAAGTCTATTTTTGATTCCTTTTCGTAACCAACCCTATCTTCAGTTCCAATATCGGCAGATTTTGCTAAATAATTTAGATTTATATCCATCTTTTTAATTATTCTTCATTTCTCACTATACCTAATATAAATAAATATGGTATCATTAAAGTGAATTGTTGACAATTATTTTTAATATTAAGAATGGATAAAAATATGAGAAAAAATTTGCTGACTCTTATTTGTTATACAGGATTTATTTTTAGTTCTTATAATTATGGCTTTGCACAAGCAATTCAAGGGACTCCCCAATATCAAAGTGCTATGCAAGCATTAGCTCAAGGTAATTATCAAGAAGCCTTCGATGCAATGACCCCACTAATTCAGAATGGTAGACTTCGTGGAGCTGCAATGGTCGAAATGGGAAAAATACGCCAGAAACAAGCAGAAGCTGAAATGAGCTACGCAATGAATCATTATAATGAAGCAGTTAATTATCTAAGCGATGGTTTGTTAAGTAATGGAGTATCAGGAGCAGAAGCGCCTAAAATCTATTATGATCTTGGAACTATTTACTTAGAAAAAGTTAATAATCCACTTCTTGCAATGGAATCTTTCAAAAAAATAATAGAAAATTATCCAACATATATGGCAATAGATAAAGCCTACTTCAATTTGGCTCGCTGTGAAGAAACTATAGGATTGATAGAAGATGCTGCAGCTCATTATCAAAAGGTTATTAGTGATTATCCATATAGTACTCTTGTAGAAAACGCACAGGAAAAAGTCCGCAAAATTTCTGCTGGAACAAGTTCTGCTAATGCCGCAATTGAGTCTCAAGAAGCAGTTGCCGAAGAAAAAGCCTATACTGAAGAAGGCGGGAAAGCCCATTTAGAATTGGGTGATATGCAAGCAGAATCAGGTAAATATAGAGATGCGAGTGACTCTTATAGGAAAGCAATAAGAGATGCGAGTACTCAAGAAGAAGGGGTAGAAGCTTATCGTAAACTTGTCAGTATGCTTGATGAAAAGCAAAAAAACTATAAAGAAGCTGCCGCAACAATAGAAGAAATGTTAGATACCTATCCAGATGCCAAGGGTAATGAAGAAATGATTTATAAACTTGGTCAAATATATGAAAACGATATGGATTCTATGAAAAAGAAAATTGTTGATGGTCAGGTCCGTTATAGAAAGAGCGATGAAAACAGTAGAAAAGCTATAGAATACTATGACTCTGTAACAGATAAATATCCAGACTCAGACGTTGCAGCAGATGCCTATATGCATAAAGGGAAAATTTATGAAGAATTGAAAGAATACTCTGAAGCAAGATCTCAATATGAACAGTTTCTAAGAGATTTTCCACAGCATAAAGAGGCCCAGAGTATTAAAAATAAACTTAAAAAGATAAAGGATTATTAATACATTGCAATTTTTGTTCAATATAATACTTGCAACTGCCCTCATATGGTTAGCTTGCAAGTATTTTGATTTAAAAAAGACTTTAAATCCTCAAGAAAAACGTTATTCGAATTTAGTAAATGCTATTTCTTCTGTAATAGACAGAGCTGAAGGATATGGGAATTCCCATGGTCAGGAAGTTGCAGACCTTTCAATAAAAATTGCCAGTAAAACATCCATAAATTCGAATTTGTTAATTAGCCTAGAGATTGCTGCAAAACTTCATGATTTAGGAATGCTCATGATAATGAATGATTCTATAAAAAGTAGACATAAATTAAAAAATGAAGAAATGTTTTTAATGAAAAACCACCCTCTTTTAGCTGAACATTACCTAAAACATGAAACTGCTATTACAGATGAAATACCTACAATAATAAGATGGCATCATGAACGATGGGATGGTTTTGGATATCCAGACAGTTTAAAAGGAGAACAAATTCCACTTCCATCTAGAATATTAGCTATTGCTGATGCTATTTCAGCCATGCGCAATCAGCGTAATTACCGTAAAAAGAACTATAAAACAAATAAAGATATTATTGACGAACTCAAAAGACAAGCAGGTTTACAATTCGATCCATCACTAGTCAATATTGCAGTTTCTATTTTAGAAGAGGAGGGAAACCTTCCAGAATCTTAATTCTATCTTTTATAGGTATAATTAGAAGAGGCAGTTTTTAATTAAGAATTTATGATACGTATTCAAGAATCTTGGTTAGTTGAAACAGTTATGGACTGTATAAAAGATTTTAATCCCAATTTAGGCTGGTATTTCCCTACATTATGGAGATTTACAGCTTTAGAGTGGTTTAGTCAATTAGAATCAAACATAACAATAAATGTTCCCATTCATAGCCAGGCTGTTCTTTTTAAAAGTTGGTTTACCAATACAGATACCTTTCCTGATGAAGAACTCTTAAAAGCATTTAACCAGATTTTAATGAAATCAATTGATATTAACATTAATCCATTCAGAGGCTGGTTAAATACTTATTTTACAAAACAACAACTTGATTATCTGCTATATTGGAGAGAAGCTGCCAATGAATTAAATAATGAGCCAATTAAAGAAAGTTTTCTTGCAATCGTTTATCAGGTAATGAACTATTGGTTAGCAAATAACAAAGCAGGTTTTGTTAATCTTCTGCCACCAGATGAAATACTTGCATATTATTATAAAAGATTTAGAGCCTTTAGAGAGCATCAAGCAAAATTCAAAATAACAGATGAAAGCCTTGATTCTTTAAATTCATTACCATCCTCTGTAACAGTTTTTAATATAATTTTTAATGATGAGGATTATATAGAAGATGAATTGCTATTTATTTATCATGCATGGTTTTATGGACACACTGATATAGAAGAAGCCAAGCGAAGCTTTACTAATGAATTAAAAGCCTACTCAATAGAATTTGGCGAAGATAAAAACTACAATTTTTATAAAAAGCTCTCAGAAAATGCAGAAAATTTAGCTTTCTGCTGGTCAGGCAAAGGAATCTCGCCTAATCTATATAAAAGGAAACTAGTTGAACAATTACAGAATCAATTTTCAGGCCAATTCAATCATAGTAAATTTGTTTATAAACCTATAGATTCCTCTACAGATACATACGATTATATCCTGTTTTTCTATTAGAAGAAGGAAGAAAGAAGATAGAAGATAGAAGATAGAAAATTGAAGTAAAAAGATTCTTTTCCAGCTCTACTGCTCTGTTGCTCTCATTTCTCAATTCTTACGACTCGATAGCCATCTATGGCGCTCGCATGCACGCCGCACATCCTGTGTTCGCAATTCTCAATTCTCAATTCACTTATCACCCATCACCAACCACTAACCACGCCAAGTTCTGCTTGGTTCTCTTCTATCTCCATTTTTGGTCTTATATCTAAAGTAGTCAGTAGTCGGTTTTTGTTGTTTTTATTGTAACATCGAAAATCTGTAAGTATCGCTTATTGATAATATTCGATAGTTTATTGAGCATAATCTAAATAATAACAACAACAACTACTACTACTACCAACAACAATAATTACCTTTCTTAATTCTTCAATCTTCCATCTCAAAAAATAGTTTCAAAAACTCAGCTTTTTCTTGTTCGAAGTTCTTTTTGTATATTTCAGGGTAGCAAATACTTAAAAGCCACTTCAGCCCTAGTAGTCGCATAAAGCAGGGCGGTCTGTCGAAGTAGCTGAAGGGTTCTACTGGAATTTGATAGACTCTGTTGTTTTTTACAGCGCTGATTTTCTCCCAACCGACTGCTTCGCAGCTAGCTACCTCACTTTGTTCTCCAACTCCCGATGCTCCCCCACGAATGGTGGGGGAGCTGTCACGTAGTGACTGAGGGGGCTGCAAAGCGGAGCTTTGCAGTGGCGTGGCAATCTCATCCTTCTTAGTAATTCTCTCATACGCTTCTTTCAGCCAAACAATAATAACTTCCGGGTCATAAGCTAAAAGCTGTCCTTCGGTAAGCTGTTCCATTCCGGGGTGACCGACCAAAGTGCCTCTGTGGATATTCACATCACCAATTAAATTCAGTAGATGAGCGTGAAGAGAATGACTGTATTCTGTCTGGGTGCCGTCTTTACCTTCGGCATAGTAAACTCTTGGCCTATGTTGAGGGTGAACAGAATTAACCAATTCTGCAACTTCATTCAGAGTTTCTTCACAATAAACAGCAAACTTTTCAGCTCGTTCTTCTATTCCTAAAACCTGTCCTAAAAATCTGTAAATAGCAGGGTAGTCGCGCAAATCTACCAACTCGTCGCAACAGGCGTAAATATGAGGTATTCCCAATTCTGCCATAGCTTTTTCTGATTTGGGGTGAATGGGATTAGATTTATCGCCCCAAATTAGTATTACCTCTGGTTTTGCTTCCTTTATTGCTTCAAATTCAGTAATTTTGCCAATAACAGGCAAATTAAGCAGACATGAGTTAAAAAAAGGCTTTTGGTGTTCTTCAATCGGGAAAAATAAACCGCAGAGCTTTTCTGGACAGAGTGACATTAATAGGGTTGATGCATAGGGTGAAGGCGCATAAATTCTATTTATTTTATCTGGCAATTCGACTGTTCTTCCAGCCATGTCTGTGATTGTTCGCATTGGATTTCTGCTCCTAAGTAAGTTCCTAATTAATCTGTTTTTCTGCTGCTAATATAGTTTTTAGAGATGAGAGATGAGAGATAAGAGGTTAGGGAATTATTTTAGAAAATAAGAGAAGTAAACTTTATTCTGAACGTAATTCTTTAAGCTTTTCGGCTAAAAGCATTTTCATAAATGATTGATAAGGAATATCTTGTTTGTTTGCTAAGACCTTAAGCTCATTTAGCATGTTTTCAGGAAGTCTTAAAGAGATTGTTTTGAGACTAGGCTTAAGGTTTGGAAAACTTGCTTTTGAAGCTTTGTTCCAATCAATATATTCTGTCGAATCGTTATTATCCCAAAAATCAGCTTCCTCTTTTTCATTTTTAAATCTAGGAATTTCTTTTTTCATAATTTATATATCCTTATATATTCTTTGTCAGTCATATCTCTTGCCGAAATAATTCTTATTTTATTACCACGTAAAACGAAAGCAATAAACAAATATTTTTCCTGGTCTGTTTTTCCAAGACAAAACATTCTTTTCTCTGAATTCGAATGTTTTTTATCTAGAGAAACTAAAAGAGGAGTATTGAAAAATACAGATTCAGCTTCAAATTGCGAAACATGGTGTTTTTCCCAATTTTTAGTTGAATTTCCTGAATCCCAATCAAATTCTGTTGCATTTATAAATATAGTTTTGTTATCCACAGCTAAAGCATATTGTTATAATATACAAATGTCAATCTGTTGTTTCAACTATATAAACCAACAGAATTACTTGTTTACGCTGAATCCAAAGATTTCTTCGCAGAACTTGTCGTGTTCTTTGTCTAAATCCAAGTCTTTAAAGAGTTCTGGGTGAACTGACTTAGCTATCCAAAGAATAGCCAAT
>CAJOND010000051.1 GCA_905236675.1 Candidatus Rifleibacteriota bacterium | reverse complement strand
TTGAATTCTGGTTCATATTGTTGCGGCATAATAAATTAACTCCTTACGATAATTTTATCTGTCGGACAACAATGTTACAATTTTAGTTTATCACAACAAGTCGACCTTATTTAGCGATAGCGTAGAATATGTCCGGCAGGAGGTTGTCCGAAAACTAGAAAATCACTAAAATTTTAGTGCACTGGTAATTGTCCTTACCCCCTTTCGTAAAGGGGGATTAAGGGGGATTTTAAAATAATTAGAATAAGCTAATTTTAGGCTAAAAACCTGGTTTTCGGACAAGCTCCTGCAGGACATTACATTAATAACCTAGGTGTCGAAGACACCCTAGGGCTAGAACTCTATAAAAGAACTCGTCCGACAGGACGATACTATAAGCCCCAAGGGCATCAGCGATGCCCTTGGTATGAAGTAGCGCCACTTGCGGACGACAAAAACCGACTACCAACTACGAAAAAACGCCTGATATAATCAGGCGTTTTTTCAATCAAGCAAAGCTTGGCTCAGTTTTCTGGTTGTTCATTAGCTGGTTTGTTTTTTAAAATAACCTTTAAAAGCATGTTTACAGGAATCATGCTTGTTGCAAGAATTATTACATAGAGCCACATCTGCCAAGAAAAAGGTGTACAACTGAACATATCACCGATTTTCTTAGCCCATTCAAAAGGTAATAACTGAGCATTAATAATCAAAGCTTGTATTAATACAATATAAAAGAATACAAGCAAGAAGCTTTTGTTTTCATTTAGGCCTTCAAAGATTTTAAAACCTTTATCTCTGACATTAAAGCCGTTGAATAATGCAGCCCAGATAAACAATACAAAATAAGCACTAGCTATCTGAATACCCATGGATTTAGCGTCTGCTCCAGGCATTAAACTATTTAAAAAGTCACTGCTTAGTATATTGCTTGATTTCAAGAAAAGTATACTAAGAGTAGTAAACCATACTGCCATTATTATAATATATGTCAGCATATAATGGGAAATAATGCTTTCATCTCTCTGTCTCGGCTTTTCAAGCATATAAGAATCTTTGGCAGGTTCATTTCCAAGCATTATGGCTCCGAGACTATCCATAACAAGATTTACAAAAAGCAGGTGGACAACAGTTAAAGGTTTGTTTATTTTGAAAAACAAAGCAATAGTACTCACAAAAACAGCACCAACATTGATTACAAGCTGAAACTGACAGAACTTTAAAATGTTATTATAAATTGTTCTACCATACCATATAGCATCTTTTATTGATTTAAAATTATCATCAAGAATAACTATATCGCCAGCTTCTTTGGCTGCTTCTGTTCCACTGCCCATGGCAAAACCAACATCTGCTAGTTTCAAAGCAGGAGAATCGTTTACTCCATCGCCTGTCATACCTACTACAAGATTCTTTTCCTGGCAAAGTCTTACCATTCTTGATTTATCTGTTGGTAAAGCGCGAGCAATAACCCTAATTTTAGGTATTATTTCTTTAACTTCGTCATCAGACATCTTGCTTAACTGCATCGAAGTTAAAGCTATATCATCGTTGTTATTAATAAGAGAAGCATCTTTAGCGATAGCTACGGCTGTTTCTAATCTATCGCCAGTAATCATTACAACTTGAATACCTGCTTTTTTTACAGCAGCAATTGCTTCTACTGCTTCTGCTCTAACCGAGTCTTTAATTCCTAGCAGCCCGATAATTACAACATCATCATTTATTTGACTATGAGTCATTTCTTTTTTTGAATAACCAAAAGCCAAAACTCTCATAGAATTGTTCGCTAGAGAATCGATTTTTTTGTTGAGCTCATCGATATTCAAATTTATTTCTTCGCCCTTATTGTTTAATGCTTTTTTAGCTACAGCCAAGAATCTTTCTGGAGCACCTTTATAGAATACTTTCTTTTGTTCGGGTAAATAAGCCTGGCTGAATTTATTGGCAGAATTAAATGCTTGAGAACTACCTACATTATAATCTTTGTGACTATTTAATTCGTCATAGCATTTTTTGCCTATAAAATTCATTAAAGCCTGATCTGTAGCGTTACCGCCTATAACTCTGCCTTCACCATCAAACATTGATAAAGAGTTTTTACCAATCGAAAGATGTAATAATTTTTCTAATTCATAATAATTCCTTATTTCATTTAGAGGTATAGTTTTTCCATCAGCAGTGAAAAATTCTACAACTTCTAAGATTCCTTTGGTAATAGTGCCAGTTTTATCACTAAACAAAATATTCAAGGAACCTGCTGTTTCGATACCTTCGTCTTTTCTTACCAATACATTATGTGCAAGCATTTTGCCTGTATTTTGCATAAGAACTAGAGAAATCATCAAAGGCAAACCTTCAGGAACGGCACAAACTATAATTACAACAGCTAGAGAAAATGCTTCCAAAAAATTGCCCAATATTAAAGACCAATCATTAAAAAAGTATTTTTCAAGGCCACCACCGATTTTTATGAAATAAATCATATAGATTAGAACTATAGAAATACCACCGATGTAACCGAAATTAGAAATCTGTTTTGCTAATTTTGCCAGTTTAACTTTTAATGGGGAATCAGGCTGTTCTGCTTGCATTGTTTCAGCCATTTTGCCCATCATGGTTTTTAATCCAACTTTTTGAACATCCAAGACACCTGTGCCATCAAACAATACGGCACCTCTGAATACCGAATGTTTGTCTACGAAAGTGTCTCCTGTTATTTCATCACTCAAAACCAAAGCTTCTGTTGCTGCATCTTTATAACATTCTTCTGCTTCTCCATTTAAAACAGCATTATTAACAGAAATAGAGCCATCAATCAATATTCCATCTGCTGGAACTTTGTCACCAGCCTGCAATAGCACTTTATCACCAACAACTACGTCATCAACGGTTATAACAGATACGATACCGTTTCTATAAACTTTACAAGTATCTTTTTTGACGCTATCTTTAAGTTCTCTATATTTTGTGTCGCTTGCAACCCCGGTTTTAGCAGAAACAAAAGCTACGATAAGAATTGCAATTGCCGTTCCAATAGGCTCATATATTGCTGACTTGCCAAAAAAATACATTATAGTCATTAATATGACTATAAACAGTAATATTTTTATCATTGGGTCAGAAAATGTTTCTAAGAATTCTTCCCAGAATGTTGTTGGTTCAGAATCAGGAATCACATTGCTTCCGTATTTTTTTCTTGCTTCTAATACTTCTTTATCTGTTAAACCATTAAATTTCATGCTGGCTCCTATTCAAAAATTGCGTTTAGGCCTTTTATAAATATGTTAATTCGATTAATTGTCTGACATTAATCTGTTCGTTACGTTTCATAATATTTTTGATAAAACCTTTTATGTTCTTTTTATTTAAATTTGGAATTAGTTCTCTCATTTTTTCAATTACTGCTGGTCTCATACCAAAACTTTGTATCCCCAGACCTAAAAGTGCAACGAAACCAGCTTGATCAGAAGCCATTTCGCCACAGACTCCAATTTCTATTCCAAGCCTATTTGCTTCATTTACACATTGTTCTAAAAATTTTAAGAATGGCATAGATAAATAATCTGCATAGCCCGACAATTTTTCATTGGTTCTGTCTATTGCAAAGAAAAACTGAACCAGATCATTTGTTCCAAGACTAATGTATTTTGTATATTTTGATATTTCTTCAAGCATAAAAACAGCCGATGGAACTTCAAGCATTATTCCCCATTCAGGAACCTTTTGGGGCTTTAATTCATCGACAACTTTATTAAATAATTCGGAAATCTTTTTTAATTCAGATGGAACAGAAACCATTGGGAATATTATTTTAACATTTCCGTGCTGTGCTGCATTAATCATTGCTCTTAATTGGGGTTCTAAAACATCTGGTCTGGAAATAGAAAATCTGACCGACCTAAAGCCCATGGCAGGATTATTTTCATCGTTTAAAGGCAGGTATTTTAATGGTTTATCTGAACCTACATCTAAGGTTCTTAAAACAACTGTTCCTGTAACTCCTTTTACTAACTGGGTATAGACTTCGGTCTGGTATTTTTCTGACGGAGAGTCAAGACTTTCCATAAAAACAAATTCACTTCTGAAAAGGCTGATATTTTTAACACAAAGTTTTTGCAATACGGGTATTTCTTCGACTCGGGCTACATTAGCTCCTATATGTAATTCTATTCCATCTGCAGTAGTTTCTGATTTTTTTGATGAAAAATTGTTTTTTTCTAAGCTATCTTCAAAGGCAATTATTACATCTGATTTGGGATTGACTATTATTTTGGGAGTTGTTCTGGTATCCATAAGTAAAATATCGCCTGTAGAAACCTTTTCGGAGAAATCATTTAATCCGAATATAGAAGGAATACCTAATGCGTCAGAAAGAATTGCAACATGAGAAGTAGCTCCACCAGTATCTAAGCATATTCCTCTAAGTTCACCTCGAGTAAAATTTAACAATTCGCTTGGGGTTACTTCTTGAGCAATAAGTATATAGGGTTTATTGTCTATATCGTCTCCAGGTTCTTCCAAACCTAATAAATGTCGTAATAGTCTATCGCCAACATCTTTTATGTCTATGGCCCTTTCTCGTAAATAAGGGTCTGCGATAGCTGAAAAACTTTTATGAATTTCATCTATTCGTTCCCTAACCGCACTTTCAATATTTATTTTATCTTTTTCCATTCGTGCGATTAATTTGGGCTTAAATTGAGGGTCTTCTAGCATTAATAAGTGGGAATCAAATATTGCGGCATATTTTTCACCGTGACGTTCTTCTGCTCTTTTGCGGAAGTTTTGTATGTCGTCAGCAGTCTTTTTAATTGCAAAATCAAGTCTTTTTATTTCATCAGCTATTTGTTCTTCTGTAATGGAACGTCGCTCTACTTCTATGCGTTTTTGGAAAACATAGCAACGAGCGACAGAGGTTCCTGAAGAACCAATAATGCCTGTTTCAAAGCATTGATTTTGCAATTTTATACTCATTTATACTAATTCCTCACCGAATCCACTATCGATAAGAGCAGCCAAAGCTTCTACAGCTTCTACTTCATCGGCTCCTTCTGCAGTGATAGTAAGTCTTTGACCAGGTCCAGCCGCAAGCATCATAACACCAAGAATACTTTTGGCATTAACTTCAGTATCTTCTTTTATCAAATCGATTTCAGAAGAATATTTACTAGCCAGTTTCACAAGCAGTGATGCTGGTCTAGCGTGTAACCCAAGTTTGTTTTTAATTTCGACTTCTTTTCGTTTCATTCTCAGGTCCTTAAATAAATATACCCCAATGATAAAACATTAGGGCTAAAATTAGAAGAAGAAAAGAGATTAATAAAACATTTACTTTTTTTCTATAAGCAAATGTGCCTAAAGAAACTAGTAATAATGCAATTACCCCTTGAACTATTTTATTAAAAAAAATACCATATTCCAACGATATTTTTTTTGCTGACAAATCTTGTATATATTCCATAACTTTTATGTAAAAAGGTGTTTTAACACTGACATTATTAGGAATAAGATAGGCTAATAAAACTAGGGTTCCCATTCTTAACGTTTGTCGAATTTGAGGAATTTTGAACCCTTTTAATTTGCGGATAACATTCATTCCATCTTCATATCCCCAATATATTCCTGCAAATCTGAAATACAGATGAGGTAAGTTATATAAGATTAAGAAGAGAAAAGGAACAAAGCTATAATTTGCTGCGGCAAAAACTATTGCAAAAACAGCTACAAATGGTCTCCAGCTATCCCAGAAAAAACCGTCACCAATTGCTGCAAGAGAGGTCATAAGAGCTTCTTTGGTATTATGAATTATTTCAGGATCTACTTTATTATCTCCATTTTTATATTTTTCTTCTAACGACAAGGTTACCCCCATTACAATAGAAGAAAAATAGGGATTAGTATTAAAATACTCGAAATGACGCATATAGGCCAATTCTCTTTCATTTTTATCTTCATAAATGTGGTCTAGTCCAGGGGCTATAGAATAAAGAAACCCCATGCTCATCATGCCTCGGTAATTCCATGATGCTTGAAGCAGGAAGCTTCTTAAAGCTACTTTAAATAACAACCATTTCGATAAGGTCATTTCTTACCTCTCTTCGATCTGGTTTTTGTAGACGTATAGCCCGTTATACACATAGTTATAAGGGAAATTAATAAAGCTATAGTTATATAAAAATAAGATTCTATATTAATAAAAGCATTAATTAGAGTAAATCCGATAATAGCAGCTGCAAAATATATAGTTTCTTTTTTTGTTTTTAAATACATGCTGGCAAGAACTGAAAATCCTACGGCAGGTAAAAGACCTTGTAAGACAACAAAACCGCCACAATGAAAAACACTCATAAGACTAGTAAAAGTTTTAAGAGGTTCAACTCCAAACCATATAACAAGAAAACAAAAAATAAATGCCTTAATAAAGGTTATAAAACCACCACTTATATGACCAAATATGATTGAGTTAAATTTATTGTCTTCTATTTGCAAATTAACCCAAGAATCAATACTGGTGTTTAATCGTCGGACAAACATATCCAGACTTCTACCAATCAATCCCAAGGCAACAGAAACCAATAATCCAATAGTGTAGCAAGCTTCTCTCTTTGCATAATCAAATTCATGACCTGCACAAAAACCTAATGCAACAGATAAAACAGAAGCTAAAGCTGCGTCAGGAGGAACGTTCATTCCTAGAGGAAGTTGTTCTATCCAAGTAAGCTGGAGGATTAAACCAATCATCAAACCAAGGGTCAGACCTGATGATGAATCATCTAGCATTGAGCCAACAATTAGACCTGTTAAAGGAGCAGCGACTATTGGCTGTGAAATCATGCATTGTACTGCGGCGGTTGAATCTAAATCAACTATACCGCCTAATAATGCAACAATAAGAGATAGGTTTAGGTGTTCCATTAAAAGTTACCAAATCAATGGTGTGTCGCTCCCCATTCTGATTCAACATCTGACAGAGCATACTCGATAGTTAAATCACCGTTAAGAACTTTTATTATTTTGTCGCCCAACGGAGCATAAATATCACCCTGATCAGGATGAGTATAAGCTTTACAACTCATTTGAAGCTGTCTAATAAATGTTTGCAGATATGGATCCTGTTTTAATTCTGGAGCGGCAAATACTTTTCTTCTTGCAGGGAGCCCATAATTTGCCATTGTAAAATTCTTTTGTATTTCGTAATCAAACATAAATTTAGCAAACTTTAAAGCGGCATCTCTATGTTTTGTCTTACTTGAAATAGCAATTGACTGGCAGCCAATGGGAGAAAATGTTCCTCTTGGACCAGCTGGAATTTGTTCTACACCAAGATTAGAATTATTATCTTTAAAAGCACTTCCTGCAATAATATCTCGAATTGCCCAGGGGCCTGTAAATATTATGCTTGTTTGACCGCTTGAAAAACTTTTGATCATAGTGCCATAAAGTTTATTTGTATATGGTATTGGAGGAACAGCTTTAATTTCTGATTTTAAGTGCATAAGAAATTCTAATGCTTTTTTCCCAGCATCTGATTTGATATAAAGCTTTCCATTTTCATCGAAATATTGACCACCAAAGCCAAAGAAAAAAGGTTCAAAATACCAGCCGTTAGGGTAGATAAAAAATCCGTATCTGTTGTTGGCTGGATCAGTCAGTTTTTCACAGGCTTTTGAAAATTCATCAAAATCTTTGGGAGTGTGAAGTGATTTTTCTCTGAAATGGGCTTTGTTGTAAAACATTGCCAAACTGTCTACAGACAATGGAATTGCCCATATTTTTTTATCTAATGTAACAAAATCTCTTGCGACTGGAACCATATCGGCAAGTTCTTCTGTAATTTCATTTTCTTTTATTTCATTAAGAAGACCTTTGCTAACGAAAGAGGCTAGCCAGAATCTATCGGTTCTTATTAAATCTGGTGCTTTGCCTTCTGATGAAGCTTTAATAAAGTTATCCTTGCATTCATAAAAATCGATAGTAGTTTCTTTAATAGTGATGTTAGGATATTTTTCGTTGAAAGCCTTAAAAACATCTGGCATTACTGCGGCTTCTCTACCTTCCATTGTGTTCCAAAATTCTAGAACTATTTTTGCACCAGAAGAATTATTGTCTGTGGAATTTGAAGTAGAGTCACAACAGCCTAGAATTAATACTAGGACAAAAGAGCCTAAAATAAATAAAATCTTTGGAAAAGTTTTTAAAGCTTTATTCATTATCGATTTACCACGAAGATTTAAGGTAATTAGTAAAACTCTCCTCGCAATAAAGTATTACGAGGAGAGTCTAATTTAGTTCATGAATTATTCGCCTTTGCGTCCAATTCTTGTTGTATCTGACTGCTTAAAGAGATGGAACTTTTCTATTGGGATATTTGCAACAACGCTATCGCCAACTTCGGGCTTAATTGTAGGTGGAACCTTAGCGTTGAGGCTCAAACCGTTACAATCTAAGTATAGATAGGTTTCTGCTCCCATAGGTTCAATCAAATCTACTTTACAAGGAACTTTTAGACAAGGAACACCTTCGGCTTGTTTATCAATCAATAAATGTTCAGGTCTTATTCCTATAGACATATCATCTTCGAAATCATCTTTGAAATAATCTGAAAGTTTGATTTCCCAGTCGATATTTTTGTCAGAACCAGTGCCAGGTAATAAAGTCAATCCTTTATCGGTTTTCTTGACTTTCATAACATTCATTGGCGGTGAACCGATAAATTGTGCAACAAATACGTTAGCTGGCTTTTCATAGATAACAGAAGGAATATCGTATTGCTGGATAATTCCCTGATGGAGAATAACAATACGGTCAGCCATTGTCATTGCTTCAACCTGATCATGTGTAACATAGACAAAGGTTGTTTTTAATCGCTGATGAAGCTTTTTAATAACGGCACGCATTTGAACACGCAATTTAGCATCAAGGTTAGATAATGGTTCGTCCATAAGGAAGACCTTTGGTTCACGAACTATAGTTCTACCTAATGCAACACGCTGACGCTGACCACCTGAAAGCTGTTTTGGTAGTCTTTCAAGATAATCAGAAATTTCAAGCATTTTTGCAGCTTCATCAACACGTTTGTCGATTTCGTCTTGTGGAAGTTTGCGAAGTTTTAAACCAAAAGAAAGGTTTTCTCTAACAGTCATATGCGGATAGAGAGCATAGTTCTGAAAAACCATAGCAATATCACGATCTTTTGGTGGCAAATTGTTTACAACTGTATCACCAATTTTGATTTCGCCGCCAGTTATGTCTTCAAGACCGGCAATCATACGTAAGCTTGTACTTTTACCACATCCTGAACCACCAACAAGAACGACAAACTCTTTGTCTTTGATGAAAAGGTCAATCCCCTTAACAGTAGGTTCTTTTGCCCCTTCATACTGTTTCACTACTTTGCTGAAAGTAATTGAAGCCATGTTTTGTCCTCGCTTTACAGAATACCACCCAATGGCATGGGTTGATTTTGTGGAGTTGGTTGAAAAATAGGTTCAACACCAGATTTGATGATTAAATCAAAATATTTTCGATCTTCATCATCAACGTGTAATGCCTCAAATATTTCTTCCTTGCCGTCTTTAGAATGCATACCACCGACATTAAAACGTAATGGTTTAATATCTTTCTGTAGACATTCCCAAGCATCCTTAGGGGAAGAAACTAAAACAAAAGAACTTTCGCCAACATCTTCGTCTGAAATGTCAGAAGTGGAAAAGAATTCCAGATCTACATCAGGCGGAACGCTTAAAGACATAAGATCTTGGCGCATTGAATCTTCAGCTACGCTATCGTTTACAACAACAAGGTTTTCAGGCTTTATTTCGGGTAGCCAACCGACTATAACCTGACCATGAACTAGTCTATCATCTATTCTTAAAAATGCAATATTTGTCATACTCGTTTTGCTGCTCTTTTTTCAAAATATTCTTTTAAATTAATAATACTTCTTACGCCTGAGTTTGAAACTTGGTTTGCCAAATCTTTCAAACTAGTATTTTCACGGCTATTAATAGCTTCAATAAGCATTGGAAGATTAACACCTGTAACTACATAGACATCATTACGACTCTTCATGATTTCTATACTGACATTAGTGGCACTTCCACCCATTATATCGGTGAAAATAATACAACCATCGTCTGTAAACTCATTAGCAGCATCAGTTGTTTTTTTGCGTAAATCTTCTAAGGATTCTCTCGCCATAAAAGTAACAGCTTTGATATTTTTAGTTTCTCCTAATATAAGAGAAGCAGCTGATACTAAATGTTCCGAAAGAAGACCGTGAGAAACAACTACTATTCCTATCACGTTTTAGTCCTCCAGACAATGATAGAGAATACGACAAGCTGAAATCTCATGGTCAACATCTAGACCAGGAAGTCCTATACTTCCATAGATTCCCATAGCAATATCATTATCACGGACTGCCAAACCTATTTTTAAACCTCCGCCAGAAACGCTCATAAGAGAACTGTCAAAGGAAGAAAGAACACCTTCTACCAATGAAGTAATAACATGTCGGTTTTTCATGTTGATGGTTAACAAACCGCTATTTTCAGCAGCTCCAAAAGTATTGCGGAGAATTTTACCTTTCAGGTTATCTCCACAACCTCCGGCTCTGGTTATTACAGCATAGATATTGTGCTTTTTCAGATGTTCAACTAACTCGTCATCAAGTTCGTTGTCTATCATACTGCATAGCAAAGCAGCCTTAGATAATGAAACTGTTCCATTCTGTTGTAATACGTCTTCTATTTGAATCATGTACACCCGTTTTCGATTGCAATAATTGTTTCAATTATAGATTTGCCTTTAAATAAAGTCAAGAAAAGATATTTTTTTAGCCCTATATTTATATATTTTTTTATAAAATAATAAAACATAGAGCAAAAAAATACCGCCAGCTTTGAAAAACCAGCGGTGTTTGAGGAGTTCTTTAGTTAAGGTCTATATATGCCTTGTCTTAATACATATGTGGAAACCAAATCTTTGTGATTAGAATCTGTGATGTAGTCTATTCCGACAATTGTATTGGCAAGATTGTGAGAATGAGCTGATGCTAGACCTGATTCTGTCAGTGATATGAGATAATAATTATCTGTTCCTTGTGGCTTAGAAATATTTAGTTTTGTAGAGGAAGAATTTTCTTCGTTTGTCCATGATTCGATAGGATCTAATTCAGAATTTAATGCTGAAATTTTCCAATAAGTATAATCAAGCTTAATTCCTTGTTTTAATACATTATAAAAAGTTACTTTAGCAGTTGTGCTATTGTATTTTTCAATTTTTACTTCTATAACTTCAGTTAAATCTGTATAACCATCAGTTTTATCATTAACTTTAAGAATATGAACAGGATTAGCTCCGTTATACATGACTATTTTGCCATTTTCTGATCTAATAGATAAATTTACTGGTAAATCTATGTTGGCAAATTCTATTTTATATAATGTTTCTCCAGTAGTTAAAGCTATAATAATTGTTGAAGAAGCATCTGCATTAGTCATTTCATAGGCTTTAGAGGTATACATTACATTAGTGAAAACATAATTATTTTCGCTATCAGAACTATGGCCTTGAAACTCTATATCATTAAAGAACAATCTTAAATCGCTATTGTTGATAGAAGCTCTTGTTGAATAAGAATTTGTTTCGGTATTAATAACGTTATTGTAAACAGTAATATGCAAATTACTAACATCAGCATCATCATAACTGTTGCTATTACCACCACAGCCAGTGAAAACTATACAGCAACATAGAAGCATTATGAAAAGGAAAATTCTTTTAACGGCTTTTTTCATGTTTGCGGCTCCATCCTAAAATTTATCTATTTCATATTAACTATCGGCATATGATTTTGCAATGTTTAAGATAAAAGATTGAAGAAGGAAGATATAAGATATAAGACCAAATATGGAGATTGAAGATTGAAGATAGAAGAGAGCAAAAGAGCGAAGAGCAGTAGAGCAGACGAGGCTAAAGCCTCTTAGAGCGAAAGAGCAGAAAGCAGGAGGGAAGAGGAGTAAAAAAACTCCTCTGGTTTTCAGAGGAGTTAAAAAATTCAATCTAAAGGAAATAACTAATTATTTACATTTTGTGACCACATTCTGGGCAGAATTTGCCTTCTACTTCAGCGCCACATTCTGGGCATTTCTGAACCTGATTTTGAGGTTTGCCACATTCTGGACAGAATTTTGCAGTAGCTTTGATTTGAGCACCACAAGCTTTGCAAGCTACGGTTGGTACCTGTGGAACTTGAGGAGCTGCTTGTGGCTGCTGCATTTGATTATTCATCATATTCATGCCACCAAAGCCCATACCAGCACCAAGACCAGCACCAAAGCCCATGCCTACACCCATTCCAGCCATACCATTTGGATTAGCTGCGGCAGAATTAAGAGCTCTTAATTGTTCCATTGTTGCATAATTAGCTATACCAGCATTGTTGATGTTCGCAAATTCATTAACTTTTGCCGCATCGCCTTGAGCTTCAGCCATTTTATCAGCAATCTTATCTATTCTTTCATGAGTCTTTTCATCGAAGTCAGTGCGTTCGATTCTGAAATCAGACATTTCGAAACCAAGTTTTGCAAAGTCTGGAGCAACTGCCTGAGAAAGAGTGTCAGAAAGTTCCTGGATATGACTGTCTATTTCTGAATAACTGTAGCCGCTCTTTGCGAAAACTGAAGTCATTGGAGCAAGAATACGACCGATAATGTTCTTTCTAATGCTTGCAATGGTAACTACATCGGTATTGCTTGAGAAATTTACAAAGAAGTTTCTTATATCGGTAATATGGAAAGAGAAATTGCCGTGTGCAATCATTCCTACTGGGAATCTGTATTTTGGATCGTCGTATTTGATTGGTCCAGTAGTGCCCCATTTCTGGTCAACGAATTCGGTTGTTCTTACGAAATAAATATTAGCTTTATGTTCAGAAGTGAAATTCTGCATAATATTCTTTAAGGTAGTAAGGAAAGGAACGTTGCCAGTGCCTAGTTCAAATTTTCCTGGATAATCATGAATAGCTTTTATTTCGCCTTCATACAAGAAAATTGCAGCTTGACCGGGATTAACTATAAGCTTTGAACCATTTTTCAATTCATCATTAGTACCATCCCAACGCCATATTAAAACATCTGGAGATGCATCTTTCCATTCTATAACAGATCTAGTTTGATTAGCCCAAAAACCCATAATTTCCCTCCAAAAAAAAATAAATGAAATTAACTAAAGAATAGTATAATAGATTTTTAGAATTATATCAAGGAGTTTACTATGAATAAACTATTAGAAGCTTTAAATAAAAATGATGAAAATCTTGCTGTTGAATTAATAAACTCGGGTGAAAATGTTATGGAAAAAGATCCTACAGGAGTTACTCCTCTGCATCTTGCTTCTAAGCTTGGTATGGTTAAAGCAACAAATTTGCTATTAGAAAAAGGGGCTGAAGTTGACGCTTTAAATATGGATGGGGTATCTCCTTTACATCTTACTGCTGCTAGAGAAAAGCCGGAAACTTTTGCTATTTTATTGGCTCATGGGGCAGACCCTCGAAAGATTGAAAGAGACGGTTGGACTCCTTTGCACTGGGCAGGTTTTAGAGGTTGTGTTCCGGTAATAAATCAGCTTCTGAATTATGATATAGAATTGAATCTAGGTGATAATGACGGTTGGACCCCACTTCACCTGGCTGCACAGCAGAATCATCCAGAAGCAGTGAAAGTTTTATTAAAAGCAGGTTGTGACCCAACAATTAAAAGTGTTGATGGTCAAACCCCTTTAGATTTGGCTATTTCACAAAAAAATGAGAAAGTCATAGAAATTTTGAAGGGATAGTAGAAAAAATGGAAACCAATATTTTATTCAGTCCGGCAAATTAGAATACAAAATATATCATTGTAATCATATTTTGTATTTTTAGTTACTTACATATTAATAGTTTTACTATATTGATAGATAGGAGATTATATGGGACTTTTCGATGGTTCTAAGGAAATGGTAACCAAAAGGATTGAAGCTGTAAGAGAATTATGTAAAGAAATGAATGCTAATTATGTATACGGGGCCGAATCATTAAAAGATGTATTTAATCTAGATTATAAAGATGAGATGAAGGATAGTAACATTATAACTGGTCAAAAAGAGGGTTATGATTATTGTATAATCGAATACTATCATATTACACATAGGAAAAATGATACTTCTCGTTGGATATCATTTGGTTCCCTTAAAATGAAAGATAATTACCCTGATTTTGAAATTACTACAATTATTTCAGCTAAAAATGCTGCCAATGTAGATATTGCAATAGGTAGTATTTTATTATGTTTGATATTATTTTATTCAATACCTTGTTTTTTTGCGTTATTTCAAGGAAAAATTGAAGCATATCTGTTTTCTCTTATCTCATTTTTAGTTATTTTAATAATAGGCTATTTTACATATTGTCTTTTATCTTCGGGATCAAAAAAGTTAAAAAAAATAAGGAACCAAGATTCATATAATATTAAAAACCAATTATTTAAAAAAAATATGTTATTTTATCCGATGCTGATCCATATTTATTTAAAGGGATTATTACAGATGAAGTTTGCTCAAGAATTATTGAAGCTAAACCTGAGATAGAAAATATCAGAGTAAATAAAAATTGTATTAATGAGAATATAGGTTATGATGAAAAATTGACTAAAAACTCTTGTGACAAATGTCTAATTTCTTTATTGAATATAGCTCACATATTTGAAAACAATAATTAATATTTATTATTTAAATAAAAAACGTGGTTATCTTTTTATTTATAATAGTTTTTATTGATTTATTTAATTTGTTTAATATTGCTTGAAGTTTATAGATAATTATGAATAAAAATTGAGATAAGAGGTTTTTATTCTCTCATCTCAATTTTTACTTTTCTTAACACTATATTTTCACTGTTCTTTGGTATCTGGTTTTTTTGTGGCGAATCTGGCTTGGACTTCTTCTACAGTTATCCCTGTAACCTGAGTGAATTCACCTTTTTTAACCCAGTCAACCAGCTTTTTAGCTCTTAGAATAGTGAATGGATGAGACATCTTAGCTGTTATTAGAGCAATATATGCTTGATTTATAAAAGAGGCTTCAGATGCGTCTTCATAGGTTTCAACCTGTTTTAGAAATTCATTTTCATCCATTTGAGAATATATACTTGGTGCTGAGGCTGCCATTTTCATAAAACTTCTGTTAGCAATAGGCAAACTTTGAGTAACTATAAGACCTGCTCTATCAGCAGAAAGTTCGGATTTTCTTTCCCAGTCATATATTGCCATTTCTAGTCCAGCGCCTAATATGCGAGAAAAACCGAATGTTGCATTGGCAATTATTTCTAGAACAAGAGCAAAGTGTCTTGCCATAGTTTTATATAAAACATGACCACATTTAATATGACCTATTTCATGACCTAGAACGAATAGTATTTCTTCTTCGCTCATTGATTCTAATAATCCTGAAGTGAGAACGATAAAAGGTTTGGTGTCGCCATATGTAAAAGCATTAGGAACAGGGTTGGTGCTAATATATAAATCAGGAATAGCAACATCAAGTATTTCGCAAGCTGTTTTTAGCTTATCTTGCAGATCAGGTAGCATTTTACCTGTAACATGAACATTACTGGCAAGATTGGTTATTCTAAAAAACTGTTCAAAACCTATTTCCATAAGCTTTTTAACAAGAAATTCGAAACCTGGTATTGCTTGCAATGCAGTAACTGCTTGCTGATCCCATTTGTGCTGAAAATGTTCAGCTTTTAAACCTGAAAATCTTTTGTTTTCACTTGCAAAATTACTCAACTTATTATTCCCCCTTTTTATTAATAACCTAACAGATACTGTATTAAAGATATTATCTGGCTAATTCCAATACCTACAAACAAGAACCATAATGGAAGCCTGTAATATGTTGCATCTACTACGTTATTAAAAGAATCTGAATCGGTTTCTTTGGATTCATTTGTTTGTTCTTCGCTGCCATCATTATATTCAGTTATAAGTTTTGTCCATTTACTCAAACCATAGAACATGAATCCGATTAACAGAACGAAGAGACAAAAATTAAGTATTACTATCCACATAAGATTATTCTAATCTAAAGTTTTGACTTTTCACAATATATTTTTTCGTGAACAAAAAATATAAAAATAATTAAAAAAATATAAAGTAGTGAAATTTAACAGAAATTTTAAGAAATTAGCAGTATTTTTATTAAAAATAGCTATAATCTCCTAAAATCATCTTGTAATTTCGTATTTGATTCACCGAAGGATATACTATGAGGACTAAGACGAATCGGATAAGCCCCCTCTTGGCCTGAAAAATTAAGGAGCAAACCTAAATGAAAAATATAAATAAAGCAAACAAAATAAAAACTAACGATCTCTATGACGGCATTGTTTGGTTCGTCTCGAAACCTCTATTCACTACAGTGTTCTTCCCAGAACGCTTAGTTCAGATAAATATAGAAAGATAAATAAGGAGGCAGATATGTCCACAATAAATGAATTAAATAGCAATATGGTAACTTCAGGCCTTACTACTCAAAATTCTAGTTCTGTTTCGGCAAACAATCCTACTGAAAATACTACTGAAGATTTTGATTCTGTTATGTTACAGGCTCTTAGAAACTGTAATGGCAAAAGACCAGAACATGTCTGCTGCTGTGGTAATCAACATATTGAAGAAAGTGTTGATGAAACTGAGGAAGTCGAAGAATTGGAAGCTTCTTCCGCTGTTTCTGAATTGGACGAAGCAGATGATAGCGAAGCTACAGAAGAAGAAAAACTTACTGCCGGTTCCTGCTTCACAATGTTTATTAAAATCAGCACTCGCATTACTACTGAAGTAGGTCATGTCATGGGCGGAAAATTCAGAGATACAACATTGGCTTTTGCAGACGCACTAAGAGCGGACAAATCTCACAACGAAAATCTTTTAACTGCATATATGAAGAAAACTGATGATATGATTTCTTCACAGACCGAAGAACTAAAAAGCTATATAAGTTCTTACTTAGATAATATGTTTCTCGCTTTAAAATCATCAGTCAGCGGTTTAAATTCTACTCTTCTCGGTTCTTCTAATTTATTAGGGAACTCGCTAACCGATTACTCGAATTTATTAAGTAATTCAAGCTTATTAAGCTCTTCAAGCCTTTTGGGAGGTTCAGGAAATTCTTTAGCATCCAGCTTACTTTCGAGCTTGACTTCTTCTATGACTAACTATTCTAATTCTTCTAGTTTGGCAGGTTATTCAGCTATAGATGCTGCTAATACTCAATTAGCTGCATTGCTTGGTGGAACTTCAAATTATTCTTATGGAATTGGAACAAGTCTTAATACAAATAGATATGCAGGTAGAAACCTATCTATTATAAAGAGTTCTGAAATAGAAACTACAGCAGCAGGTGGTTTGAAGATGGTTGACACCAAAGGGAATGCTACTACTGGAGTGGCTTCAACAGGTGTTGAAATAGGTGATTCTTCAAGTAAAAGCATTGCTACAGCAAGTTCTAGTAGTTCTACAAACAATGGATCTTCCAACTCTTCTGATGCTTCAAATGTAGTGGTAGCAACAGATTCTACAGTTTCTGAAGAAAATCCGGAAGTTGAAATTAAATTAGCTAGCAATAATTCTGATAATAATTTATATGTAGAAGCCTTTAAACGAAAAAATCATATTATGGATCTGTTCAAAGAAATGATTCTTAACTCTATAAAGGGTCAGGATGATGATAATATTGTTAAAAACGTTGATACTAAAATAACTGTATCAATTATCTGATATGTGGTGGTTGTTGATTGTGAGTGGTAATTTCTAAAATTGATTATTACTCCTCTTGAAAGGGAATTTGGGATATATTTTACTAGGGCTAGAGCCGCATAGCGCGGCTCTTTTTTTTGCTTACATTTTATTCGTCGGTATTATCGTCAGAGAAAACATCTATATATTTTGCTTTAATTTTAGAATAGGCTATTTTTTGGCTGTGGAAAAGGCTGTGATAACCAGAGGTCATATAACTGATAGCAATAGCTAAAGCCATAAATTTAACTCCAACGCCACCGAAAAGTTCATACGAAAGCATAATAGAAGTCATCGGAGCATTGGTTACTCCGCAGAAAACGCTAACAAGTCCGACACCTGCAGCAAAAGAAGCGTCTAATCCTATTATTGGTCCAATAAAACAACCAAAAGTTGCGCCTACAAAAAACGCAGGTACTATTTCTCCTCCTTTGAAGCCACAATTCAATGTTAAAGCTGTTAATAGCATTTTAAAGAAAAATGCTAGTGGCTCAGAGTTTCCTTCCATTGCTTTTTGTATAACCCATATACCCGCTCCATTATAGGTGTTGCTTCTAACCATAATAGAAAAGAAAATTACTGTGATAGAACCTATCAGAATTCTATACCATCTATTGGGAAATCTTTTTTTATACATCTTTCCAAAATATTCTAATATTCTGCAAAATATATTTGCTAATATTCCGCAAAGAACACCTAATATTATTAGCGAAATGGTATCTTGAGGTGTAGCTAATTCTGGAGCTTTTAAAATATTAAAAGAAGTTCCTGAAGCATTGAACCAGCCTGCCACTTGACGTGCGGTTAAAGCTCCAAGGATACAGGGGACCAAAGCTGCATAATACATAACTCCAACTGTTTCTACTTCCATAGCAAAAACAGCAGCAGCTAAAGGGGTTCCAAATAGAGCTGAAAAACCTGTAGCCATGCCGCACATTGTTATAACTCTTTGATCTCGGTCGTCAAGTTTCAGATAACGTCCAATGGCAGATGATATGCTTCCTCCAAGTTGAAGAGCGGCTCCTTCTCGACCGGCACTGCCACCTGTTAAATGAGTTAATATAGTAGAAATATAAATGAGGGAAGCCATACGCAAACGTACTAAAGCGCCGTTGCGCACAGAAGTTATAACAGTTTCTGTACCAGTATCATCTTCCATTCCAGAATAATGATATAAAGCTACAATTATTAACCCAGCCAATGGCATTAATAATAGAAGCCAAGGCTTTTCCTGTCTTAATTCAGTAACGTATTCTAAGGTGAAGTGAAAACTGACTCCGACCAATCCTACGACAATACCTATAAAAACAGATAACACCAGCCATTTAAATAAGGCTAGTGTATTGGATTGTAAAGAGTGTTTTAAATGATCAGAAATATGTAGAGAGGACATTGTTTTTTAGATTGAAGATGGAAGATTAAAATATAAAAAAGTTTTTATTGTAGTAGGTTTTGTAGTGGTTTATTTTATCAAAGCTTTGATAAAATAACTTTTATTAACCCAAAACAACAAAAACTTTAATCTTGTATTTTATTTCTCCAGTTTTGATCTTCTATTTCAGAAAGAAGCCTTCTTGTAGTTTTTATTATCTGGCTGCAGAACATTTGGAAGCATATAATCTGTTCTGTCAGTTGATTGAAGAGGAACTTTCCAAGTTTCTTTTTTCATCATTTTTTTGAATTTTTTGCCAAATATAGCACCATAGCGGTTTATGTAATCTTCCTGTTTGTCGGCTCCTTCCAAGAAGAAAGAACCAACACTTTCTATTTCGGCAACTGAGCGACTGACTACGCCAGCTCTAATTAAACCATAAAGAGAAATACCAAAGAAATGATACCAGGCACCATAGTTATCGCCTATATCTTTAGAATCATGGCGGATATAAGCAAGTTTTTTCTGAAGTGGATCGTTTTCACGGTCTTCTCTGTATGGGTCACCGGCAAGAATATTTTCGCAGGTCAAGAAAGTCAGATAAATATTACCTTTATTTAATCTGTAACTTTCTGCAAACATATGGTGAATTTGAACTCTTCGATCAGGATATTTCATTAGACGTTCTTTTAATGCTTCTTCCTGACCAGTTACACAATAGCGTGAAGTCCAACCGCAAGCTAGGCATAAGAAAAGTTTGCTTCTCAAGAATAAAGGACTAGGAAATTCTTTTTGTTTACCAAAAATATGACGACCTAAGCGATGCCAGAAACCATAAAGAAGGTATTTTTTAGCTTCTGGAGACCAATCATGTTCTTCACCCATTGTTGGGGTAATATCAGGATAGTAATGACGCATAATATGACGGCATTTATTGATTAGTCTGTCAACATCTATTGGAACAGTTTTACCTATTTGATAAGGAACAGTTCCGTTTTTCATGGATGATTCAAGTTCTGCAAGCTGTTTTTCTTTTTCTATTTCAGCCTGGGGGTAAGAACTCTTAACTAAAGAAGACAACAGTTTCATGGGAACAGTATCAATTTTACGAATAAGGTAAGCATCACCTTTCGGGTCTACTAATTTTAAACCGTCCTGTTGATAATGTTCAGCTTCATAATTGTATTTTATCCATTTTTTGAATTCGCTTTCTTCTTTCTGTTTTTTAGCAGAAACAGGATTAGCAACGATACCAATTATAGTTAAAGTTATTATTGTCTTTTTTAAATCAAACATAATTTTTACCCCAAAATGTAAGATTGTCTTATAATTATAATTATTTTTCGTACACATAGCAAGAGTTAAAATTAGTCTAATTGTTCTTTGTTAATTGCAAAAGTAAATGCAAGTTAAATTGCGTTTAGTTCTGCAAAAATAGAAATTGCATTTAGTCCTGCAATTTTGATTTAAATTTTTAAAAAT
>CAJOND010000050.1 GCA_905236675.1 Candidatus Rifleibacteriota bacterium | reverse complement strand
CTGGCAGGCCAATCTAAAACGCACTTGTGCGTAGCTAGTAGTATTAGGGCTATGCCCGAAAATGAAAAACCACCCGCTATGCGGGTGGATATTTATTTTCGCACCATTTTTTATAGCTGGATACCAAAGTCAGGTTTTATAATACTTAACATAAATTAATAAAGTTTAATATTTTTTTCATTATATTAATTATATATACTAATTTTTACGATTTTTAACAAGAGGGAAGAATGAAGATAGAAGAAGGAAGATAATATGAAATTAGAAATAGAAGTTTTGACAGCGAACCTTATGCAGTTAAAAAAAGGAAAATTAAAAAAAATTAAAAATATTTTCTGTACCTCTTGCGAAATTTACATTTTTTAGTAAAATTAAGGTTAAGATATTAGTACATTTTAGCCGTACTATATTTTGTTATAGTTTTTTATAAGTTTATAAGGAGTTTTATCATGAGAACAAAAACGCTTAGAAACATCATGTGCTTATGCATGACACTAGTTATTTTAGCTAGTGCTGTATGGTCACCTCTTCCTGCCGAAGCAGCTAAAACTGCTACTATTCCGATAACCGTTGGCGGTGAAACATTTAATGTTACTCCAGGTCAATGGGTAACTGTAAAGACCCCTGGTGGAACAACTAGTTATAATGTTCGTTTCGTTGACGGAAAACCTGTTGCATTAGAAATGTCTCAGTATCAGCAAATTATATTTGGTGATGCTGGTTCTGCTTCTACTGCCCAGACTGGCAGCACAGGAACCACTTCTGGCTCTACTTCTCAGACTAGTAAACCTTCTACTAGTTCAAGTGCTTCTCAGACTTCAGGTTCTACTGCCCAGACTGGTAATACTGGCAGTACTTCAACTGGTGCAGCTCAAACCTCTGGTTCAACTGCTCAGACCTCTGGTTCAACTGCTCAGACTTCTGGTTCAACTGCTCAGACCACTACTCCTTCAAATAGTGGTAGCACAATGAGCTGGAATGAATTCCAGAAAGCTAATGCTGGTAAAGGTATGAGTAGTTCTGAAATGAGTCAGGCTTATCAGAACTATAAAGCTGGAAATACTGGTAGCACTTCAACAGGTGCAGCTCAGACTTCTGGTTCTACTGCTCAGACTACTCCACAAACTTCAGTAGCTGAAGGTGCAACTACTTCAACAGGTGCAGCTCAGACTTCTGGTTCTACTGCTCAGTCTACTCAGACTGCTCAGACTGGTGCTACTGGAACAGGTGGAACTGTTGCTGATACTTCTTCTACTGCTGCTCAGAGTTCTCAGGCTAATCAGGGTAAGACTAGCACTTGGGATCCTGCTAAACACCCAAGAGATCCACAAACTGGTAAATTCATTTCTCACGAAGAAGCTATTGCTCGTGGTTTAATGGATCCAGCTGATGCAACTACTACAAGTGGTTCTTCTTCTCAGAGCACTCAGACTGCTCAGTCTGGTGAAGCAACTCAAACTTCCGGTACTACTTCTGGAGAAAATGTTCAGGCTTCTTCTGCAGAATCTTCTGCTTCTGCTCAGACTGCTCAGACTCCTGCTGAAGGAACTGCTGCTGAAGGTAAAACAAAAACTTCTATTGGTGATAAATTTAAATCTGGTTATGAAACTGGTAAGAATTTGACAAACCAGGGCTTCCAGAATGTTAAAGATAGTTTAAAATCTGGTTTCAGTGCTAAGAATATTCTTGTAACCGCTGGTATTACAGTTGGTGTTGACCTTGCTACTCAGGTTATGAGAGGCGAAAATCCAAGTTTGAAGACTGCTCTTAAGACTGTATGCTGTGCTGAATTTGCAGGTAGCGTTGTTGGTTCAACTCTCGGTGCTGCTGCTGGTTCTTTCTTCACTCCATTCTTAAGCTGCATCCCAGTAGTTGGTGGTGTTCTTAGTGCTCTTGCTCCAACATTCGGTTCAATCGTTGGTTCTTCATGTGGTGCTTATTTGGCTGGCGACCTCAAGAATGGCAGATTTTCAATTAAAGAAGCATTCAAGAGAATCGACTGGGTTGGCGTAACTGGTCAGACTATAGGTTCTACTGCTGGTGCTGCTCTTGGTTCATTCTTAGGTCCTGTAGGTACTGTTATAGGTGGTATGGTTGGTGGTTACTTAGGTAACTGGGCAGCTCATAAAATTGCTGGCTTGTTCGGTAAAGGTGAAGCTAATCTTCCAACAATCTCTATGCCAACAGGCAAAGTTGGTGGAACTTCAGTTACTCCAACAGGTTCTATTACACTTGGTGGCAATAGTTCACAAGTTTCAGTCACAGTATCTGATGAAATGCCAACTTCAAATGTTGAAGAAACTACAAGTGTAGAAGAAACAACAAGTGTTGAAGCTAGTGAAATTGATGATACTCAGATCACTGCTGCTTATGAAGAATACACTGCTTATTATGATCAATATAGCAAGCTAATCCAGGAAGGCAAGACTGCCGAAGCTGTTGAAGTAGCTCAGAAGATGAATGCTGCTAAATCAAAATACGATTCTCTTCGCTATAAATAAAAAATAAAAACTGATAAAACTCTTAATTAGTCAGTCTAAGCGTTAAAAATACCTCGAAGATTTTTCTTCGAGGTATTTTTTATACTTTTTTTCTGAAAGAAAATGGTTATAATATATAAAGTAATTTCAAATATTCTGGCAGGAAATCATATGAGTAAAATAAAAGAACATAATAAAGTTAAAGATGATAAAGAACGTAAAAAATATATTTGTATAGGATCTGTAATAGTATTGATTGTTTCAATTATAGTAATATTTTTTTCTGAACCCACATATATGGTGAGCAAGTTTAGAAATTTACCTGAAGCTCAAAAACCTCAAACTGGTTACAATATGAAAATCGTTGATTACTTGCCTAGAAAAGTTGCTAACAGTAAAACTTTTAAATTCTCAAGAGCTAATGTATTAAAGTTGAAAAGGGATTTGAGAGGCTTTTTGATAGATAATATAAAAGATTTTAATAATGGTTATTTTAGAGTATTAACAACTTATAAAATGTTGAGTTGCATTCAGAATGACGTTCCAGGACAATCTGAAAAGGCAAAAGAATATATAAAAAAATTGGATTCTTTATATGGTCCCGCTATATTACAATATCTCTATACCATGGATGAATTTGATTCATTAGATAATTATTTGCCAGATGTATTTTTCGAAAAAAATATAACTACTCATAAAAATAATTTTGAAGATAGAAATATAAATCAATTAAATAATTACACAGCGATTAAACCTCTTTTTGAATTATGTTCTTCTTTGAATTCTAAGCTTCATTCAACATATAATAATATATTCTTCTTGAAAGATTATTTAAACAGTAGCATTGTCTTTCCTATAAGTGAAGTTCTTGCAGAATATATAAATTCTGCTTTTGAAAAAGAATCAGTTAAAGCAAGTAATAGAGTTAAGAATTTTAAAGAACGTTATCCTTTTCTATATAATGAAAAATATACAGATATAAATGCTTTAAAGATTTTAAAAGAAGCTGATATTATGACAAACAAGAATAGTATTAGTAATGAATTAATACATTTATTGCTATTACATCCTAAAGCTTTAAGTTGTGATACTCAGTTTATTCTTTCCAATCTATGTTATGAAAAGACTACCACTTTATATGCTAGCGGAAATATTTTTAATTGGAGTTTCGTTTTACCTAGATACTGGGATGTTGTTGTTCCTTCTCATGATAAGAATTCTGAAATAGTATTTTATACAAAATTAGATGGAATTACAGGCGGTGTTGGTCATTACGATAAATTACAAGGAGTAAAGATTGATTCTGAAGAATCTGAAGTTAATTATCTTAAAACTATGGTTGATAAAATGGATATATTAAAAAGTTATATTAAAATAGATAATATTACTTCAAATAGATCGAATATCGTAAAGATAGGGAATAAAAATGTTCTATTGTTCGAATATACAGGCTATAAAAATGATCGTTCTTATTTGAATGGCCGTATTTATCTGTTTTTATCAAAGTATAGTATTTTTGCTTATATGTTTAATGTTGAAGGGACAACAGCGGTAGATTCACTTCAGAGAATGGTAAGAAATACACCATTGTTTGATAGTCTTATTAATGCTACAAAACTTACTTACTAAGACTAGATCTGGTTTTTGTTAGATTGCATAACAGCATTTATTTGATTTGAATGCTGTTATGCACAAACTAGTTTTTTCCCTAGCTTATTAGCCCATTTTGCCGTAATTAAACTTCCGCTTGAATTTGTTGAAGGCAAAACAACAACAATTTCAGCCATTGCGGCAATAAGTCTATTTCTAGTAGGGAAAAAGCCTTTTTGTGGTTGTGCACCGATCATTAATTCTGTCATTAATGCACCTTTTTTCTTGATTATTTCAAATAATTCTTTATGCTCTTTTGGGTATATAATATCTAATCCATTAGCTAAAACTGCTAAAGTATAAGCGTTAGCTTTTATAGCTGTCTCATGTGCGACTCTATCTATCCCTTTTGCTCCACCACTTACGATCCCGTACCCTTCTTTTATTAAATTTAGAGTGTACATTTTTGCTAATTCTATTTGTTCTAAAGAAGCATTCCTTGAACCTACAACAGCAGCTAAAGGCATTTTTCTTAATGTTGTAGATAGATATACAATTGGAGGAGGTTCGGTTAAAGAGTTTAATTGTGATGGATATGAAGATTGACCATAATAAAAAGCTTGAAATTCTTTATTTATAAGGCCTTTTAATGTTTTGATGATAGATTGTTCTGTGTTGTTCTTTTTCTCACTAACGGCAGTATTTCTATACTTTATTTGGTTCTTTTTCCATTCTTCTAAGGCTATACTAGGTTTTTTATATTTATCTATAAGATTTTTAAACATAGATGCTCCAATACCTTTGCATCTGCTTAGTCTTATAGCAGCTTCTATTTCATCAATATCTTTCATATATTTTCCCTTTCATATTAATAAAAGAAACAAGATTAATTTTTATTCTTACTTAATAATCAACTGAAAAAGGAAAATTGGACATTTTTTTTATAATTTAATGATTTTTTTCCCTAATTTTTTGTGAGATTGTTTATGTAAATACCAATGGTTATTGCTTAAAAACTAGATTCTTGATAAAATTAAAGTAAATAATCTATGGTTTTATTAACTTTGTTAAATATGTTTAAAAAACAATTTTTATTATTTTTTCTTATTTTTTTAATAAGTCTTTTATTTATAGGAAAGCCATTATGGGCTGGTTCTTGCCGTTACCCCAGATCAAGTTTAAAATCATGTGCTTCTAACCAGCGTGTATTAGAAGGTTGTATTAAAATGTATAATTTGGACCATAAAGAACAAATTGGAATAACTCTTCCTGGTGGAGATTATGAAGAATTAGAAAATAAACTGATACAGGATAAATACTTAAAAGAACCATTAGATGTACCTGAAGATGATTGTTCTTATGGTTATATAAAAGATTCTGACGATGATTATATAATTTTTTGCAAAGTACATGGATCAGTAGATTTAAGCAGTTTAAGAACTCCTAATGATGAGTATTATCCTATTCCCAGTTATGATAAAAGTAAAGAGAAACCGTTCTCATATTATTATTTGTCTGAAAGAGCTAAAAAATCAGGTTCAAGAAAAAGTAAAAAAGCTATTGAGGACTTTCAAGAAAATATTATGTATATTTCTATGGGTCTTTGGGTTAATCTTCCAGCAATAATATTATTTTTATTTATTATTTCATTATGTATAGGTATTAGAAAAAAGAAAAAAACATAACAGCACCTCTCAGTTCTCAGTTTTCAACTCTTCGCTCTTCTGCTCTCTGCTCTAAGAGGCTTTGGCCTCGTCCGCTCTCAATTCTCTCTTCCATCTTCTATCTTCTATCTTCATTTATGGTCTTATATCTTTCAGTTTTTAGTTTTCACTTCACCACCAACCGCCAATCTAGCCAAGCTTCGCTTGGCTCTTCCATCTTCAATCTTCAATCTTCCATCTTCAATCTTCCATCTTATTTAATTGTTGAGTAAAGATATATATTGTGATATAACATCAAGGTGTGTACATAATTGATGGAGGCAAATATGCTTAAAAAACTTTCTCTTTGTTTTTTTGTTGTATTTTTTGCCGCAATTTGTTGTACAGGCCTAATGGCAGATACAGCAAAAAAGGTAACTAATACAAAAGTTTTAGGCGTTGATACTTTCTTTTATTCAGGAAGTAGCAAAGGCGTAACTATTACATTAGACCAAAAGGTTCCTGACTATGATTTACGAAAACAAATCAGAATCAACCCACCTATTGGTTATTTTACAGTAGACAGAACCTACCATGAAACTCAAGGGAAATATCGTATTTACGGTAAATTCGTTGGTGGTAAAGATTATGAAATCAAAGTAGTTGGTGGTCTTACCAATGAAGGTACTTTCAATATAGCTCCTTTCTCAAAGACAATCACAGCCGCTGAAGCAACTTCAGAAATGAAGTTCCCAACAGATTGTTCAATCGTAGAACTTCATAGCAAACAGGCTGTTCCTTTAAAATTCACACATATTGGAAATTTTAAAGTTGAATATCAGACTTATCCTGCAATCTTTTCTCCTTTTGTTGCAGATTCTCTTGCAGTAGACCCATTAGTTGATGAAAAAGACTATAATAGCTCTACTAATAGATATGTTCCAAAGGAAGATGAAGATAGAGTTAAAAACTTTTCTGCTACCTATGACAAAATTTTTGATGAATTCAAGAATGATTTAGAAGCTTTAAAGAAGCTTACTGGTTCTTGCCCAAATCTTTCTGATTTCTTAGGCTCAGAAATATCTGTAAAAACTCAGACTTACATGGGTTCTGAAAATCCAGATGAAGAATACTATTTTTCACTTCCTCTCGAACTCAGAAACAATCCAGAAAACGGTGGAATCGTAGTTACAAAAATTACTGAAATAGATAAAGCTAATCCAACTACTGCATTTAGAGCTTTCCAGGTAACCGATATGGCTATTACCTACAAGTTCGGCAAAAGAGAAATGCTTGTTTGGGTTACTTCTCTTGAAACAGGCAAACCTCTTGCTGATGTAGCCGTAATGATTCTTGATTCTCCAAATAGAAAGATGTTTTTCCCTGGCAGAACAGATAAAGATGGTTTGTTAAGAGTAAATACAGATACTGATTATAAGTATGTTGGTATTACTGGAAAATCAACATTCGATGTTGGTTCTAGCAAACTAAACATTGCTGACCTTACTTCAGTAACTGCTGCAACACAGAAAGATTCTGCTTCTATTAACCTTGATAGAAACAGACTTTATTCTGCAATTCAGATGGCAGCTCCAGACATGAGAAAGCTTGACAGCTTGAGAGCTCATGCATTCACGGAACGTGGTGTTTATAGACCAGGCGAAACTGTTTATTGGAAAGCTGCTTTTAGAGAATATAACAATGATAAAGTTGTTGTTCCAAATTCTGATGTTAAAGCTAACGTAGTTATTTTCAACTCTCGTGGCGATATGATTTCAGAACAGCAGATTCCTCTTAATGCTTATGGAACTTGCTCTGGTTCTTTCCAGACTAAGAGTTTCATGCCAAGAGGTACTTACAGAATCGAAGTTGCTGCTATTCAAGCTTCTAAGAATTTTGGCAGTCTTGGAAAACAAGATCCTAAATGGGATAGACTAATGCAGCGCAAACCTGCTGTTGAAAATGAAAAACTTCAGCAGAATCCTGGAAAAACTGCTGAACAGACTACAACAGGTGTTCTTTCAGTATGCAATTTCCAAGTTCAGGATTTTGAAGCTCCACGTCACTTTGTAGAAATGGAAATGACTTCTACTACTAGAAAGATTAGACAAATCGTTGGCCGTGATGCTGACCAGGCTTTTATGGATTGTAAAGTCATTGGTAAATACTATGCTGGTGGCGTTTTAAGAAACTGCAAAGTTCAGTGGTCTGCATACCTTACTGAAAGAGATGCATCTAATAAAGATTATCCTGGTTTCTGCTTCGGAAACAATGACATTAAGAAAGAACTTCTTGAACAGGGTAACTCAGTTCTAAATAACAACGGTGAATTAACTATTTCTTTACCAATGTCAAAAGCTGTTTTGAGTGGTCTCAATCAGATTGAAGTTACTGCTACAGTTCTTGATATAGATGGCAAACCAGCCACATTAGTTAAATCCTATGCTCCAGTTCCAGCAGTTAGAGTTGGAATTTCAAGAGTTCCATCTAGTCTCAATTCTGGCTCTGAATGCCCAGTACAGGTCATCGCATTAGATAACAATGGCAAACAGATAAATGCCGGTACCGTTACACTTGAAGTAATGCGCAGAAAATGGATGTATATCCAGAAACGTGCTGCTGATGGCAATGGCGGTCTCTATTACAATTGGGAAGAAGCTTGGATTAAATCTTATTCTTACACTGAAAAAATCAACAATTCTGTAGCTGAATTCTCACTTTCATTCCCAGAAGGTGGTGACTACTTACTTAGAGCCTACTTTGTAAATGGTCAGACTGAAGCAGTTTCAGCTCAGAAAGTTATGATCGAATACTCTTATTCAAGCTATCAGGACGTTGCTAAGAAAGATAGAAGCAGAAGCTCCAACGAAATCTTCTTAGCTACTGAAAAGAAAGAAGTTGCTGTTGGTAAACCAGTAAAAATCAAATACACTTTACCAAGAATTTGTGACTATGCTCTTGTTACCGTAGAAACAGATGAAATCATTGATGCTAAAGTAATCAAACTCAACGGTGCTTTTGGTGAATTTACTGAAACTCTTACAGATAAGTGCAAACCAAACGCTTTTGTAAGCTTCATAGCTCCTTCAGTTCGTAGCGGTTTCCCAGTTTATTCAATTGATTCCGATACAGAATATCCAAGAGCTTATTATGGTTTTACAAGCTTCAAGGTTCAAAGCTCTGTTGATTCAATCAATATAGCTATAGCTCCTGAAACAAAAGAAGAACTCAAAGCTTATCCTGGTCAGAACTATAAAGTAAGCTTCAAGCTCACTGATGAAAAAGGGAATCCAAAAGCTTCTGAAGTTGCAATTGCAGTTGTTGACGAATCAGTTCTTGCTCTAACAGGCTATGTAACACCAGTTCTCAACTCTTTGAGCAATTTCTTCATGCCTTTGAGCATTTTCTCTGGTGACCTTCGTGTAGGTCTCATCAATCAGGAACTCTTCAAGCTCTTATCTACCAGAATCCTTACAGGTGGTGGTGAAGGTGTTGGTAATATTAGCTCTGACCTCAACGCTCGTAAAGATTTCAGACCTGTTGCTTTCTGGAAGGCTGATTGCGAAAGCGATGCAAACGGTAATGTTACAGTTGACTTCAAACTCCCTGACACTATGACTTCTTATCGTATTTTTGCTGTTGCAAACGATAAAGGCTCTAGTTACGGTTCAGCTGAACGTCAGGTTAGAGTAACAAAAGACTTCTACATTGAACCTTCTGTTCCACAGTTTATGACTGCAGGTGATAAGGCTGTAGTTGTTACTGCTGCTCATAACAAGACAGATAAAGCAGGAACTGCAAATGTTTCAGTTGCAGGCACCGAAGGAATTTCTGCTAGTGTTCAAAATGGCAGTGTAAGTCTTGGTGGTTTCAATACTGCTGTTTCTAAGGTTGTTCTTAATGCCGACAAAGGTGCTTTAAAAGCAAAAATTGTTATGAAGGGCGATATGAACGGAAATACTGACGCAATAGAAAATTCTATTCCTGTAAATCCTGCTTCAATACTCTTCAATAGATATGGTTTCGGTTTCTTCAAGGGCAAAGATTCTGTTAAACCTGAAATTCCTGCTTATGTTGGTTCTATGAATCAAATTGATAAAGCAGGAACTTTAAAGGCTAATATGACTATTGCTGCTACTCCTTGGACAAGATTAGTTCCAGCCGTTTCTTATTTGATGGATTATCCACACGGTTGTGTTGAACAGACTTCTTCAAGAATTATCGGTCTCTCCGCAATTAGAAATATTGCAAAAGAAGGTTACTTTAAAGAATTCTCAGTTGCTGAAGTTGACGCTTACCTCAAAGAAGGTTTGGAACACTTACTCAGAATGCAACTCACTAGTGGTGGATTCAGCTATTGGACTTCTGAACCAGATGTATGCTGGTGGGGCACTAACTATGCTGTTTATGCTCTCACAATGCTCAAAGAATCTGGCTATGAATATGATACTGTATATCTTGCTGGTGCTTTAGATTTCGTTAAAAACCAGATGTTCAATAACAGCAATGAAAATACATTCAAGAGCCCTGTAATGGGTCTTGGCGTTGTTGCTCTTGCTATGAACAAGAAGATTAACGCAGCTGACCTTCAGACTTTGAGAAAGAAATTCCCAACAGGTGATAAAGAAGCTGAAAGCATGCTCAACTATGCTGAATGTTTCGTTGGTGAAAAATCTGTCGACTCTATTAAGTTCAAACTTTTGAGCTTGAAACCTATGGCAATGGAAAAAGGCGGATGGGGCAAATCTAATGTTCGCCGTGATGCATTCGTTCTTTTAACTAATGCTCAAATCGGTGGTAGCTCTAAGATTTCTGACAACTTTGCTGGTAATCTCTTCAAGAATCTCACTAGCAAAGGTTATTGGACTTCTACTGCCGATACTGGTATAGCTTTGAATGCACTTGCTGCTTACTTCAAGACTCAGAAACCAGTTGAAGACAAAGATTTCACCGTTAAAGTCACTACCAAGAGCGGTACCAAAGAAGTTAAGATTGGTAAAGCTCCAGAAAGCATCGAAATCTCTGCTGATGATTTGATGAGCGAAATAAAGATGGATTCCGACTCTAAAGCTGTAGTAAATTACAATCTTTCTTATACTTATCCTGATGTTGTTGGTCGCAATGAACCAGTCGATAAGGGCTTTATGCTTGAAAAGACCATCGAAAATATGAATGGCAGCAAAGAAATCAGAGTTGGTGATATTGTTAAGGTTACTTTCATATTTGAAAAGACTAACAATAAGGGGTCTTATGAATACTTAGTATTGGAAGACCCAATACCTGCTGGTTTCACCGCTATCAACACTTCTTTGAAGAACGATGCTCTTCCTGCAGATGTCAAAGCAGAAGATGAAGAATCTTTCTGTGGCTACTATGATGGTTGCTGGGATTTCTATGCTTCTCATAAGGAACTCAGAAAAGATGCTATGGTAGCTTATAAAGACTACTGCTGGAGCGGTCGTTACAAATTGGTATATTACCTCAGAGCAACATGCGAAGGTTCATTTGTTATGAAACCATCTATGGCAAGCTTGATGTATGATCCAGATGTATATGGCTTAAGCAAAGCTTCTAAGGTAGAAATACTTCCAGCTAAGTAAGACTAATAAATAAAAAGACGCTTGGAATTATCCAAGCGTCTTTTTTGTTATATGATTAAAGCTTTTATTGGTAAGAGACAAAAAATATAATTATGGTGCTAGCATAAAACTTATCGCAATGTTTCTTTTTTTTGCGTTATAATTCTGGGATTATTGATTATACTAGAATAAATAGTTAGAAATTAATCCAAAACTGGCAAATTGCTTTGTATATATGTTAAAGTTTTAGATTTTGCTTCTAACGAAGCCAATGTTTCTTCTATTATTTCAATATTATCAGCTGATGAAGAACCGTTTAAAATAAGTTCACTTTTAACATTTAAAAAATCTTGAGCTGTCTCTTTAATAGCTGTTTTTATTTCTTTAATATACTTTACATATAAAGAACGTTTTTCTTGTGCATTCTTTAAAAAACTATATTTTTATCTTCCTTTTTAGATATTGATAACGAATGGTTTAAATCTTCAATAAGTTTAGTATATTTTTCACCTTCGGCTTCTAATTCTTTTAACTTGAAAAATAGCTCTTTGTCTTTCTGGAAAATATTAATTATATTTCGTTTATATACTAAAAAGTTTTTCCCTTTTTGATTTAATTCTTTCATTACGCTATTATATTGTTCGGCAACATAAGGGAAAACAGATGCAAATTCATTCTCTATTCTTGATAATTCTGCTTCTTTAGCTAATTTTTCTTCTTTTAATATAGATATAATATAATGAATTATTATTATTATCGCAATATATACTAATAAAACCGGATATTTAAGGATAAATGGAAATAAAATAAAAATTAAACAACCATAACCACAACAAGCAAAATCCGGATCATTATTTGTTTTTTGCATAATAATATATTACTCAAAAATAATCTCTGTCTATAAGTAAAGTTAAAGCTTTTGTATTATATATTAATAGTTTGAAATAGTCTAGTTCTGTCAGGTAAGGTAACTTTAAAAATATTATCTGATTAACTTATTTTTTTTGTGATTAATAATGATAATTGGTGTATTATATATGCATAAAATTCAAGGAGAGTATGATGAAAATATTTTTAAAAAATGCAAAATATTTTTGGGCAGGTGGAGACACTGAATTAAAAGAAAATGTATCGGTATTGATTGAAGATTCTGAAATTAAAGCTGTAGGTCCGGATGCTGAATTGGCTTCTATGGCAGGTGATGCACGTAATGTTGATGCGTCAGAATTGTTAATAATGCCAGGTTTGGTTAATACACATCATCATTTTTACCAAACTTTAACAAGAAATTATCCTAATGTTCAAGATGCTAAGCTATTTAATTGGTTAACAAACCTTTATGGATTATGGGCAAAGTTTACACCTAGTGATTTCGAATTATCTACAAGAATAGCTTGTTTGGAACTTCTAGAAAGTGGCTGTACTACATCTGTTGACCATTCTTATTTAGTTCCCAATAATGATTCCAGTATTTATTTAAGACAGGTTAAAGCTGCTAACGAAATGGGGTTGAGATTCCACCTATGTAGAGGCAGTATGTCTCGTTCTCAGAAAGATGGTGGACTTCCACCTGATTCTGTAGTTCAAACCGAAGATGTAATCATGAAAGAAACAGATGAACTTGTAAAACAAGTTCATGAAAGTAAGAAAGGTGGAATGTGCCGCATAATTGTTGCTCCATGTTCTCCATTCTCTGTTACTAAAGAATTAATGGTTGAAGCAAAGAAATATGCTAATGAAAAAGGTTTGAAGTGTCATACTCATTTAGCAGAAACTTTTGATGAACAGGATTACACTTTAGCTGACTGCGGATTAAGACCATTTGATTTTATGGTTAAATTAGGTTGGATGGATGGTAATTCATTCTTTGCACACTGTGTTCATCTTAATGAAGATGAAATAAAGAGAATGGGTGAAATGGGCGGTGGTGTAGCACATTGTCCGACTAGCAATATGAGATTAGCTTCAGGTATAGCACCAATCGTTGAAATGTTAAAAAACAATGTACCTGTAAGTCTTGCTGTTGATGGTAGTGCTAGTAATGACTGTTCTAATATGCTTCTTGAATGTAGAAATGCATTGCTTTTACAAAGAGTATTAAAAACTGCTGATTGTATAACTGCAAGAGATGTTCTAAAAGCAGCAACTTTAGGTGGCGCAAAAGTTTTGGGAAGAGATGATATAGGTATGCTTGAACCAGGTTATGAAGCTGATATTATCGGTATAAAACTTAACAGCTTGAGACAAGCAGGCAGTTCTACTGATCCTTTAGCTGCAATTGTATTCTGTGCCGTTGATAAAGTTGATTTCTCTATGGTTCATGGAAATATTCTTATTCAAAATGGTGAGTTTACTAGAATTACATCATATGAATTAGAAGAATTAATTGCTAAACAAAATGAACGCAGCAAGGAAATATATATATCCAGATAAGGTTTCTTAAAGCTTAAGTTTATTAAATAATGAAATTTTTCTTGATTATCATGAAAAATTTCATTATTTAATTTTACAAAAATATTTAGTGAATCAAAGTATGTCTGATAATTGGAATATAGAAAAATTAAATAAGTCAGAAAAAAAATTTAAAAAATTAACTATTCAAGAAAAGTATTTATGCTCATGTATAGCTAATTTTAATATGGAACTTAATATATTCCAGCTTGAATGGCTTCTTAAAGAATTATCGAAAAAGGGCCTGTGTGAATATACTTTTTCAGATGAAAAACCATTGTCTGATATAACCAAAAAGTTGTCACAAGAGTCTATTATAATAGAAAACAATGACAGATATATGGTATCAGATTTATATTATCCGTTTGCATACCGATTTCCTATTGATTCAGATAAAGAAAAATTTTCTCTAACTTTAAGAAATTTTGTTAATTGTTCTGACTTTGCTTTTGAATTTTCCTGTAAACAGAATTTATTTTCTTCTGTTTTGATGGATATTTTAAGTGGAAATTTAAAACCGGATATTTTTGAAAACTTTGATTATTCTTTTTTAAACAATGGTAGCGAAATTACTATTTTTAATAAAATATTAGAACCGTTCGATGAAAAATGGTTTTCGATTCTTCCAGAAGTTTCTCAGATATTTTTATTTAATTATGCTATTCATTATGAATTACTGCATTTTGAAAAGATAATTTCAAATGAAAATCAGGATTTGGTTTCATATTTTATGAAGCCAAAGTGGTTTAAATCAGAATTATTTTTATCGCAAGCAGCTCATAATTTAGCTTTATATCTTATCTTTAAGGGTGATTTTGAAAGAGCAAGATCTTATATTGAGGTATCAACATCCTTAGAGGCTCAAGGAATTAATGCATTTTTAGTATATCTTTTTCATGGTAGTAATGATTCGTTAAATTTATTCCGTCATTCTTTAAAATCACTTCAAAAAGAAAAATCAAAACGCAATATTACATTCTTTTCTTTAGCGGATATTTTTTATTTTATTGCACTTCTCCAGGACGGAAGCAGTGATTCTTTATATGATGCAAAGAAACATATTGAAAAATTAGATAAAATACTTTTGATTTATAGGCCTGCATATAAAATACTTTACGAATTTTATCTTGCAAAAATTGTAGGCAAATATAATTCAGATAAAATAGCTAATTATTTGGAATCAGATAACTCAAATAGTCCTTTTTTTGAATGGCTAACCTGTTTTATTGCCTTTTGGATTGGATATAATGACAATGAAGTATTAAAAAGAAGTGTAAAATCACTGCTTGACAGAATTGTTGAAACTCAATTTCCTTTAATTTACAATGAACTATTACTTTTGGCAAAAGGGTTAGATATAGCAATAACAGAAGAACAAGACAATCTATTAAAAAATTGGGAAAACAATTTTATAATTCCATTTGTTAAAAGGGTCCAGCAAAAGCAAAAATGGGAATATGTTTTAGATGAATTGTCTTCGAAATTAAATCTTTCTCTAAATAACAATGATAATTCTCTTAGAATTATATGGGATTTGAGAATCAATTCTGATAATTCTTTAATTCAGCTCATTCCTAAAGAGCAACAAAAACTTAAGAATGGTAATTGGTCTTTAGGTAAATCTATTTCATTAGATAATTATTTTGATGATATTAAGCCTTTCCCTGAGTATTTCTCTTCTAAAGATAAATTGATATACAAAAAATTGCAGCATTCAAGGGCTTGGGCAAATAGCTTAATAGAGTCAAATTCTTCTGTATTAACTTTATTAGTTAATTGTTCAAATGTATATTTAAATGGTAATTTTGATAGTCCTGTCGAAATACTAAAATCTAATCCAGTTTTAATGTTAAAAGAAAATGAAGAGGGGCTATATTATACATTTCAACCTAAATATGAAAATGAAAGCATTAAGGCGATAGTTGAAAACAACAGAAGAATAAGAATTTATGAGTTTTCTGAATTGCAACAACAGACGGCTTCATTATTGAATGAAAATCAGATTTTCCCAATTTCTGCGGCGAATAGATTGAAAAATCTTTTAAATTCTCTTTCTAATTTAATGCCTGTTCATAATGCTCTTGAAAGTGTTAGTAACCAGACCCCAATAGCTAGTATTGCTTCAAGTTCACAAATATATATTCAGTTGGAACCTATGGGTGAAGGCTTAAAGGCAAGTTTTAGAGTGAAACCTTTTGGCTCAAACGGACCATCTTTTATTCCTGGTAAGGGCGATATTGATATATTCACTGAAATAGCAGGTCAAAACCTACATACAAAAAGAAATATAAAATTGGAAAGTTTACATTTTAAAGAGCTATTAAACGACTGTCCAATTTTGATTAATAATATAAATGAAGATTGTGTTTCAACTTTTAATACTGCTGAATTATCACTTGATTTCCTTCTAAGCATAAAAGATTATCCAGAATTAATAACAGAATGGCCTGAAAATGTTAAACCTAAAAAAGTATTATCTGCAAAATTTTCAGATTTTTCTTTTAAGATAAATACTTTTAATGAATGGTTTTCAATAGAAGGTGATTTAAAAATTGATGAAAATCATGTGCTTTCTCTACAGAAATTATTAAAAAATTATAATAAAGGCAGTAAGTTTATTCAGATTGATGAAGATAAATTTGTTGCTATTACAGAGGAATTTAGAAACAAAATAGAAGATTTGAAAACTTTTACTTTAGTAGATGATCAAAAGAATATTTTCCATAAATCAGTAATTAAAATAATGGATGATATTCTCTCTGAAAGCGGTCATATTACTTTTGATAGAAGTTGGCATGAAATGTTAAATCGTATAAAACATGCAGAGGAAAGAGATTTTATTATACCATCGAGCTTTAAGGGTGAGTTACGTTCATATCAAAAAGATGGATTTAAATGGCTGAGCAGAATGTCTTTCCTAGGTATGGGGTCTTGTTTGGCTGATGATATGGGGTTAGGAAAAACAATTGAAGCATTATCTATTATTACAGCAAGATCTTCACGAGGTCCAGCATTTGTATTAGCTCCTACTTCAGTTTGCTCAAACTGGCTTAACGAATGCCAAAGATTTGCTCCTGGTTTAAATCCCATACTCTTTGCTCAAAGTGATAGGAAACAAGTAATAAAAGACTTGGCACCAAATGATTTGATTATTTGCAGCTATGGGGTTTTACAGAGAGAAATAGAAATGCTTTCTCAAATTAATTGGAGCACTGTGATATTAGATGAGGCCCAGGCTATAAAAAATATGTCAACAAATAGATCTCAGGCAGCTATGTTGTTAAAGGGCGATTTCAAAATGCTTATGACTGGTACTCCTATTGAAAATCACTTAGGAGAATTGTGGAATTTATTCAGATTTTTGAACCCTGGCTTATTAGGTTCTATTAGTAGTTTTAACGATAAATTTGCTATTCCTATACAGAATTTTAACGATAAAGGTGCTCAAGAAAGATTAAAAAAGCTGGTTAAACCTTTTATTCTTAGAAGAACAAAAAGTCAAGTCTTAAAAGATCTCCCGCCAAGAACAGAAGTTACTCTTAATGTTGATTTGAGTCAGGAAGAAGCCGAACTTTATGAAAGTGTCAGAAGAGAAGCCATAGAGAACATTAATCAAAACAAAAATAATAAAACAGATACAAAACCTATGATTGTTCTCGCTGAAATTATGAAACTAAGAAGATTATGCTGTAATCCTTCTTTAGTATATCCAAATATTAATATAAAGAGTTCTAAGCTTTCTTTATTAGAAAATATTACAGAAGAGTTGCTGGCAAATGGTCATAAGACACTAATATTTAGCCAATTTGTAGATCATTTAAGTATAATAAGACGTTTCTTTGATGAAAAAGGTTATAGTTATCAGTATCTTGACGGTTCTACTCCTATAAGAGCAAGAAACAAAGCCATTAAAGAATTTCAAGAAGGAAATGGCGATTTCTTTTTAATAAGCTTAAAGGCTGGTGGGCAAGGTATTAATTTAACTGCTGCTGATTTTGTAATTCATATGGATCCATGGTGGAATCCAGCTGTAGAAGACCAGGCTTCCGATCGTGCACACCGAATCGGGCAAAATAAACCAGTAACAATTTACAAATTAATTACATCTAATACTATTGAAGAAAAAATAGTTCAGCTTCATGGGAAAAAGCGTGATTTAGCTGATGGCTTACTTGAAGGAACAGATTTAGCAGGTAGAATTTCTACTCAAGAACTTATTTCATTGATTAATGATTCTGCTTTGAAATTCTAAAATAATTATAGCTATTTGCTCTGATTCTTTTGTTATCCCTCTTGACGTTAGTTTTATACTGTTGTAATCTGTTTTGGTATGAAAATCACTAAAATTATTTTTATAACTTTAATTGCTGTACTTTTTTGCTCTTCTGTATTTGCTACAGAAAAGGATGAAGTCTACAAACATTTAGGCAATTACTGTTACGTAGTAGAGTATGGATTGCGAATATATTATCCTGAGAGTATTAAGGAAGCTATCCCTAGAATAATAACAAGCTTTTCAAAAGTTAGAGAAAGAGTATTAGAAAATTTCCCAAAAGAAAAAGATTTTGTAGTAACTGTTGTTCTGAATGATCATGATGATGTAATAAGCAGCACCGCCGATTCAAATTTTGACTTAATCAATCTTAGTATTTTTGATGAAATGGATGTTCTTTCAGCTCGTTCATATTCATTAGAAAAGAGATTTGCTCTTTCGTTAGCTAAAACAATGGTAAAAAAATCAACTTCAAATGTAAGTTTTACTTGGCGACGTTCTTTGGCTATGTTAGTTATTCCTCAATGGTTTATAGAGGGAATGGCCCTAAATTATGCTTTTACTATTGACTCAATACATTACAGCAGATTGCTGGATATGGCTAGGTATGAAAGACTCTACTCGTTAAATGATTTGAATACTATAACTAATCAGCCTATTTTAGTTAAGGAAGAAATGCTTTTTCAGGCTCATTCCATGTTGGCTTATTGGGAAAGCAAATACAAGAAGGGAGCCGATGTAGAATTAGTTTCATCAATAGTAAGAAATGTTAGAAGTTTTGAACAGGCTTTTAAAAAGTATTACGGAGTATCTTTGAAAGAAGCCTACAATTCTTATGTGGATTATGTTTCTAAACAAGGTATAGATTTCGATAACTTTGTTGATCCAGATTATCTTGATGTTGATTATACTAAAAATGATGCTAAAATTTTTCGTTCTTATTTAAGAATCAGTAATAATGAAAGATTATGGGTTTCTTCCAGAAGATATACTACAGAAAACTATGATCTTTACTATCGAAAAGGCATAGAAAAACCTCGGGTTCTTTTAAAAAATGTTCACCCAACAATGATTTATGATTCAGAAAAGGGTGAAGTAATTATAGGGAAATACAATGTCAATGGTCGTAGAGAAAAACGATTAGTTTTAATGGCTGTTGATTTAAATGGGCATAGCAGATGTATTGTTTCTGAAAACGGTAGTTTTAAGCCTCTCGCTATTTATAATAATAAAATATATTATGTTAATTCAAAATCTGGAATTATAAGATTAAAGTCTCTTAGTAAAGACGGTTTAAGTAAAGCAATAACAGAATTAGATTTAGGTGCAACAATAAGACCCTTAGATTTAGCCCTTGATATAAAAGGGAATAGACTATTCTTTACTTTTCAAACTATTGATTTTGAAACTCATTTGGGTATTTTACCTTTAGATGCTAAAGAAGCAGAAAAAGAGACAAAAATACTTATTAGCTACGATGGAGATTTAAGATCTTTAAAGTTCGTAGATGGAAAACTTTGGTGCGCTGCTAATTCTAATCAGTCTACTACTCAGCTTTATTATTTTGATGAAAAATCAAGTAAACTTATAAAATGTTCGAGTATTCCTGGTGGAGTATGGGATATTTCTTTTTCTGATCCTGAAAAGAAAAAAATTGAAGTAGCAACCCTTTATAATGGCGGTTTTTCAATAGCTTCATTAGTTTTAGATAATAATTATTCTGACGAATTAATTACTGTGAAACCAAGGAAGGCTTTTGAAAATGCAGAGCTACTAGATGTTCATGAAAATAAATATAAGCCAGAGTATCATGATACTCTTTGGAAACCAGTTCTTGGAAAAGACTCTGAGGGTAAAGTCCTTGGTATTTATAATTATCGGTCTGACAGACTAGGTAGAGGCGGAATAATGATTGCTCCTACTTATGGTTTAAAGAGTCATGACTGGGGTTATACTTCAAAATTTATGAACAGGTTTGATATGTTAGAAACATCTGTTTCCTTTGACGATTATACCGCTAGAAAAAGTTATATGGAAACAGATTACTTTGAAAGAATACGTTCGAAGAGACTACAATTTAATTATCCATTAAAGCTGGATATGGAGCTATCCTTTGGATTTGATTTGATACGGAGAGGGATTGCAAAAATAAAGAAAAATCCTAGAAATTTAATACCAACAGCTGGAAAAGATCATTATTATTTTATAAATCTATCCCAAAAAGCTATAAGAACAGAGCCTTATAATAATATATTCCCTAGAAAAGGAAGATTAGTAGATCTAGAATACAAACGCGGTGTAGAAAATTTATTCGGTGGAGATATGCTTTACGACAGCCTTTCTCTAAAATGGAATGAATTTATTCCAATTAATGATTATTATGTTTTAGCTATTAATGGCTGGGTTGCACAGGATGATAAACATAATGACATAAGAAGACCTGACGATTTAAGTATAGGCGGCGATGATTACTTAAAAGCTTTTAGTTCTTCTTATAAATCTGGTGATAAGCTTAGATATTTGTGTTTAACATTGGCAAGACCTATAAGATTGGAATTCCCTAAACAAGTAAGCTTTTTACAGAATGAATTTGCTACTCTTGGGCTATTTTGGGAAATGGGTGATACCAGAAATACTGGTAAATTTGATTATGATTACGATAGGGGAGTTGAGTTCGCTAGTAGTTTTCTTCTTTTCAAACGTTTGCCAATTTCTTTTAAAGCTGGCTATGCTATTAGAAATGGGCAAGATGGTCATGGCAGTTATTGTAGTTTTCTTATGGAAGATATAACAAGAATAATTAATCAATAAGGAAGCAAATGAATAATACAAACTTAAAATTTTTGTTTTTGGTTCATAATAATAGGCATAAAAAGACAGTTTTCAATGATTGTAACTGTTTTTTTCTAGTTTTTTTATTTATACTTTTTATTATGTCTAATCAAACAGTTAATGCTGATAATAAATCTGTTCAAGGTAAAGCCGATGTTGAGGCTTCAAAAACATCCATTGCTACTCAAACTTCAAATATTAATAATACTGAAAAAGATAGTAAAGATTACAAAGCTTTAAAAACAGAAGTAAAAGGCAACATAAGAAGTCTTTTTGAAAAAGTTAATAAGAATTTACCTAAGGAAGACTTTGGTAAACTTCCAGAAGGATTATCAATAGTTGATGGAGAAGGATTCAGGGGTATTAAAATTGTTAAAGGCTTTTTAGAGTTCCGAACCTACACTTGGACAGACGATAGCGGATTGTTAGAAAATTTCAAAAGATGTCGTCAGTTTGGGGAAGAAATAGTGGCTGCTGTGAATGGTAGTTTCTATTCTGAAAGAGGGGTACTGGGGCAAGTTATTCAAAATGGACAAATCCCTCAAGTAAGGCAATTTCCCGCTAGATTATCTCGTTGTTTTGTATGTTCATTCAAAGATTCTAAAAATATTCAATATTGGTATTTGGGTGAAACTCCATTAAATAGTTCAGAACTATTACGTCCGCATAAAAAAGAAATGGTTTGGTTGAATGGAGATGCTGGATTCTTAGGAAGTTTTGATAACCTTCTTGGTGGAGGAGGATGGATATTAAGAAACAGAAAAGATGCTCATTGGGATGCTGTTGACAGACAATTTTTCAGATTCAGAAAAGAAGATCAGACGAGTAGAAAAACAGTAGTAGCACAGGATAGCGAAAGAAATCTATATTTTATTGTATTTGAGGCAGGTTTTTCATTACATCAAGTAGCTCGTATGTTTGTAAAAAACGATATATTTAAAGATATTCAAGATGTAATTTTCTTAGACGGTGGGTCTTCTTCCTGTATAGTTTTAAATGGTAAATATCTTGTTCCGCCCCTATATTTAGTTGATAAAGCTCGTTTTTCTTGTATTCAAATAGTGAAACCTACTCTTATTTGGTGAGTTTTCTGATTAAAGGGAAAATAAATGGTAGAATATCCTTCAATATCTTTTCGTGGTAAAAAATATATTGCAGATAGCGATATAAAAAGAAAAAGATTTGATGTTGTTTTTGTTTCTGGTGATGCATATGTTGATCACCCGTCTTTTCCGACTTCTGTTATTTGTAGATTATTGCAATATTTAGGTTTGTCTGTTGCCATAATTGCTCAACCTGACTGGAACTCTGATGAAGATTTCAAAATCTGGGGAGAACCAGATTTATTCTTTGCTGTAACTTCTGGAGCAATGGATAGCATGGTTGCTAATTATACTTCAGCTAGTATGCCAAGAAGTAAAGATAGACTTTCGCCAGATGGAAAAACCGGTTTAAGACCTAAACGAGCATTACAAGTCTATATACAGAAGATACATCAGCTTTTTAAAAACTCTCTTATAATTGCTGGTGGAGTAGAAGCGTCTATGAGACGTTTTTCGCACTATGATTACTGGGAAAATAAAGTAAAAGATCCAATTTTAATGGATGCTCCTGCTGATTTGCTTGTATACGGAATGGGAGAAGCCATTTACCCTCATATTATTGAATGGTTAAACAACAAAGGGAATAAAAACTTCCCTAAAATTCCTCAAACAGTTATAAAAGTAAAGCATGATAGCTGGCGCGAACAGATAAAAGGCAACTATACTATTTTGCCGTCTATAGATATTTGTCGAAGTGATAAAAGAGTTTATATGGAGCTTACCAAAACTCTTGATACATCTATGAAGCCTAATGCTGATATTCTTATACAGCAGCATCCAAAAGGCGATATTATATGTTTTCCTCCGACAGCTGAAGTATTTGAAAATGAAATAAAAATTATGGATATGCTTAAATTCAATAGAAGGTCTCATCCTATTTATGATAAGCCTATTCCAGCATTAGAACCAGTTCAATTTTCTGTTCAGTCTCACAGAGGATGTTTAAGCGCCTGTAGCTTTTGTGCGTTGTCTTTGCACCAGGGGAGAATTATCCGATCCCGTTCTAAAGATAGTATTTTAAAAGAAATAGATGAATTTAAGAATCATCCTGATTTTAAAGGTATTGTTCCAGATGTTGGTGGTCCTGCTGTTAATATGTATGGATGGGAATGTGCTATAGGTGGTTGTAGTAGAAGAACTTGCATTTATCCAGATATATGTAAAAACCTTAAACATTCTCTTAAGCCTTTAGTAAACGTATTGGAAGCTGCTTCAAAAATTAAAGGAGTTAAGAAAGTTTTTCTTGGGTCTGGACTTAGATATGATTTAATAAGAGATGATGAATGGGATTTGTTCGAGTATATTATTTTTAATCATGTTTCTGGACAATTAAAAGTGGCTCCGGAACATTTTGATAAAAAAGTTCTTCATTTGATGAGAAAAGGTGAAAATTCAGATTTTAGTTTATTTGCCTCTAAATTTTACGCTTCATGTCGTAAAAATAATAAAAAATTGTATTTGGTTCCTTATTTAATGACAGCTTTTCCAGGAAGTTTAGAAGGCGACAAAATTTTAATAAAAAAAGTAAAAGAACTTCACCTGGTTCATGAACAAATTCAGGAATTTACTCCTACACCAGGGAGCTTAGGCAGTGCAATGTATTATACTGAAAGAGATTTTGATGGTAATATACTTCGGGTTCCTAAAACGAAAACAGAACGAATGAAAACAAGATTGAAATTACAAAATAAAGATAAATGACTGATTAGAAGAGGAAATAATGGAACAAAAAAACGTTGAAAAAATATTAAACTTAGTAAAAGATGGAAAGATGACTGTTGCTGACGCAATGTTAGAATTAAAAGAAGAGCCTTTTAAAGATTTAGGTTTTGCCAAACTTGATCTTCATCGAGGTTTACGGCAGGGAGCAGCAGAAGTTATTTATGGTGCTAGCAAAACTCCAGAACAAATAGTTAAGATATCCCAATCTTTTTTACAACAAGGCCAAGAAACAGTTCTAATAACAAGAATGAGCAAAGAAGCCGCAGAAATTACAAAATCATCAATAGATTGTTTTAAATATGATGAACTAAGTAAAATAGGTATTGTAGGTGAAATGCCGAAAAGTAACACAAAAGGAAGGATTGTAATAGCTACTGGTGGAACAAGTGATATGCCGGTTGCAGAAGAAGCTGCTCTTACAGCAGAAGTTTACGGGAACAAGGTCGTTAGATTATATGATGTTGGAGTTTCAGGACTTCATAGGTTATTAAATCATCTTTATGATATTATGACTGCAAAAGTTATTATAGCGATTGCTGGAATGGAAGGAGCTTTAGCAAGTGTAATTGGCGGTCTTTCTGATTGCCCTGTTATTGCCGTGCCCACTAGTGTTGGTTATGGTGCTTCTTTTGGAGGGGTTGCAGCCTTATTATCAATGCTGAATTCTTGTGCAAGCGGTGTTAGCGTAGTTAATATTGATAATGGTTTCGGTGCTGGTTACTTAGCTAGTATGATAAATCACATAGGAGAAGAGGATAAATGAAAACTTTATTTCTAGAATGTAAAATGGGTGTAGCTGGAGATATGCTTGCTGCTGCTTTATTAGAACTTCATCCAGAACAAGATAAATTTATAGAAAAATTAAACAAAATGGGGCTTCCCGAAGTTGAATTTAAACTAGAAAGCTCTGAAAAATGTGGTATTCAAGGCAAACATTTTTCTGTCGTTGTGAATGGACAGGAAGAAGAAAGTTGCGATGTACATCATCATGAAGAAAAAGATAATGAATGTCATCATCACAATCACTGTCAGGAACACAAAGATTGCCAACATTTAACCCATAATCACGAACATGAGCATCATAACGAGCACTGTTGTGGTCATGAACATCTTCACGAAGAACATGACGATAATTGTCACAATCATAATCATTGTTATGAACATAATCATTGTCACCACTTAGAACATCAAGAACATGACCAGCAAGACGGGCATTGTCACGAACATGAGCATCATCATGAGCACTGCTGTAGTCATGACCATCATCACGACCATCATCACGACCATCATCACGAACACCATGGCTTGCACGATATTGAACACCTGGTTATGGAGCATTTAAACCTTCCACAAAAAGTAAAAGAAGATGTGATGGAAGTATATGAAATCATTGCAAAAGCAGAAAGCAGCGTTCACGGTGTTCCTGTTAATGAAATTCACTTTCATGAAGTAGGAAGTTTAGATGCAGTTGCAGATATTGCAGCAGTATGCCTTTTGATTGATGAACTGAAACCAGATTATATTGCTGCTTCACCGATACATGTTGGAAACGGTCAGGTTAGATGTGCACACGGAATATTACCTGTTCCTGCCCCTGCTACAGCTCTTATTTTAAAAGGTATTCCTTTTTATAGCGGTAATGTGATGGGTGAGCTATGTACTCCGACAGGTGCAGCCTTACTTAAACATTTTGTTTCAGAATTTGGTAATCAACCCATAATGCTTGTTGAAAAAATAGGTTACGGAATGGGTAAAAAGGATTTTGAACAAGCAAATTGTTTAAGAGCAATATGGGGAGAAGTAGAAGATTTAAAAGACGAAGTGTTAGAACTTTGTTGCAACATAGATGATATGACGGCCGAAGATATGGCTTTTGCAATGGAAAGGCTTTTTGAAGCAGGTGCCTTAGATGTATATACTACTCCCATAGGCATGAAGAAAAATCGTTCTGGAATACTGTTCACTTGTATGTGCACTCGAGAAAAACGTGAAAAAATACTATCTTTAATGTTTAAGCATACTTCTACTTTGGGTATAAGAGAAAGTATCTGCAATAGATACGTATTAGATCGCAAACAAGAAGACATACCAACTGAAGATGGTACTGTCAGCGTAAAAAAAGTTTCTGGCTATGGCATCTCAAGAGACAAAATAGAATATAATGATTTAGCAAAAATAGCAGTAAAACATAACTTTTCTTTAAATGAAGCTCGAGAATGGATACGTTCTCGACAGCATTCACTGAATAAAGATAATATATAAAATTTATAATTAATAAATTAGAAAATCAAATATTAATTGGTGGCAAGATGAAACAAATCGTAGTTTTGAATCTTTGTATTACTTTTGCTTTTATTTCAATATATATGTGTACAGGCTGTTGTTCAAACAGTTTAGGGAATATAGATGTGTTTTCATCATATATTTCAAGCGAGCCTTCTAACCTTGACCCTGCTCGAGGTGTAGACGTAAATGAAGCGCTTATCCAATCCAGAATATTTGATGGTCTAGTCAGATATAATGAAAAAATGGAATTAGTTCCAGATTTGGCTGAATCTTGGGAAATATCAAAGGATGGTTGCGAGTATGTTTTCAATTTAAGAAAAAATGTAACTTTTCATAACGGACAGAAGTTTACATCTGCTGATGTTGTGTTTTCTCTGGATCGAATTCTTGACCCTAAAACAGCTTCACCTAGAACTTGGGTTCTTGAAAAAATAGATGGTGCAGCAGAGAGAATGAAAGGGGAGACAGAAAAAACATCTGGTATTAATGCTTTAGATGATTATAGGGTATCAATTAAATTAAAAGAGCCTTTTGCACCATTTATGAGTTTATTGACTACTCCGGCCTGTTATATTGTTCCATCTGAAAGCAAAGAATTATTTAAAAATAGTGATTTTTTTGAAAAGCCCGCTGGAACAGGTCCTTTTTATGTGAAAGATAGAGTTAGAGATAGCTATATTCATCTTGCAGCAAACGATAAGTATTTTTTAGGTAAGCCTAATGTTGGTAATATTTTTGTTAGAATTATTACTGAAAATTTAAAAGCTGAACTTGAATTTGAAAGTGATTCTATAGATTTATTACAACTTTATCCATCTAACTATAAACGTTTTAAGGAGATGCCTAAATATGCTAATCGTATCGTCGATGTTCCTGCATTAAATACTTGGTATATTGGATTTAATAATCAAGCAGCACCTTTTAATGATGTTAGAGTTAGAAAAGCTTTAAATTTACTTGTAGATAGGGAAAAAATAATTAAGGCAATATATTCTGGAAGAGCTGTTCCGGCTATAGGAAGTATACCTCCAGGAATATCAGGCTATAATAGTAAAGACACAGGTATAGGTTTTAATCCAGAAGAAGGTAAGAAACTTCTAGCTCTAGCAGGTTATAATGAGTCAAATCCTTTAAAAATAGAACTTTATCAGAAAGCTCAACAATCTGCTTTTGAAATAACAAGGTTTTTGCAGGGTGAATTTAAAAAATACGGAGTAATAGTTGAAATAAAACCTATGGAATGGAGTGCTCTGAAAGACGCTATAAATAAAGGTGAAGCCAAAGCTTTCTTTATGAACTGGTTTGGAGACTATCCTGATGGAGAAAATTTCCTATATCCATTGTTTCATTCAAAAAACTGGGGTTCTGGTGGTAATAGAGCTAGATTTAAAAATGATGAAATAGACAGTTTATTGGAAGAAGCTGTTAAAATAACAGATGAACAGCTTCGTAGTGAAGCTTATGATAAAATAAATAGGAAAATTGTAGAACAGGCTCCTTGGATTTATCTATGGCATTGTAGTGAAAGTTATGTTACCGGACCAAGAGTTAAAAATATAGATTTTTATCCTATGTTTTTCTGCGATAAAGGTTTGACAATTTCCTTAAATATATCTGAAGAAAAATAGCTGTGATAAGTAAAAGTTTATCGATTAATTTTGATATTACTTTTGTTTTTCTTCTTGTATGGTAATACTGCTAGAATAAAAATAGTAATTCCAATAAATATTAAAAACGGTTTAGAGATTATTATTTCTATAATTTTTTCTCTAATTTCTTTTATAGTTTTAGATGTTTTTACTGTATTTCTAACTTGATAGTAATCTTGAGATAAAGGTTTTTCTTTACTTTTATCATATTCTGGAAGTTTAGGGTTTTCATTATAACTGGAAGAATAGATAGTAGGCTTACCATGATTTTTACAAAAAACACCTGCTGCGCCTTTCTCATCTTCGATATAACCATAAGAGCATACATTGCAAGGAGGAATTAAAGGATCATATAGGTATTTTTCCCTTATTAAGATAGCTTCTATGTTTTCATAATCAGCACCAGGTAAAGCTATGGTAATCTTTTCTGGATTATCCATATTATACATCTCTATTGCACCTTCTAATACTCTCTGATTAGAAAAACATTCAGATCTAATTTTTCGTCTTTTTGCACTTGATTTTCCAACTGTGCAAGTTGGACCAGACATTGCTGCCAATACTGAAATTATTATAATTACGATTATTAATTCTATGAAAGAAAAGCCTTTTTTATATTTATTTAACATTATATTAAATTTTAATTTTATTTATTATAATATTTATGGTGCTAGACGTTATTTTTTATTAAACCATATTATTATTAATCTTTAAAGAAGTTTTTGGCTAGTTTGATTAGAATATTGAACTTGCCTTTGACAAAGGGTGAATCGGGTAAAGAATTTATAAAATAACTGCCGTAAAACTTGTTGATAATCCTTGTGTCGAGTATCCAAACGGTACCTCGGTCTCTCTTTGTTCTTATTAATCTTCCAAAACCTTGTTTTAATTTAATGGCAGCCATTGGAAGCTGATAATCTTTAAATGGGTTGCCTCCTTCTTCTTTAATACGTTCGTTTCTCGCTTCTAATACTGGATCATTAGGTGAAGCAAAAGGTAACTTCAAAATAATTAAATTTCGAAGGGACTCCCCAGGAATATCTACCCCTTCCCAAAAAGAATCTGTGCCAAATAAAACAGCATTTCCATCTTCTTTAAAAAGTTCTACTAGATACTGACGGTCAAAATCGCCCTGTTTATAACAGTTGATGCCTTGTGCTTCAAGAATAGGGCAAACATTATTGTAAAACAGATTTAAATGAGAATAAGAAGTACACAAAACCAATGTTCCACCAAGAGAAGATTTTATAATTTCTATCAATGGCTGTGTGGCTTGTTCAACAAATAATGAACTTGATGGGTCGGGCAAATCAGAAGGAACAAACAACCTTGATTGTTCTTGATAATCAAATGGCGATTGGAAACGTCCTTCTATCAGATTATCACCAATTTCTTCATCGGTTAATCCTAAACGGCTTTTTAAAAAGTTAAAGTTGCCTCCCGTAGTCATGGTTCCAGAAAGCATTACTGTACAGGGAATTTTACTGAAACAGTAATCTAGCATTTGTTGAGAAACAGTAATAGGCAAAGAAGAAAATGAAGTAAACTTTCCTGTTTTTCGAGCATTTGTAGTGAAGAAATGTACATAATCACATCGATTTTCAGCTTCTAAATCAAACATCATCTCGAGACTGTCGTGCAGCTCATCAAGACGAATAGCGTAATTATTTAATTCTGTATAAGGAACTTCATAAATTGCATTTTCATCTTCAAAATCATCAACACAGGCGTTTAAGCGTCTAGAGAACTTTTTCATTGAAGCTGACAAATGTTTTAGCTCATCTTGTAATTTCTTTGCTGTAGCACTCAAAACTTTAAACTCATTTGACATCTCTTGTTTAGGGGTTATTCTTAATCTATATTCACCTAGCTGAGTGCTGTCATTCATCAAAAACGATGTTATTGAATCAAATAATACTTTTGAAATGTCTGCTATTTCCATTCTTGAGGGAACAAGTATCTGGTTAATGTCATTCAGAAGTGTTTCTCTATCTGAATCTGTTATATCGCCATGCTTAAAAGCTAGAGCATTTGTCAGAGTAAAGAAAGTCCCTGATTCCCGTTTCCCTCTTTTAAAATAAACTTTATTCAATATTTTCTGAAAACCCAATGCTGTTGTCCTGTAGCCGAAATGTTTGGTTGCAGTATCTTCAAGATTGTGGGCTTCGTCCATAATAATTGCTTTACAAGCAGGAATTACTGCGGTTTGTGAGTATTCTTCCGTATCGGCCCTTAAAGCTAAATCAGAAAAAAGCAAATGGTGATTGACTACCAAAATATCAGCCTCTGCTGCTTTACGTCTAGCATTGTAGAAGAAACATTCGTTGTAATCAGGACACTTAACTCCTGGACAGCTGTCTTTGTCGCAGCAGACTTTATCCCAGAGTGATTCAGATGGGACCCAGGTTAAATCGCTTAAAGAGCCATCAATTGTTTTTTCAACCCAACCAGCAAGCTTTTGAAATTGTGGGTATTCAAGCTCATCTAATAAAAAATCAGCATTATCGCTTGCTGTAGCTTCTTTCATTCTTCTTAAACAGATATAGTTTGTTCTTCCCTTTAAAAGACAATACTTAAAATCAAAAGGAATAATCTTTGCCAAGAAAGGCAAATCTTTGTCTATAAGCTGATATTGAAGATTGATGGTATTAGTTGAAACACAAACTCTGCAACGGTTTTTGTTTGAATAAAATATGGCAGGAACAAGATATGCCATACTTTTGCCAATGCCTGTTTCTCCTTCAAGAATAGCATGACAAGGCTCATTTAATGCATCGGTAATCTTTCCCATTAACTCAATCTGTCCATCACGCTGCTCATAATTTTTTAATTTGTCAGCAATTGGGCCATTCTCAGAGATATATGCGATCATCTCTTTTTTACTGAGTTTTTGCGGTTCTTCTTCCACATACGGTTCAACAACAACATAAAATTCTGTACAGTCATTGTTATGAATTGCAAAGCCAATACCTGATTTACCACAAATAGAAGCTATTGCTAAATCTGGTTCGGAAGGTCTGATTTTGCCAGAAGGGTGATTATGAAGCAAGACTTCGCCTGGTCTAAGACTTTTTAAAATTGCAGGGGCTGAATCTATTGTACCTCTTGATAAAACTCGGACGTCAGAATATTGATCTGGTGCGACACAAATTGCGGCAGAAGTTACTTCACAGCCGCCAGCTTGTTCGATTACATCTGCCAGATATTGCCTGTCATACTCATTTAAAGTAACAGGAGAAGCTTTTTTCTTTCTTGGTGCCATATGATTAGAGGGAGAAGGGAAGAGGGAAGGTAGATAGACAAATCTTTAATCTTCAATCTTCAATCTCATTTCTCTTCACTAGCTGTTTCAGCCTTAGATGGTGTCTTAAGAATAGCCAAAGTTTTAATCATTTCTTCGTTCTTTAATTCATCGGCAAGCTGGTAAATACTCTTGTCGTCTCTGGTTTTTACTGTAATGTCAGAACCTGCTGAAATTAACAATCTGACTGCTTCAAGATTATTGCATCTGATTGCGGCAAGTAAAGGAGTGTCAAAATTATCATCACGTCTTTCTAAAAGCACTCCGTAACCTAATAAAGTAGCAAGACAGTCAAACTGTTTTTCTACAACCGCCATCAAAACTGGAGTAAATCCAAATTTATCACGAACTTCGGGGTCGGCACCAGAGTCGATTAAAAGCTTAACTATTTCGTAGTGACCCATTTTAGTGGCTTCTAATATTGCTGAATGACCAGAAATTGTTTCGCAACGATGAACATCAGAACCCTTATCAATAAGCATACCTACTGCAGGCTTATTACCAATTTGAGAAGCAATTAAAAGAAGAGTCATACCTACTTCGTCATTTTCATCAACTAGCGAAGGGTATTCGTCCATCATCTTAGCCAAATCATCAAGCTTGTTTTCTAACAATAAATCTTTTGCTTCTGAAAATTTACCGCAAATAGTTAAGGATTGAGGAAGTTTTGTAACTTCTTCAATATATTCTAAGAGCCTTTCTTTGGGCAAATCTTCATCTTTTTCGTCTAGAAGTTTTGTTACATCTGGCAAACTATTCATTAATATAGCTGAAATAGTAAGGCTTTTGCTTTGTCTGTAGTTAGAAAGCAAACATTCTAGACCTTGAACGTATAAAACAGGTATCTTGCTGTTTTTGCCTACTCCAGTTAAAAATCTAGCGAAACTAAAATTCAAACGAGGCTGTTTAAGCCTTTCAAAGTAAATACAAGCATTTTGGGCTTTCTGAATACGCATAACCTGTTCTTTATCGTGGAATGAGGTTGTCCAGGCTAATCTGCAAAGCTTGTTAGTTAAAACAGCATCACCTTTTGAACAAGCTATTTCTGCACAAACAGAAGTTAAAAATGTAGTTTGAATATAGTCAAAAACAAACGGGTGAGTTTCTTCACCTAAAAATTCGTTCAATGCTTCATCATCTTTGTTTTGCTTAAGTAAACAGATGAATTTATAATACTTTTGCCAACCAAACATTATAGGATCAACAGGTTCTTCAGCATACATTCTTTGTTTCATCTCATTACAAAGTGCTAAAGCCTTTTCGTAATCTTTATTTGTAATAAGATTCATTATTTGTTTGAGGTATACATCATACAGTTTCTGTTTATCCATTTTATTCTCCGAATTGTGCTTGTTTTTACTTTGAGCAAATATATTACATTTTATTTGATAATAAAACAAGAGGTATTTAAAAGATTGAGGGAAGAGGGAGGAGAGATAAGTCTGTGCTAAAACTATAAGTCCAAATTAGATTGTGCTAATTGCCTACACATTTGTCATAAAAAGTATAGCGTATGGGCTTTAGCCCTGAAAGCTATACGGTTATGACAATGTGTAGGCTATAAACAAATAAATACCAAGGGGGCTGATTGCTGAAAGCAATCAGAGGCGTGATGGGTGGTGGGTGATTTGTAGTGAGAGATAAGAATTACCTACAAGGTGGCTTTTCTGGGTAGAGCAAACCGCTGGCATACAAATCTTTATAAGTATTGACTCCCTTCTTCTTTAAGACATCGAAAAAGTTCAAAAGCAACACTTTAACAGCTTCGGTATCATTCATAGCTCTATGAGCATCGACAAGACTAAAATTAAAAAATCTTGCGACATTTTCTAGCTTATTAGAAGGAAGGCTTAGAAGTTTTCTAGATAAATTCAGGGTACAAAGCGAAGGAGATTTGTAGTTGATTCCAAGACATTGATTAAAGAAGTATTCAAAGAAAGACCAGTCGAAAGGTACATTATGAGATACAAAGATTTTGTTCTTGAGCATTTCATAAAGAGTAGGGGCTAATTCTGATATTGTTGGTGAATCTTTGACCATTTCGTCTGTAATATGTGTTAAAGCAGTTATTTCATCTGGAATATGACATTCAGGATTGACAAAAGTTTCGAATCTTTCTTCTTTACCGTCTTCGTAAAAAATTATTGCAACTTCAGTAATCTTAGCAGAACCTGGTTTAAAACCTGTAGTTTCTAGGTCAAGTATGGCATAAGGAAGTTTAGAAACATCTACATCTATATAGCTATCAAGAAAAGTGTTTTTCATTTTATTTTCTTTATATTTGGTATTTTTGAGAGATAATACCATATATTATTTTAATGACCAACTAAATAAAGTAAAAAAAAATGAAAAAACTTCTTTAGTTTTTACAAATAATTTGTATATTTATTTAATTCGTGTTAATATTCACGCTCAAAAAATAATTAGTCACTTAAGGATAAAAAAATGTGGCAGCCTAAACAAACAGAAGGCTTTGTAGAATTAGAATCAGACTATGCCAGACTATTGAAATGCGAAGATGGCAAAAAATGGTCTAGTATGATAGTAACTCCAGAGAACGATATTTGGACGTCATTAAAAAAGGCTATCCCAAATTTTTTCGCTCCCAAAGTCACTTTGAACTTTGTCTGTTCTTTTGATGGTGGAACTTCAGTATTTGGTTTCCCTGCAAATTTGACAGATAAAGAAATCGAAGGAAATTTACAGGTTAATCGTAAAAACCTTTTTAATGAACCAGAAGAACTATTCTTCAAGTTAAAAAAAGGTTCAGTTAATCAGGTTACTCAGCAAAGAGATATTACGGTTTCTTATGTAAAAAAATCAATTATAGAGAATATAAAGAATCTTTGTCAATTGGTTGGTGTAAGATTAGGAAAGATTACAACTCTACCAGATTCTTTGTTAGGAGCTCTTTCAAGACAATATTCTAAAAATATTGGCAAAGAAGTTAATATTTGTATTCAAATTGGTTTTTCTAAAGTTTACATTATAATTTTCAGAGGAATAGAAATTATTTCTGTAAGAACATTACTTACAGGTAGTTTGCGAGAAATGGAAAGTGTGTTATTTGCTGGATATTCTCTAGTTAGAGAAGAAGCCAGACTTATGATTAGCGGTAAACACCCGGAACCAGTTCCTGCTATTCTAGATACAATTAAAGAAAACCGTTTGGATTTAATCACTCACTTAGGTGGTATATTTGCTGAACTTAGATCCAAGAAATTATTAGATCAAAATTCAAAAGTCTATCTATCTTTTGATGTTGTAGAAGAACCACAACTTACAAATATGATTAGTGATAGATTTGATGTGGCAGTAAATATAATTACAGGATTAGAAGCTGATGAAACCTGTGCTAAATACGAAGATTATCCAGCCGTTTGGTTAAACGGTGCTGTTAGTCCTATTGCTCCTAATCTTATTCCACCTGTTAAAGTAACTGTAGGCAATATTTTCTATAATCCATTTATGGCTATTATTATTGCTGCCTTAGTTACTGCTGTTCCTTATCCATTATTGAAAAAACAAGAAGCTAATATTTCTAAAGAACTTAAAGAATTGAAAGAAAAGCATCAGCCTATCGAACAATTACTTAATAGTTTTAAAGAAATGGCCGAATATCAAGCTAAATTAGTAAATTTAGCCAAAGAAATAAATACGGATATTGAAAAAAGAGGTATTTCTTCTAGGATTGCAAGAAGTTTAACTGAAGATTTGCCAATATCAACAAGATTAGAAAAAATTCATATAAATTATAAATCAGGTAAAATTACTGTTGTTGGTTATACTGTTGATGCAGAAAGTGCAATTCGTTATTTGGATACTGTAAAATCTTGCGATGAACTTACTAAGGCTGAAATAGTAATATCAGATCTTGAAAGTCGCCGAATTAAATTTACCATTACTGCCTTAATTGGTGACGGTAAAGGTAGAAAGTGAGGGTATAATTATGAAAAATTTCTTAGTTGCAATTATTGTTTTGGCTATAATAGTTATGCCTTACACCTATTTTTATATGCCATCACTACAAAAAACAAACGTTATGAGACAGGAAATAGCTAATTTGAAAGGCTCATTGGCTAGATTTGATAATGGTAGATTTGAAATGTACCAAGACCTATTGCATACTCAAAAAGAAAATCTTGAAAAAGAAAATAAAAGATTAAATTTCTTACTTCCAGCTTTTGATACAACAAAAGCTAACTTAATGGCTCCTTTCGATACTTTAAGAGATAGTATTGAAGGGGAATGGAATGTTGTTCCTGAAGGAAAGTTTACAAGCTCAAATTCATTGGTTTTTTGGCCTTTTAAATTTAAATATACTGGAACTTGTGCCAATGCTGTAAAAGTTCTAGCTTATATGGAAGTTAACGAGCAATTTATGAGATTGGAAAATTATAAAATAGAAACTAATGAAAAATTAGTTACTTTGTCAGGAAAAGTCGAATTGATATTTCAAGAAAAATTAATGGATGAAGGAGGCAAAAAATGAAGCTTTGGATGAGAGCAGCAATTTTTGGCTCTATTTTCATGGTATTATTTTTCTTATATAGAATAAATAAAGAAAATTCTGTGGTATACATTGCAAAACCTCAATATACGGAAGCGATTGTTCTGCCACAGCCTCTTATAAGAAAAGAAATTAAAAGAGAAGATTTACTTATTGGTTTACCAAATGATGAAGAACCTTTTAGACCACTGTTCTTTGAATCAATGATTTTAAAAGGTATTATGAAAGATAATTTTGGCAGATGGCTTGCTATTTTTACTGATGGTAAACCAGAAAATAGCTCTCGTTTCTTGAAATTTGCAGCTGGTGATACTCATGATGGTATTACACTTTTACAAGTTGATAATCAAGGCTGTGTAATTAGATACGGAAATATTGAACGAAGATTTGAAGTTAATAACTAAAGGAGTAAAAAATGCTTAATAAGATTAACAGAGGATTAGTGATTGCTATGCTTGCTGTAGGTTTTGGCAGCCCAGCATTTTCACAATCAATTAACAATAGTTCTCTTCTTGGAGTGCCACAAAGTAGTGGTCTTACTCTTTCGATTAATGAAATAACTACTGAAGCAGCAGTTAATTTGGTATGTGAACATTTTGGATATACTCCAATATTTCATATGCCTTTAAATGAAGTTATTAATGTAGATCTGATTAATGCAAGCTTTGATGAAGCAATGGAAAAAATCCTAGGCAATACATCTACTGATTACATGCTTGATAAAACTCAATTACACATATTTAAACCGAGAGAATCCTGGGCACGTTTTTCTGATGGTGCTGCTGATGGAAGAAAAGGTAATACTGTAGGTAATAAAATTGCACCTCAGCCAAAAGAAGAACCAATCATTACAAAGATTGTTCCTTTAGGAAAAAGATCCGCTGCAGATCTACAAAAATTAGTAAAAGAGCTTAATCCAAAAATTAATGTTGTTTATGATGCTCCAACAAATTCTATTGTTATTATGGGACCAGAAAATCAGGTTGCTGCTGCAGATTTGCTCTGTAGAAACATTGATGGTATGGATGTTAAACAAACAGCTACCGATACAACAAAAATAGTTAAAGGGTTAAGATATATAACACAGACATTTGAATTAGAACATGCTGATTTTGAAGAAATAGAAGAAGAACTTTCAACTATTATTGAACGTGATACAAATTCTAGCTCTGGTTCTAGTTCAACAGCTGCTAACTTAAGAGATAAAGATGGTAATCCTATAGAAACCGAATATTTCTTGTTAGATAAAGCAAGAAGAATATGTGTTGTTCATACAACAGTAGAAAAATTTGCTGTTATCTATTTTAAAGCTATAGATAAACCTTTACCACAGGTTCTTATCGAAGCTAGTATTGTTGCTGTTGATGATGGATTAGAAAAACAGCTCGGTATTAAATGGAACGGTTTGGAAGGTGTTTCTGGATATAACGCTCCTGTAGGACAAAATCCTACAAATAATAGTTTTAAAGATTTTATTAAATATGGTGGAACCTGGGATTTCTCTGCTGTTCAAGCTTTGTTAAAAGCTGTTGAAACTGATAATAAGAGTCAGATTCTTTCTAGACCACGTGTAATTACTGTTACTGGAAAAACTTCCAGCATTCACGTTGGCGATGAAATTCCTTATAGCTCTGGTACTTCTGTAACAGATGGTGGAACAACTACATCAAGCGTTGCATTTAAAGAAGTTGGTATTAAATTAGATGTTACTCCTGTAGTAAATTTGAATGACAATACTATACAGTTGAATGTTGTTCCTGAAGTTTCTCAGTGGGTTAGAGATGTTGTTATGGGCAACAACATAGTTCCTCAGGTTTCTACAAGAAGAGCCGAATCTACCATTAAAATTAAAAATGGCGATACAATGGTTATTGGCGGTCTTATTGAAGCTAAATCAGTAAATGATGTTTATGAAGTTCCACTACTAAGCAAAATTCCATTCTTAGGTAGGGCTTTTAGAAGTAAAACCACAAATAATACAAAAACAAACTTAATTATTCTTCTTACTGCTCATATTGTAGATGAAAACCATAAAAATACAGTTACTTCAAAAGCTGTTAAAGAATTAAATGAAGTTAAACCATTAAGATATTCTGAAACAATTGAAGAAATATCTAATCCAACAGTTGATGGACCAAATGTTTACGGAACGAGTATTATATGGCCTAAACCAATAGAAGAAACTGAAACGACAGAAAATAATTATAGTAACAAAAAAATAATCAGATCTTCAAATATGTATGTTGGCGAAATTGAAGAAAACCCAGTTACAAAAGAAATAAATGAACCAGCCGAAACATCGTATACATCTGATACAACAAAGGCTAGCACAACAAATAAAAAGACTAGAGAAAATACTGAAACAGAAAAGTATTTGATTCAAAAATTAAAAGAAATACGTGAAAATCGTAAAAATTAATAAATGAAATAATTGCCCTTCATATAATTAATATGAAGGGCAATTTTAGTAATTTCATATAAGTTGTTTGTAAATAATAATTCATAATAATAATACGAGAAAGAACTTAAAATGAAACAAATTGGCGATATTTTGATAGAACATGGTCTAATTACTCAAAATCAACTTGAGAAGGGACTAAAAATAAGCAAAGATCAAAATGTCAGACTAGGCAAGGCATTAATAGACTTAGGTTATATAACCGAATCAGAATTACTGCAGACTCTTTCTAAGCAGTTCGGTATTCCTTTAATGCCTGCTGGGGAATTGGTTGTAGATCCTACACTCTTACATTTTATTACCCCACAGTTAGCAAAAGAATATAATATTATTCCTATTAGCCATAAAGGTGATGCTATTTTATTAGCCACCTCTGACCCTATGAATACTGCTATAGTAGGCAGATTAGAAACTCAGCTGGGCAAAAGAATAATATTTAATCTAGCCACAAATGAACAGCTCATGGGGGCTATTAAACGTAACTATCTTGGCAACGAAGATATGCTAAGTAGCTTGCGTTACATTGAAGACTATAAAGTAGATTCAGCGCTTGATACTGTTGATCCTGAAGATGCTTTATTAGAAAGTGGACCAATTGTTAAATTTGTTAATCAGGTTTTGATTGGTGCCATAAAAGAAAGAGCATCAGATATTCATATAGAACGTGACGGTCATGATTTTCATATAAGATACCGCATTGATGGTATTTTAAAAACCATGTTCCGACCTAAACTAAGTCTGCACCCCATGATTACTTCAAGAATCAAGGTTATGGCTAAGCTTGACGTCAGCGAACACAGAATTCCTCAAGACGGCAGAATAATGTTTGATGCTGAAGGTCGTAAAGTAGACCTTCGTGTTGCTGTCTGCCCTTGTATAGATGGCGAAAATATAGTCATGAGACTATTAAACAGCCAAAGCAAAGCTCCTGAATTAGAACAGTTGGGATTCTCTCAAAAGGGTCTTGAAAAAGTTAATAAATTGATATCACATAATTTTGGTCTGATTCTAGTTGCCGGTCAAACAGGTTCTGGTAAAACAACAACTCTTTACTCTATTCTCCAAAAGCTTAATCAGGAAAGTGTAAAAATTATTACTCTTGAAGACCCTGTAGAAATAAGACTTCCAACATTGAATCAGATTCAGGTAAATACAAAAGTAGATTTAACTTTTGCTTCAGGTCTTCGTTCTATTTTGCGTATGGACCCTGATATTGTACTTGTCGGGGAAATCCGTGATGAAGAAACCGCCATGCTGGCAACAAATGCTGCTATGACAGGTCACCTTGTTTTCTCTACAGTTCACTGCGGTAACACTTCTGAAGTTCCTGTAAGACTTGCAGAAATGGGGGTTGAACCCTATTTAACAGCAAACGTTTTATTGGGAATGATTTCTCAGAGATTGGTCAGAGTCAATTGTACTCACTGTCTTACAGAAGAAGAGGTTCCTTCTGATTTGAAGGAAAAACTCGGCATAGACTTTCAAACCTATATAGGCAAAGGCTGTGCTGCCTGTGCAGGTATTGGCTACAGAGGCAGAAGCTGTATAGAAGAAGTAACTATAGTAGATTCCGAAATACGTAAAAAAATAATAGAAAGAGCTACGAGCCAGGAACTAGAATCTATTGCAATTAAACAAGGAACAATAGTCCTTAAAGAAGCAGGTTTAAATAAGCTTCGTAGTCACATAACAAGTGCAACAGAACTGGCAAGAGTTCTTTAAAGGAGTAAAAAATGGCATTTTTTGAATATCAGGCCAAAGATTCAGAAGGAAAAATTGTAACCGATAAAATAGAAGCCCAGGATGAGGCTGCTGCCATAAGCATTTTAGGGAATAAAGGTTTTTTGGTTACTTCTATAAATGAAGCGAAAGAAGATACTCAGGTTCTAGAAGCAGATTTGAATATATTTAATAGAAGAGTATCCGCTGAAAGCATTTCCACTTTCTTAATTCAGCTTTCTATTATGATTAAGTGCGGAGTCAGCTTAGCAGAAGCTCTTCAATCTTTGGAACATGGCGAAACAAATCCTACTTTCAAAGCTTGCTTAGAAGACTTAAGATCCAGAGTATATAATGGTGCTTCATTCTCAGAAGCATTAAGTCATCATATGGATATCTTTGACAAGTTTACAGTTGCTATGGTCAGAGTTGGGGAAACAGGTGGTGTATTAGAGCAGGTTTTGGTTAAACTTGCAGCCAGCAGTAAGAGAAGAATGGCCTTAAAAGGACAAATAATAGGTGCTTTAGCTTATCCCTGTGTTTTACTTTTAGTAGCTTCAATTGTATTAATAGTGCTTATGGGATTTGCTGTTCCTAGATTTGCTGATTTATTCTCCAAAGCAGGTTTAGAGTTGCCAATGGCAACAAAAATTCTTATCTCTATAAGTAATTTTGTTTCAACTAACTGGATAGCCGTTATTGTTGGTTTTGTTTTAATTGTAATATTATTTATTTATTATGCTATTACAGAAAGTGGTCGTAATACTCTTGGAGAATTTTCTCTCAAAATACCTGTTCTCAGAGATGTTACAAAAAGGTATTTTGTTGTTCAGATTTCAGAATCAATGGGTCTCTTATTGCAAGCAGGCGTTCCATTAAGAGAATTATTGCTTGCTATAGAAAATACTATGACTCTTCCTACTCCCAAAGCTACTGTTCATAAAATGAAAGAATATATAGACCAGGGTAGTAATTTGAAATCAGCTCTTGAAGATGACCCTATTTTCCCGCCAATGGCACAGAAACTCATTGAAACTGGTGAAACAACAGGGACAATGGATTCCATGTTTAACGAAATAGCTACCTATTATGATGAGCAGCTTAATGCAGCTATTAAAGCAGCTTTAAGTGTTATGGAACCCTGTCTAATAGTAATTATGGCTGTTCTAGTTGGATTCATTATGATAGCTGTATTCATTCCATTGTTTAAGATGAGTTTCATAAGACCTAAGTAAAAGAGTAAAGAATATGCTAAATCATATAAAAAAATCTAGTGGTTTTACTTTGATGGAATTGCTCTTAGTAATTGCTGTACTTGCAATATTAGCTGTAGTGGCCATACCTAACTATAGTGAAGCTTATTTCACTAGAAATGATGGTACTGCTGAACAGATGACAACTAATCTTATTGCAACTGCTAGAAGTATTGGACGTGTAAATGAATCTACGATCACCTTTAAATCAGATGGAACAATTATGATAGGCGATAATAGCTATAAGTTACCATCAAATTTCTCAATTGATATATCTTCAGATAAGAGTTTTACTTTTGGAATAGATGGAAAAGTTTCTCCTGAAAACCAAACAATTACAATAAAAAGGAATGGCTATTCAAAATCAATAGCTGTTAAATGAATATGAAAACAACGAAAAAGAAATCTGGTATAAGCCTTATTGAACTTGTTGTAGCTTTGCCTATGCTGGCTTTTGTATTTCTTTCAATGGCTTATATGCTTGCTACAACAGGTAACTTTACTGCCTTGGGAATTGCCAAAATAAAAACACAGACTGCTGCAAATAATGTGTTAATGCTAATGAAAGCTAAGGGCTATGAAAAGTTAGGTGAAGCTTTAGCTATTTCTGGGGTTGATACTGTTACTAACACAGGAAGTTTAAAAGATATAGAATTAGTAGAAATACCAATAGCTTCTATGGTTCATCCTGATGGTGCTACAAAACTTCAATTATCTTTGAAGCGAGAAGATCCTCCTACAAATAGCAATATAACTAGTGGTAAAGTCTGTGTAATTACTGTTACCGCACCAGATTTTGATAATATTTCTACTATTATAAAGACAGTTACTTTCTAAAGGAAAAAACTATGAATAAAAAAGCTTTTACTCTCATAGAATTATTGTTGGTAGTGGTTATAATATCAATTTTGGCTGTAAGTGCTATTCCTTTTATGTTTCGTTCTTTTGGCGGATTTAATGAGATTACAACTCAAGAAGTTATTGTTAATTCTCTTCAAGAGGTTAGCACAGTTATTTCTCGTCGAATTATTTTTGATAATGAAATTGCTAGCTTAGATAATATTAATGGGATAATTAGCAGTCTTGCAGTAAATACTGTTGGAAATAATTATGAATTACCCAGTGGAGTAATAATAGAAAAAGTTACAAATAGCGATGTGAATACTTATACCTATAAGAAAAACGGAAGTAATATTGAAGTTTCAGATTGTTTAAAAATAACTTTAAAAGGTTCCAAAGGCGAACATAATCATATACTGAATTTTATTGTTTTCCCTGCTACAAGATAAATTAGGATCAATGAAGCTCCCCCGCAAAGCGGGGGAGCTGTCACGTAGTGACTGAGGGGGCTGCAATGCAAAGCAATGCGGTAGAGGGGGCTGGCTGCCAAAGGCAGACGGTGAGGGTGCTGCAATGCATAGCATCCGTAACTTTACATTTCTTTACATAGTATTTTGTCCAATTTCCCTTTCTCGGTTGATTACTATATGTGCAAGAAAATACGCACTAATTTTTAATCAATCGAGGAGACAATGCTTACTCACAAACAAAGAACGCGTATTAAAAATTTACGAAATTATTCAACTAATGAAGAGAACAAACTCTGGTATATCTATTTACGTAAATATCCTTTTAAAATACGTAGACAACACCCAATAGGTAATTTTATAGTTGATTTTTTCTGTAAAGAGACCAAATTGGTTATCGAAATAGATGGAATACAACATCAAATGGATAAACAAAGCAAATATGATGAAAATCGAACTCTATTTTTAGAAAAATTAGGTTATAGAGTTCTTAGATTCGGTAATCTTGATGTAAACAAGAAATTTGATGATGTTTGCTATTATATTGATTTGGTTATGAAAGAAAGATTAAAGGAATTGTATTCATAATTAGAACGACCGAAAAGCTAACGCTTTTCAGCCCCTTTCGTCTTTTGCTACGCAAAATCCACTTCTCCCAAAGGGGGAAGATCTTATAAGAAGCTCCCCCGCTTTGTGGGGGAGCTGTCACGTAGTGACTGAGGGGGCTGGCTGCCAAAGGCAGACGGTGAGGGGGCTGCATTGCAAAGCAATGCGGTCGAGGGGCACATTTTAGAAGAGACAAAAAAACTTCCCCATAAAGGGGAAGTTTTTTATTGTTACTTCAGTGATTAAATCTAATAACTGACTTACTGTCCAAAACTATTCCCACCAGCTATAACAACAGGAGTTTCGTTGCTTACTGTCCAAGTGTAGATATTGCCTTCGTTATCTACTGCTGAAGAACAGTCGTTACCAGCAGAAACAGAAACAATAAACTTGCCACCGCTTAAGGAATTCAAGGCTTCTATAGGATGTGGGTTAGCCTTAGTTGTTGAACCACCCCAAGAATATACTTTACCATCTTTAGTCAAGAATAGGGCATGGTATTTTCCTGCTTGTAAATCTCTGTAATTTGAAACAACATCAGAACTTATTGGTAAAATAGTCATTTTCTGAGGACCAGATGCTACGCCTATGCCAAGCTGACCATAGGAATCATCGCCCCAGCCAATAATATGAAAAGCTGTTGGCTTAGAACCATCTGTCGGCATATCTGTATTTCTTACAATAATTGCCAAAGAGTAATTATCACCAGCGGCAAGAGCATAGTAAGTGGGAACTTCGTCATCGTATTCCAGACCACCTCTTAAGTTAAACATATTGCTGTTAAGTCTGAAAATTGAACCAAAAAGCTGGTTTTGACTCAGCGAAAGCTGTGTAGAACCCCAATGCCCACCACTACCATAAGTTGAACCTTCTTTCTTCGCAATGAGTTCTTCTTCTGAAATTGCTTTAGGGTCTATACCCCAAAATAGAGCGTCATCAGCGAAAGCAGTATAGGTTTTCCCTAAGTTCTTAGAGTATTCCCATTTTATGGAATATCTTCCTTCAGGAATAGTATAACCATCATTTGAAATCACATTTTTGCCAGTAACATCATAGCAAGTTTGAAGGGAGTCGTCAAAATCAAGTAAATAAACACTTCCAAGTGGAGTAACTATACTTGAAGTATTATCTAGATTATTTTTTGCTATAAAAGAAACCCCATTACCAGTAGCATTCCCATTTTCATCAACTTGGGTTAAAGTACATTTTGTGTATAGGGTTTCAGTAGAAATAGTTTTTTCTGTTTCTCCATAGCTGTAAATAGGATACTTTTCCCCATTTCTTATTCTAACATATTTTTCATTTATTTTATCATAATAATAATACCTTGTACTCAACCAATATTGCTCAACAGTTATCTCATTAGGGTCATAATTATTTTGATTGAAAGTCTTATAACCAGAAATATAGTAACCTAACACTTTAACTGTTTCTGTTTCAGAAGGAAGGTTTGACATAATTCTGCTACAACCATCATTGTCAAGCATCAGTTGGAGATTAGTTATTTCTTGAGGCTCAGATATTACCAAATTTGTTTTCAAAGATACATTCTGGCTATGTAAGTCCCAAACATCTAGGCAGAGCGGACAAGTACAGTTATCAACATTAGAACCTTTATGATATGCTTTTTCTCCTGCCTTATAAGGATTTTCTACATAACAGGCACTAGAGGTATTTGTAGGGAATTTATAAGTTCCCTGAAAATAATCTTTAATAGTTGTAAAATCATTCATTGGAGAAATTGAACCAGAATAAACACCCGTTGGGGCTTTAAGGGAACAATTCACTATAGTAGGTGATGAGTATTCTTTATCGCTAGAAAGGCAGTTAATTTGCTTACTTTCGTTGTTGCCCCAACCATAAAGATCATATCCTTTTGCTGCATTATTTGGGTCTTTGGCTACTAAAAACAATCCATGATTGCTTCCTACTGCCAAATCTTCAACGTTGCCATCGTCAAATATATTTTTACCACTAATATCAACAAGGTTATTGCTTGTTGTTATAGCAAAAGAATCATCAACACTAGCATTAGCTAGCTGATAAAGATTTTTAACTTTATTTCCCTGTGTATAAGAATCAGAAAAAGAATCATATATTAAAGGATAAGCATCTAAGGCTGTATTCAATACTACTGGATTATTATTTTTACCAGCAACGACCTGCCAAACCTTGCCACCAACGCTTGAAACGGGAACCAATTCATTTTTATTATTTATTTCATAAAGCTTACCATTTTTATCCCAAGCATAAGTAGTGTTGTTTATAGTTGCAACACCTGGTTTTACATAACCGCAAGAAATGCTTCTTAAATTAACGATTTCATCAGTTTTACTACTAGTTCCATTGGCTAGCACACAAAAATGTTTATTTAAATAGGAATTATATTGAACAACTTCACCTATAGCCTGAAAGTTAGGACTAGAAGTGCTAGCCCCATAATTAAACTTCACATCACCTTTGACTTCTCTATAAACAGTTTGATCGCCTAAGCCTTTAGAAACAGAATTAATATTTCCATTCCTTAGTTTATCTTGGGCGGCACTTTCCATTGCCCAAATAATTTTATTGGCTTCATCAAAACTTTGAGAAACCTTGGTATTTGCATCAGTGTTTTCATATAAAAAGGGAACAAGACCAGCAACAGCAAGAACGCCTATTGCTACAAAAGGTAATATTACACCTTTTTTATTTTTATAATTAAATTTTATATTATTCATTTTATCACCTAAATTTACAAATGGTTCCCATTTATACCATAACAACGTTTAAATTGCAAGAAATAAAGAAATCATCGCCAGGGAAACTTTGTCTTGGTAAAAAAATAAAGTTACTACTTGTTTAGTTTTATGATGTACTTTACGATAATTTACAAAAATTAACTTGACTTTGGTGTATAATTCATGAATAGAAAAGGCACTGTTTTAGCAATAGTTTTGGTTGGGATATAACTACTGCGGCAGTGGTTCCTTTTTTAATATCAAATTCTGAAACCGAAATAACAAACACTAATGCGAAAGATGAAGCAAACCGTATAATCTGGGCAGCAGATGGTGCAGCCTGTGACGCCTATAAAGAAGGGCTTAACTCTATTTCATCAGTAAATTTAGATGATATGAGTATTGATAAGAAAAGCGAAAAAATAACTTCAAGTAATCAATCACCTAAGTTTTTTTACAATAACAATGCTTTTGTTGCAACAACGACAATAGATGCTCAAAAGTCACTTCATAATGAATACTCTTGTTGGATAGCAAAATCTGGTTCAAAAGGTTATGACTTCAAAAACAATATAAAAGCAATCTATGTTAAACCAGGTGTTGAATACACAAACTATGGTGCATATGCTTGGAATAGGAATGGTATCTTATACAAGATAAATAATAACAAACTAGTTAAAGTTGAAAATATAAAAGCTCCAGTGTGGCAGTTAAACAAGGACTTAGCTCTTGGAGTAGACGGCAAAGCCAGATACCTTTATGACGGTGAAATCTTTGGTAATAACAGAGTTATGGTTGCTGCAACAGGTAACAAAACCTATTTTGGAATTAATAACGACAATATTATTTCGGGCACTGAAGGTCAGGTTAAATGGAAAAGTCTAACCGATAGTTCTTCTGGTATTTTATCTGATATAGTTTTTGCTATAGGTGGTAACAAACATGTGCTTGCACTGACTTCTAACGGTGATGTTTACGGCTGGGGCGATAATAGCAAACAACAAATAACCCAAAAAAAAGATAAAAATGGAAATGCTAAAACTTCTTTTTCTTCTAATGAAGCGGTTTTAATCTCTGATAAAGAAGCCATACCGACCGTAACTTCAAATAGTTATGTAGATTTAACTCCTTATAAAGATGATGCAAATCCTATTAAGTCATATTTAGAAGATAAATATGGGGCACATCCTCATCATTGCAGAAATTGCAAAGAATATAATCCAAACTGTCCACATAAAGTTTTTGATTGGAGTGAATTTAGATATATATCTGCCTGTGATAGAAGGAATATGAATCCATGGGGTGGTGACAGTTTATCTGAAAATTGTGATTGTGATTTATGCAAAGAGGTAAGAGACGTTACACGTTATGATAATCGTTCAAAGCATTTAGACAGATGCCATTGTAGTGAATGTGAAAGTGGTAATAGAAATTGGAGACATTTTGGGGGATGTCGTTGTGATGACTGTATAAAAGAACGGGCTGAATCCTGGGGCTTTGATAATGTTCCTTCTAATAAAGTTCCAAATCCACTTACACCTCTTCATGTTGACGAAGACACTAAAGTTGATAATTTTCAAGTGGTACTTGATGCAAACTCAGCTTACTTTTCAACTGGAGATTATATAGACGGAGTAAATTTATTTTCTGGTAAGCCTTATCGCTCTGTTGTTGATTTTAGAGCTAAACTTGTTCCAAAAAATCCTCCGACAACAGATAATCCTAATGATGTAGGAACCTATAAAGACGGTATTACTTCCGATGATATGAATAATATTTATCTTATTCAAGGTGGTTCTGTAGATAAAGATCAGACAGACTTTTATGACCCACTAAAGAAGACTTGGCTGGTAAACTTTGACCCTACTTTGAAAAAAGGAGACGAGACTGTTGCTAAATTGCCAGAAGGTGATTATGAAGTCATTTTTGAATCTAGAATTCGTTTTCAGACAGGCAAAAAAATAGGTACCCGTAGAGAAATAGTAGGTTATCTTTGGGGATTCCCTATTTATGATAATGTTCCTATTTATGAATGGAAAGATAGTAGTTACTTAACTACTTGGGAACGCCTTGCACCATTCAACATGTTCTTTGGCATTGATACAAATAAACAGGCTCAGGGATTAATAAAGGACTACTTTGGTGGAATATTCAGATTAAACAATTCTTTGTTTAATCTGACAGGAGGAAAAACTTATGTTGATGAAAACCATACTGTAATTGCTGCTGCAGCTGGTGATACATTCTCCATAATACTTGCAAAGAACGACGCTGATGCTAAGAAAAACCCCAACATGTATAAACTTCTAACTTAGGGTGCCAATGAAAATAAACAGCTTGGCAGAACCAATACTGATGCAGGTATGAACGAAGTATTTTTCGATGGTGACGATAAAGCGAAAGATATTTATGTTGCAAAAAATATTCGTTCTATTAAAGCAGGTAAAAATCAAGGTCTTGTTTTGACCGACAATGGAACTAACCGTGAAGTCTGGACTTGGGGTGCTAATACTTTCACAACTCCTGTAAAACTCATCTTAGATTTGGATTCACCTGTTGTAAGTATAGCTGCTGGTGATGGTAAGAATATGCTTATTACTGAAAATGCTACAGTCTACGAATGGGATGCCACAGCAACTCAAGTAAACAGCAATAATATTGTGTCTAAGTGATAAGTGGCAAGTTAGAAGCTCCCCAGATATTGATTTGGTTATGAAAGAAAGATTAGAAGAATTGTATTCGTTATTAGAGTTACCGAAAAGCTGACGCTTTTCAGCCCCTTTCGTCTTTTGTTACGCAAAATCCACTTCCCCCAAAGGTGGAAGATCTAAAATAAGATGCTCCCCCGCTTTGCGGAGAAGTTGTCACGAAGAACCTCCCCAAAAGCTTTTGCTTTGAGTTAGTTTTTTTTAGAAGCTCCCCCGCTTTGTGGGGGAGCTGGTGAGCGAAGCGAGACTGAGGGGGCTGCATTGCGAAGCAATGCGGTAGAGGGGGCTGGCTGCCAAAGGCAGACGGTGAGGGGGTTGCAATGCATAGCATTGCGGTAGTTTTACTATATTACCTTTCCCAAATTCCTAAAAATCAAAAACTATTGATTAAGCTTAGAAACCACCATTAAAATAAGCCCTTGCTATAAAATAAGAAGGCTCATAATAGGCACTGCAATTATAATTATCTATTGTTTCGCATATTGAGTCGTTGTACACTCTAATCAGACCCTTTATATAATCTTCTTCTGGTTGTAAAGTGTCTGTAATCAATCGCATATAGACTTTTCCGATAGAGGTTTCTGACGGTATCTTATTGCACAATTCTTTATCTACATTTGAAATATTAAAAGTTCCTTCAACTAAATTATAATCTTTAATCAAGTCTGATACTGTTTTTTGTGGATTCTCGCAATGTAAAACAGATGCATTGCATATTAAACGGTAAAGTTCGTTTTCGCCTATAGTATTAACTACATATTTATTTGTTTGGTGAATTTTTCTTGCTGTTTTTTCTATAATATAACAAAGATAAAACAAATCATTTTTGGTAATTGGTTCATCAAATGATATTATTTCTTTCATAGAAAATAAGCCCTTTCAAAAGTAATTCTTTCTAAAGCATTTTCATTACAGAATACAATCTGGTGTGTGGGGTATCTGAATTTGACCAATTCCCAGAAAGCCTCTTTTGAAATATCTCCACCAATATAATCTTCTATAAAATTCCAAATGGTATCGTCTGCCATAGGCCCTTCAACTATATCGTAATTGTGTTCAACGCCTTTTCTACAATTAACTATAAAATTAAGCCAATCTTCTGTCATATATTCAAAAGTTAATAGATTTAGATTATCAAAATTATTTACTCTATAAATATTTACCACGTGATTATTTTTACGGGTCATAGCCCATCTTTTGGCTTGTTTTTCAAGATTTGTACAATAAAAACCATAGCCAAAATCTTTAAAGAAACCATTTGTTAAGATCTTAGGCTTATCAACAATAATATTGCTTCCGTGGTAAACAAATCTTTCCGTCACTTAAAACTCCATAAATACTTTTTTAAATAATAACATAAATAGCAATAAACTTTAAACAGTTAACGAAGCAATAAAAAAATCAGAAAAAGTGGAAAAATTTAGATGATTTAATCAAGAAAAAAGTCAGAAAAAATGGAAAAATATAGATAATTTTATCAAGAAAAATGGCTGAATGTTTCAGCTAGAATATTAAAGTCGATAAAAAGACTACTTATTATCCAATTTATATGATTATGTTCTTAGAAAAGAAAGTATTGCCAAACGATATTATATACACCGATGATTTTTCAGATTTAAACTCGCTTGTTTAAAAGACAGGGCAAACCTTATTTAGATATAAGATATAAGACTAAGAATGGAGATATAAGATTGATAAAAAAGAGTGAATGGAAAAAACTTTGCATTGTTTTCTTTAACCAAAAACAATAAAAACTATATGTTCTTACAGCTTAAAAAGTTTTTATTATAATGCCTTTATATTAAAAGCTTTATTTTCAGAAAACTATATAATTGTTATTAGACAAATATTTCTGTATAATTAGTTTAGGGAAAAATATGGAAGATGTAAAAGTCAACAGGGAATATAAAAGTTCAATTTTTATCAGTCTTTTTGGTGCAGAGAATAACAAAAAGAATCTGTTAGACTTGTACAATGCTCTTGCAAATACGAATTATACAAATGTAGACGATTTAACTCTTACTACTATCGATGATGTTCTATATATGGATGTAAAAAATGATGTTTCTTTTATTATAGATAATGAAATGAATTTATATGAACATCAGAGTACATTCAATCCTAATATGCCTTTAAGAGGTCTAATATATTTTTCACACCTTTATCAATCTTTCATTGAGAAAAATGGGATCAGTATATTCGGTTCTTCTCTAATAAAAATACCTACTCCTCAATATGTAGTATTCTATAACGGTATAAAAAAGAAAGCTGCCGATAAAACTTTCTTAAAACTTTCAAATGCTTTTATAAACAAAGAAAAGGCAAAAGGTTTTGAATGGACAGCTACTATGTTGAATATAAATATCGGGCATAACAAGAAATTATTTGATAAATGTAAAATACTATGGGAATACTCAATGTTTATTTCAGAAACAAGAAAATATATCAAAGAAAAAAAAGAGGTTCTAGCAGGTGTTAAAAAAGCTGTTGAAGAATGTATAAAGAAAAATATTCTTAAGGAATTTCTTAAGGAAAAAGAATCGGAGGTAATAGCTATGTGTCTTTTCAAATTTGACAAAGAAAAATATGAAAATACTATAAGACTAGAAGGCGAAAAGAAAGGCGAAAAGAAAGGCGAAAAGAGGGGAAAAATTGAAACCTTGATTGGCTTAGTAAAAGATAAGATTATTTCTTTACAGGAAGCTGCCTCAAGAATGGGAATGACTGTCGAAAAATTTGAAAAAGAAGCTAGAAACCTTGCTTTATACTGATTATTTCCATGCCTGATTTGTGAAAATATAAGCTTAGTAATCCAAATAACATAAGGCGTTGATATTGAGAACAGAGATGCCGTTTTTCAGGTTAGCATAATAGCTAATAGTTATATTTTCAGTCAGTTGAAAAAGGAGGATAATATGTGTGAAGCATTTTTTGAACTGTTTAAGGAAGAAATAGCTGCTAAAGTTGCTGCTGCTGAAGAAGTTATTAGAAATGAAACAGAAGCTAGAGTCAGAAGTGAAACAGAAGCTAGAGTCAGAAAAGAATCGGAACGAAAAATAAAAGAATTAGAATCAGAGATTGCCAGATTAAAGAAACTTGCTTAAAAAAGGGAAATAATATGTGCGAAGCATTTTTCGAACTCTTTAAGGAAGAAATATATAATAATGAAACATTGTAATGCATAGCATTGCAGCCATCCTTTACCGCATTGCAAAGCAATGCAGCCCCCTCCGTCTTTGACTTCGTCAAATCCACCTCCCCCAAAGCAAAGCTTTTGGGGAGGTTCTGCGAGACAGCTCGCCCATAAAGCGGGGGAGCATCTAAAAAAAAATTCCAAAGCAAAGCTTTTGGGGAGGTTCTTATAAGATCTTCCCCCTTTGGGGGAAGTGGATTTTGCGTAGCAAAAGACGAAAGGGGCTGAAAAGCGCTAGCTTTTCGGTCATTCTAATCAAGAATATAATTCCTCTAATCTTTCTTTCATAACTAAATCAATATAATAGCAAACATCATCAAATTTCTGTAGCAGTTTTAAGACGATAAATCCAGTAATTTCTAGCACCTCGTATAGATTCTAACTGTGAAACAAGTTGACAATAATCAAAACCTTTGCTATAGTTAAAAATGACAGAGCCTCCCAAGCATAAGGCTAGGCGACTAGTACTGCGGACCGTGGGAGGACATTTTATTTTAGGTTGATTTTATGTATATACTAAAAAAGGCTCTAACTTATGAAGAACAAATAGATAGACTAGAACAATTTCATTCATTGATTATAAACGATAGAAATCAAGCTAAAGAAATACTGAAATCAGTCAACTATTATAGATTATCTGGATATGGAATAGGATTAAAAGAAAAAACAGATAAAGAAAAGTATATACAGGGAACTTCATTAGACTTATTATACAGCCTGTATCAATTTGATAGTAATCTACGCAATTTATTGATTCACACAATAGAATATATAGAAATACAATTTAGAAGTCATATATCATATTTATTAGCCATGAAATACGATGCTGAGGGCTATATGGCTTCAAATAATTTTAAAGACAAAACACTTAAAAATGGTGAATCTGCTCATTCAAACATAATAAAGCATTTAACAGAAGAATTAGACAGACAGCGAAATACACCTTTTGTTAAACATCACTTGAATCAATACAGTGGTCATTTTCCTATATGGGTAGCAATAGAATTATTTACCTTTGGTAATCTAGCTTCTCTATATTCAATTATGAAAGATGATGATAAAAAAGCTATAGCTAGATTATATAAAACAAATTATAACTTACTTATTAGTTGGATTTTGTCTTTGGTAGAAACAAGAAATATATGTGCTCATTACGGTCGTTTATATAATGCTCTACTTAAACAAGCTCCTAGGCTTTTAGTAAAACACAAGATATACAGACAAAAATATAATAAGCTTTTCCCTGTTATATTAGCAATGAAATATATTCTTTTTAATAAACTTAATATTTGGCAAGATTTATATACCAAACTGACAAAACTATTGATACAAAATTCTTCTGTCATCAACCTTTCTTTTATGGGTTTCCCTCAAAATTGGGAAATAGTATTAAGCTCATAATATAACTTTTTGTTAACTTTATAAAAGTTTATTTTTCACTTAGAATCAGAATTTTGTTTTATAAAATAAAAAATACAAAAAAAGAGCCTCGTAAAGAGGCTCTTTTTTTTATAACCATATATTATGGTTGAGCATAAGTAGTTGTGTTTAAAGCTTTCCAAGCGGCAGTGAGAGCTGCATCAACAGTAGTTGTAACGTTTATATCAGTAGTATTTGTTGGTTCATCAGAACCATTAGCTGTTCCGTAAGAAACTACAACAGTATTGTTAGCACCCATTTTTGCTGTAAAAGCACGAGTAGTAGTATCATCAATAATATTGAACTGTCTTGCAGCAACAGGAACATAATCAGCTAACTTCTTTTCAGTACCTGAAGAACTATCTGTGAATTTTAATTCGCCTGCTACAATTGTTTTTCCCTGAGATGCTGCAACAGCAACTAGCATATTAGCACCAGAAATAGTATTCTGGTAAGCAGACATGAAAGAAGACTTTCTTGCTTCATTCATAGCATCTTTAGCACCACCGAAGAAAGTTGGAGCAGCGGCTGCAGCAACGATAGCAAGAACTGCAACTACGAGCAAGAGTTCCATTAATGTAAAACCTTTTCTGTTCATCTTTTTAAATCCTTTTTTATTTTTATAATTTTGTAAAATTTGTAATGTTTGTTCCCAAATTCACAAGTTGAGTATATATCACTTTTGTTTAGATAATGCAAGTATTTTTTTGTTTTTTTAAGAAAGTGGCAATTTTGCGGAGGAAAAACTCGTATCTGTTGTTATTGTAATTGGTTTTTTTTGTTGTTTTTTAGTTAGTATACTGGCAATTGTCCTAACCTCCTTCCTTAAAGAGGAATCTTACTAAAGCTTCCCCTTGAGGGGAAGTGGTTCCGTAGGAACCGACGACCAACAGGAGGTTGGGAGTGCAAGCGAGCGCTAGGATAGCAAGCGAGTGCTAGGATAGCAAGCGAGTCGTAAAGGGTGACATAATCAGAGTCAACCATAGTTCTTTGATTAACAATACATTATCGCTATACAAAGTTTACTCTAGTTCGGTCACCACTCTGTCAGCCTTACAGGCTGCCACCTCTCCTCAAGCAATGTCATTAAGTTAAGCAAAAACTAATTGCTAGAGCCTGTTTTAAGGCTCTTTTTTTATGCCGATTTTATATGATTGCAGAATTTATGCTTATAA
>CAJOND010000049.1 GCA_905236675.1 Candidatus Rifleibacteriota bacterium | reverse complement strand
CCAAAGGATTTCAGAGAAAAACTAAAAGACTCAGAAAAATCTAATAATTAGGAACTAAAATGTAACTAATTGATTGACTTATACAATTGCGAGCAGTCGATAGACTGCGTGGCAATCCAGTTTTATTAGAGAGCAGAGATAAGAGAAGAGAGATGAGAGGATTGTTTAGTTCTCAAGCTAGCGAAAGTTCGAAATAAATATATAAATTGCTACAACAAAAACAATAAAAACTCAAAACAACGACTACTTAATTATAAGGTTTTTATTGTAGTTGGTTTTTGTTGTAGTTATTGTTCTTTATTAGATTATGATTGTTGTGATGATTTTTTGTTCACAAGTAATTAACAATAACTACTGATTTTATAATAGTTTAAGTTCTTTTATAACTTTTTGCATCTGAACAAAATCTCTATCAAATTGTAAAAGAGAAAGATCATTCAAAATTGCATATGCTGCTATAGAACAATCGTTTGATTTTCTAATTGTAATACCTTTATTTCTTGTCTTTCTATATATTTCAACAGCTTTCTCAGCAATAATTAAAGAATCGTTCTTCAGCATAGGGAAGAATGAAAGAATATATTTAATTTGTTCATAATCTTTATCTAATTTGATACCCTGCAATATTTCTTGCCAAATAATAGGGCATAAATAAACTTCTGCATTATTTACAATTAATTCTTTTACTTTATTTGAAACATCAGAATTTGAGTTATTAAAGAACTCAATCCAAGCAGAAGTATCTATAAGAATGCCGTTCATCGACAATCTCTCATTTCATCTAAATTTCCTTCCCATATTTTGGAATTTTGAAAATTCAGTATTTTCTTTTTGTTATTAGTCTCAAAATATAGACGAAGAATATATTCTACAGCTTTCTTTGAATCAGAAATTCCGGAATATTCTTCAGCTTCTCTAACAAGATCAGGATTTATTACAGTAACATCACACATAAAAAACCTCTTTTCTAAATCAAATATAATTTAATTCTTTTTATAATTCAATGACTATATTTTTGGGGGTTGTGATTGTAGTGATTGGTATAGTTCTTAAGCAAGTGAAAGCTAGAAATAAATCGATAAATTGCTACAATAAAAACAATAACTACTATAATATAAAGTTTTTATTGTAGTTGGTTTTTATTGTAGTTGGTTTTTGTTGTAGTTATTGTTCTAAAGCCCCTCCTTGAGAAGGGGTGTCAGGCAAAGCCTGACGGGGTGGTGACCGAGCAATGGTAAATTTTCTTCTTTGATATAAACTTTGATTTATACCATTAATGATTAATCGAAATGTTTTAATACGCTACGCTAAACAGGGTATTAGTTAGGTCACCCTTTCGGCACTGCGTGCCACTTCAGCGACTCGCTCACATCCTGTGGCTCGCTTGCACGCCGACCTCCTGTCGGCAGCCCTCAAGAGGAAGCTTTAGAACCATTTATCCAAAATAATCCTGCATCAGCTTTGCTTTAAGCGTATTCAGCCATTCGAGACTCTGTTTGATTGTGGTTTTATTTTGTTCGACTTCTTCTACAAAAGCGGCGAACTGGGTTTGCTCAGATAAATCAGGAACAAATATCTCTGTATTATTAATTCTTGATAATAATAAATTTGGTTGAGCAGAACCATTTTCTACCAAATACATTTGGGGATTAATAGAATAACAATATTTAAAAAAAATAGGATTTAAGCAATCTTTTTTTACTTTTAAAAGAGCAACACTTTTTTGTAGTAAAGTTCTAGTGGTTCTCTTATCTCTAGCAATCGCAGATTTTCCTATTGTTGCACCAGTATTTACAATCAAAAAATCACCTATTTCTAGGTTACATCGTTTATAATCTTTTTCAAATTCATTTGAATTAATTTCTGGTGCAGTATCATAATGCACTTCTTCATTATAAATTTCTCGTGCTCCAACAAAGTATCTATTAGATCCTGTTTCTAATTTGCATCCGCCATGTTTTCCATCTGTTATTTTTGTACAAAGATTTTTTTAAATATTCTTATTATAATTCTTAGCAGGTTTGTTTAGAGTTCCAAACATCTCAACAAAACGTGATTTTATGAGCCAATCTAGCTGTTCTAGCTGCTGGGTTCGGAGAGAGAGATTTTGGTTTATCTAGTCAAGAATATTAACTGTTTTCTTTTGTATATTTATGTCTGGTAGTTTTACTTCATAGTTTTCTAAATATGATTTTGAGACTCTTTTTTGACCAGCACTACCAGTCATATTGTTTTCACAATTTTTTCTAAAAATTTCCCAATGAGTAAAATAATACAGCCATTCACTTAATACTTTTGAATTATCAGGTCGCAAAACGTGAAATTCTGTATTACCAAAACCTATATTATTCTTTAAATTTCTAGCAACAGCACCTTTCCCATTTTCTAAACAAGGAGTTATTTTTGCTAATAAGACGTCACCATTTTCAAAATAAGTAAAACCCTTTTTTACTTCTACATATTTTCTCACTTCATTAGTATTTATGTGACCATTTTCACTAACATTTGCCATAGGAACAAATGATACTAATAAATCATCATCAAAGTTCTGGAATACTTTTGGGTTTAGAGTGCAAAAATCTTTTATTTTCATATTCTTGTTGAATATTATACATTGTTAAATATAAAAAATAAATATTATACAAACGGACAACAGGCAGAAGACTTTGGACAAAGGATTATGGCAAACAATAACAACAACAAACAACAAAGGACATTGGACAAAACTACTCACCACTCACCACAACTTTCCGTTTTCAATTCCTCCTCTCCCTCCTCCCTACGCCCTAATCCCTTCTTCTATCTCCATTTATGGTCTTCAATCTTCCTTCTTCAATCTTTCAGTTTTCAGTTCTCCGCTCTTCTGCTCTCTGCTCTAAGAGGCTTCAGCCTCGTCCGCTCTTTCGCTCTAAGCTCTATGCTTTTATATCTTCCTTCTTCAATCTTATATCTTATATCTATTTAAATATTGACCAAAATTGCCTTTTAAGTTATAGTTACGCCCATAAAATAATTAATGTCACGAGGAAATCATGGAAAAGTATAATCAGTCAGAAGTAGACTGTCGAAGATGTTTTGGTATTATAAGCCACCCAGACGCAGGTAAAACAACACTTACCGAAAAACTGCTTTTATTTGGCGGTGCTATTCAAATGGCAGGTGCCATTAAAGCAAGAAAAGCCGACCGTCACGCTACCAGCGACTGGATGAAAATAGAGCAAGAACGTGGTATTTCAGTAACAACATCCGTTATGAAATTCCATTATAAAGATTATGAAATAAACCTTCTAGATACTCCTGGTCACCAAGACTTTTCCGAAGATACATACAGAGTTTTAACAGCCGTAGACTCCGCTTTGATGGTTATTGACTCTGTTAAAGGTGTTGAAACACAGACAGAAAAACTTATGACAATCTGCCGTATGAGAAACACCCCAATAATTACTTTTATTAACAAATTAGATCGTGAAGGGCAGTCTCCGCTTGATTTGATGTCTGAAATAGAAGACAAGCTTCAAGTTGAATGCGCACCACTTTCTTGGCCTATTGGAAGCGGTAAAACATTTAAAGGGGTTTATAACCTTTATAAAAAACAGATTGTGCTTTTCAGAGCTGGCGAAGCTAGAAGACCTCAAGATACCATTACCATAAACGATTTAAATGACCCAAAACTAGACGAATTATTAGGTTACCAGGCAAAAGATTTACGTGACGATATTGAACTTTTAGAAGGTGCAGCATCACCTTTTGACCACAATGAATACTTAAAGGGAAATCAGACTCCTGTATTTTTCGGCAGTGCTTTAAATAATTTCGGTGTTCAAGAAGTATTAGATGCTTTCTGTGAACTTTCTCCCTGTCCCAAACCTCGTGCTACTGAAACTCGTGAAGTTTCACCCTATGAAAAAGACTTTTCTGGTTTTGCTTTTAAGATTCAAGCAAATATGGACCCCGCTCATCGCGACAGAATAGCTTTTGTTAGAATCTGCTCTGGCAAATTCACTCGCGGCATGAAAGTAATGCATCATAGAATAGGGAAAGAAATAACTATAGCCAACGCAACTATATTTATGGCTCAAGACAGACAGAATGTCGAAGAAGCTTATCCAGGCGATATTATAGGCGTTCACAACCATGGAACCATAAGAATAGGAGATACTTTTACGACAAAAGAACCGCTTAAATTCACAGGGATACCAAGCTTTGCCCCAGAAATATTCAAGCGAGTAATATTGAAAGACCCGTTAAAGGCAAAACAGCTTCAAAAAGGTTTGTTACAGCTTTCTGAAGAAGGTGCTATCCAGGTATTCAGACCATTGTTCGGGAATGATTATATAATAGGTGCCGTTGGTGTTTTGCAGTTCGATGTTGTTATTTCAAGATTAGAAGCAGAATACTTTGTCCATGCTATTTATGAACCAGTAGACTACGGCATAGCTCGTTGGATAACTAGCGATAATGAACGAAAACTAGAAGAATTCAAGAAACGCTATAAAACCAGTCTCTCACTTGATACCGCAGACGCTCTTACTTTCATGTGTCCAGACAAATGGCGTCTGAACTATGTTATGAAAGAATGGCCAGAAATTCAGTTCTTTGAAACAAGAGAACATGAATAATTTCTAGAAACCATCTCGTCTTAATCGTTCAATAAAAGCATCCCAAGCATTAAACCAGTCTTCAGGTCTCATTAGATGACCTGATTCTGGATATTCTAAATATTGCAGTTTTTCTAGTGACTCACTGTAATATGGTTTGATAGCTTTATAAAATCTTCTTGCTCCATCTGGATCTACTATATCGTCACTTCCTGCATTAACAATAAAAAGATTTGCAGGAAAAATTTTATCTGGACTATCGATTGGACCAGATGTTTCAAGCATAGAAAAAACATTCGAACCTTTATATCTGAAATCAGGGTTACCCATAAAAGGAGCAAACAAATCTGCCTCACGATTAATCATCATTAACGCATAGGTTGCATATGCCCCCATTGATATACCGCTAACTGCCACCTTCTTGTTCTGAGATTTGAAAAAATGAATAAAATCTGCTACTTCAGCAGCTTCTTGCTGAATTATAGACAATAGCATTAAATAGGCTTCACGTCTGTTAGCTTTTCTCATTATTTCAAGATAACCATCATCACGTTCCCCATGATGAGGAGCATCTATTGTAACAGACCAAAAACCAGCAGATTCTAAACGATTCATATCCGTAATGTTTACTTCTTTGGAAACATCTAATCCATGAAGATTTATTATTACAGATTTGTCTATTCCTCTACTGCAAGATAATGCAGGCACACTAACACCGTTTAACAAGTAACTAGTTCTAATTTGTGTCATTTTTTATTATTATCCCTAAGTTTATCCCAAAGTTTAATATATTTAACAAAAACATAAAATGTTGAACATGCCGCCCAGATAAAACCTCTAATTCCATCTAAAAAACCTAATTTAAGAACATATCGTTTCAAAAACTCAAATGGTAATCTTAATATTGTTCCTAAGAAGCTAAATTTACGTCCTTTAGTTTTTAAATCTTGAGCTGCAAGACTAGTATATTTGTTGAATTTTGTAAAATAATTTTCTAAATCAGCGTAGGAATAATGCAGCATTTCATTTTTTAGACGACTTATTTTTCCAGAAATTTCTAAGCCTTCATGAACCAAAACATCTCTATATTTACCACTTCCAATACGAATAAGTCTTAAAATATACTCGTTGTCTAATCCGCTGTGATTCATTCTTCCGCCGAGAAAGAAATTGACTCTGTGTATTTCAAAACCATTACAATCTGTATCGTCTGGAATTGAAGCTATTTCTTCTGCCAGCTCTTTGGTTAATTCTTCATCAGCATCAAGACTCAAAGCCCATTTCCCAGAACACTGTGCCAATGCAAAGTTTTTTTGGTCGGCAAATCCAACAAATTCGTGTAGAAAAACTTTTGCTCCAAGTTCTTCAGCAATTTTAGCAGTATCATCTGTAGAACCAGAATCACAAAGTATTATTTCAGAGCAAATAGATTTCGCACTTTCTATGCAGGTTCTTATTTTATCTGCTTCGTTTTTGGCTATTATGAATAAACTTATGTCTTTCATTGTTTTATCAGGTTTTTCTTTCTTTGCGTTTAGCGGCAGGGAAAAGAATGTTGTTCAAAATTAACCTATAACCAGGGCTGTTTTTATGAAGTTCAAGTTTTGTAGGACCTTCACCAACAATATGGCTTGCATCTGCTGGATCATGTCCGCCGTAAAAAGAGAAAAATCCTTTGCCTAAATCTCCTCTTATATACTTTACAGAAACTCCATCATTATTTTCGCCCATAATAGTAACTGTTGGTTTCAAAAGGCTTTTTCTGAAAGCAGTTGTCTGTCCAAAAAAACCATCATGAACAGCTCTATGATTCTGAGTAAGCATTGTCGGAATAGGATCTACTTTTGCTGCAAATTCAAACAAACGATAAGTTCCAGGAGTTCCAGCATAGTTATTAGAAACATCTATGTCAGAAAATTCATATATGGTTGGGTCTATAATAAGCTTAAAATCAGTGAATGCTAAGCACTGGTTGTAATCAAGCTTACTTTGACATAATGGGTCTGGGTCATCACCGTCTAATTCTTTTGCAACTATATCTACCCCATTGGCAGCAAGAGCTACATCTAAACTATCTGCCGCTGAACACATAGCGAAAAGAAAACCACCATCAATAACAAACTGCTTAATTTTTCTAGCAACAGCCAATTTCATCTGTGAAACTTTATTAAAACCATGTTTTTGAGCTTCTAACTGAGCACGAGTCACTTGATTTCTATACCATCCAGTGAGTTTGAAGGAACTATAAAATTTCCCAAATTGCCCTGTGAAATCTTCATGGTGAAGATGAATCCAGTCGTATTTCGAGATACTTCCTTCCAATACTTCTTTGTCATAAAATTTTTCAAAAGGAATCTGAGCATAGGTCATTACCAAAATTACGGCATCATCCCATGGTTCTTCATAATCCGGAGAATAAATACCTATTTTAGGTGCTTTTTCTAAAAGCACTTTTTCCATGTTTTCTTCTTCTATTTCATTATAAATGGCATTAATTTCAGAATCAGAAACAGGTTTAACTGTTACTCCCATTGTCTTTGCTTTTTCTCTGACTTCTTTTAAGTCTTCAACCATAAAAGAACCGCCACGGTAATTTAATAACCATTCAGCATCAGTACCTGTTTTATCTAGGACCCAATAAGTTAAGCCATAACTTCGCAAATGATCAGATTGAGCATCGTCCATTGGTATCAACAGTTTCCCTGCTAATAATGGTTTTGTTAAAAACAAGGAAATTAATAAAATAGAATAAAATAATTTACTTAACCTCATTTTATTCCTCCGTTTTCAAGACATTGTTTATATTTTGCACTTCTCAAATCATTGGGGAAATTATGAATAAAGGTTCTCATTTCTTCATCGATATTATCTTGAGATTTATTAAACTGCTGCATTAACTTGATTTTATGATCTGCAATATCAGAATTTTTCAAACAATCTGGATGTCTCACCATAAAATACTTTGCTTCATCTAAAAATTTATTAAAACCAGACTCAGAATCAGCAAGAAGCAATTTTTCTGCTTCTAAATCGGTAATTATAGATGTTGCAGAAGCTGGCGTAGCTTTTATTGCTGCATTCAGTTCTTCAATAGCTTCATTATTCTGACCTGAAGCCGCCAATCTTTTGGCATTATATTTATGTTCTAATACAGAAAAATCTCCAACAGAAAAGCGTGTAATATCTAATGCTAATTCAAGTCCATCATTAACCCATTCGCCCTCTTTGTGATTTTCTACTATATCTTTAAGGGAATTCAATGCTTCCCGATATTTTCCCATATGTGTATTTAAACGCGCTAGTTCAACTTTTTGATGCATCAGAAATTCTTCTTGTTCTAAACGGCTAAGCCCACCATCTCTATCTGAATTATCTATCATTTCTGCTACTTCATTCAATAATTTTTCTGATTTGGAAAAATCAGACATATAGGTGGAAATCATTGCTCTCATTAACTTTGCTTCTAAAATCAAAATTTTGGGGACAACAACTATATTTCTTCTCATCACTAAAGAAAGATATTTATCAGCTTCCTTTGGAGATTTCATATAATAAAAAGCAAATTCCGCCAATTTTATATAAAGTTCAACTTTAAGCTCTGAATCAGCAACAACTTCCGATTCTGCTGTTTTTTTAGCATATTCATATGCTTCTTTTTGCCATTTTTCATTATATTCTGGCATTTTTAAAATCAATGCAGCTAGTCTTAATTCAAGAGAAGAATCTCTTCTAAATTCCATAACTTTTTTAATTAAAGTAAAATGAAATTCTTCTGGAACAAGCAAAGCCTCTTGTCTCAAACGATCATAAAACAATTCATCAAAAAATATAGAAGAATCATCGTCTACAAGTTTTACTAATTTCTCAATATCATTAATCTTTGCTTTTCTGAAATAATATTCTATTAATGCTTGTCTTATACTCTGATTGTAACCGCCCCTGTTCATATCTATCAGACGCTTTTCCAAAGAAAAATCATCTACTTTATCGGTATAAAGCTTATCAAATATTTCTTGCTTGTAAATTCCTTCTGATAAAGCCTTAAGATTTTCTTCTTTAGCTTCTTTATTGCGACCTAGAGCTTCAAGAACAGCTGCTTTTTCTTCAGCAAAAAGAGTATCATTCATTAATATAAGTCTAGCTTCTTCAAAGGCTTCTAATGCTTGTTCCAAGAGTTGATGTTCTATTAAAACAGTTGTATAATTCGTGTAAGCTTCTTGATTTGCACCATAAGGCCTTTTTAAAGGAAGTTTCCATATTTCTAAAGCCTTTTTCTTGTCACCTTTTAAGAAATAACAATGTCCTAGCTTTCTATTTGTCTGATTATCACTAGGAATTAGTTTCATTAGCTTATCCAAGCTTTCTATTGCATCGTCAATTTTGTTATCTGAAATCTGAATATCCGATATTTTTCTTAACAAAGTTATGTCCTGAACATAATATTTATGCTCTTTAATCGCTTCTATAGCTTTATCTTTCCTACCTATCGCAAGATAACAATCTGCTACAAAATTCACATAAACAGATGCTCTTAATCTATTTCTTTTATTTTCAAGACTGTTTAATAATTTATCTATTTCACCAGATTTTATAGATATATCTAATAAAGCGTTAAAAGCCGCCTTACTTCCCTTTTCTAAATGACTTTCTAACAAGAACCAAGCTTCATCTCTATTACCGACTTGTAGGTAGAATTGAGCAAGTTTACAAGCAAGTTCGTCACTTTTATATGAACTGGTATTATTTTTTACCCAATCTTCTAATAGTTCAATCCCCTCTCTGTATCTATGAGCAGAATATAAAATATCTACCAGTTGTATTTTTGCAGAGTTTTTATCGCTTTCATATCTTGCTTTTCGTATTATTTCTTTGTAAATTTCTATAGCTTTATCATATTCTTTTAAATCTTTAAGAAGATTGGCAAGATTAATTCTGGCAGTATCGGCAATATCATCATCTGGATATTTTTCGATGAGAGTATAAAAAGTTTGTTTTGCCAAAGTAAAATGTCTTGTTCTATATGCTACTACAGCTTCATTATATAAAGAATACGCTTCAGGAGAACGTTCTTTCCCTTCAACAATAGTAGGATTAATAAGACATAAAGAAACAAAGAACATTAAACTTATGTAAAATATTGGCTTTGCTATTATTATAATGCTTTTATATATTTCTTTTCTGACAGCTTCTTTCATCTCTGATCACCGCCATAAATATTTAAAGACTTGTAGTAGTCATTGATTAAAGTTTTATAGCTTTCAGGGTATTCTTCACGCAAATCACCAGTAAAATCTTTACTTAAATCTATGCTTCCAGAACCAATATCTTCAATGGGTTCTTCGGGATCTTGCTGATATATTTCCCTTGCTTTTTGAGCTTTACGTTCTTCATCTTCTTCATCACGATTTTTAATAGCCTTCTGTGATTTAAGCATACGTTCATAGATTGATTTTTGTTTTTCAGCAACTTTTTCACGAAGAGCAGGGTCAAGAATCTTGGTTTCTATATCCTTCATGTCTTCAATTACATCGTTCATTCTTCCAAGATTGTTCATCTGTTCTCTATGTTCTTTCATCAATTGTTCCAATGATTCTCTAATATGCCTTTGTTCCATAGCCATCTGTTTTAATTCCTGGCTTCCCTGAGGTATTAATCGGTTCATATTCTGCTTCATCATCTGCTGATATAAACTTAACTGTCTTCTTGTTAAATTTTTGAATTGCTGCATTGGTGACATAGCAGACGATGAATTTTGTCCTTGTCCAGCACCATCTTGAGCTCTCATCAAATCAGCAGCAAGTTTATTGAAACGTCTTATTATTTCATACTGATCTTTTCTTGCCGACCCCATAGCTCTGTCTTCTAAGTTTTTAACTATATTTGAAAGCATTTCTTGAGTTCCGTTTATTGATTCAATAACAGTAGGATCTATAGAGAAACTGTTTCTTACCAATTGATTCAAGTCTTCTTGGAGAGAGAGTGCTTGCTGTTTAACAAGAACCTGCTGAACGGAAACAAAATCAATTATTCCTTCTATTTGAGGCATTTTGCCCCTCATAAAATGATCTGGCATATCATAAATTTCTTTTAAAAGCTTTTCTTGATCTTTTGAAACCTGAATAGCTCTTGTAATGAAGAAAGATAAATCCAGCATTGGTGTTTCTTCTTCATTCATCATACTCATCATCTGATCGGCGTTTTGTTTTAATGATTCTAGGAAATCAAGCATTTTTTCCTGGTTTTGATGCGCCATATCCAGATCTTTGTTTTTCATATCTTTCTGAATATCTTCACTGAGCTTTTTATGGTCGTTATTTTGCATCTTATCCTTTATATTTTTAATATCTTCCATCAAAGGATTATTATTAGTTTCTTGATTTTCTTTTGAATTTTTTGTTAATTCTTCTGATTTTTTCTGAAGTTCTTCCAAATCTTTAGACAGTTTCTTTTGTTGATCAAGAAGATCTTTAAGCTTATTTTCATCTTCTTGTGAAAAATGGCTGTCTTTTTGTTTTTGTAATTGCTCTTGAAGTTCTGTCATCAGTTTGTTTTCTTCTTCTTTTGACAGTTCTCCGTTTTGTTGTTTTTGCAGCATTTCCTGCAGTTTTTTCAGTTCGTCTTGTTCTTCTTTAGAAAGCTCCCCTTCAAGCTGTTTTTGTAATTGTTCCTGAAGTTCAGTCGTCAGCTTGTTTTCTTCTTCTTTTGATAACTCTCCATTTTGTTCTTTTTGCAGCATTTCCTGAAGGTTATTCAATTTTTTTTCTTCTTCTTCGGAAAGCTTACCATCTTTTTGTTTCTGTAATAATTCTTCCGTTTCAGAAGCAATTTGTTTTTGTCTTTGATAAGCTTCTTCTATAGAATTAGCCAAAGATTCAAATTTTTGTTGCTGCTGAATCTGTTCTAATAGATTAATAGTGCGATCTAGACCATTCATATACTCTTCTAACTTAAAAGCTTCTTCGTACTTTTGAATATCTTTTGGATCAAGTTTAATGTCTTTCAAAGAATCCTGAAGATTTTTAAGCATTTGTTTGCTGTCTTTATCTAGAACCTGTTCCATAAGTTCGTTTACTTTTTGCATACGTTCAAGAGCTTCAGGAGAAGTGAATGGATTATTTTCCATAGCTTTTTGAATATTTTCAAAAGATTTTAATATTTCTTCTGCGGTTTGCTGATTCTTTTCACCAGATTTAATTGCCTCTTCTATAGCCTGGCTAGTTTCAAAATCCAGTTTTTCTTCATGTTTAACTTGCTCATAAGCTTTTTTTAGTGATTCGCTACGTCTTTTCTGTTCTTCAACATATTCTTCCAACTGCTTTTTTAAATTGCTTTGCTGGTTTTCTTGCCCTCTGTAAACATCTTGCATTGAAGGCATATTAACAAAAAATATAGATGTACTAGCCGCATTAGGTTTTGGCTGACGGGCATCTTCCGTTTCCATATAATAGGATATTTTTGTTCCTGGCTGAACTGCAACAGTATCAAGCATCCAAGGAAATTCTATTTCGCATTCAGGTATAGGTGTGAAATCTGATTTAACATTCAAAGGTTTCCAATCATCTCTATGACCTGCTTTATAAAACAAAACCATGGTTTTTACGCCAAAGTCATCTCTAGCAACAGCTTTAACATCAAGTCTCTTTGATGTTGGAAATTCCACATCACAAGCTGGCTTAAGTAATTCTATGCTGGGTGGCAAATCTGGTTTGGCAGTTATTTTATATACAACCGCTTTCTCATTAGTTAAACCTATTTCATTAGCTACATGAACAAAAAATGAAGTAGAAGTAGCCACATTAAATTCATACTCAAATTTATTATCGAAGATTTCACAGCTTTGAGTAGCCATATTGGAAAAACATATTTCCCCGGTTTTTATTGGCATATCTGCTTCTACTTGTATACGAAGTTTACTATTAATCAGAATTTCTGCTTCGTTAGTGTTATCCGGCAAAACTTCAGGTTTTGAGGAAATGTATGAAGGCTGGTAAAGAGTCATTATGACCTTCTTTATTTGCGGTCTTGCCATAACTTTTATAGAATATTTTTCTGTAAAAGTTTTTTCACAAGTTACTCTAAAATCTATAGATTTTTGTAAGGCAATAAGGTTATAAACAAACTTTGATTCTGTTGCTGTTGCATCCGCATACATCTCAACCTTGTTAATATCATTTGTTTCAGGGTCTATTAACTCAAGTATAATTGGGTCATTTACTTTTCTTGATGGTATGGCAGATATTTCAAGATTATCACCAACAGCCGCTATAGGATGTTTTGGGGAAACCTCTATACTAAGATTTGACCAAGGTGAAATATTAGCAAAAGGGAAAATCAATCGACAAGTTCCTGTTTTTACTTCTACAGGTGATATAGCATACCAGCACAAATAAATCACTATTGAAATTAATGCTGTAAAAAATCTTTTTCGGCGGGAAAAAACCTTTAAAGATTGTTTGATATCTTCTTTTTTAAGTTGTTCACTAGTAGAAATAATTGTTAATTTCTTCATCATGCTTGAAATAGCATTTTCATTTTCCTTGCTATTTATAAAATCAACAGAACTTGATAAAGAAGAATTAAACTTATTTGTGCTATTTTCGATTTCAACAGCTAAAGCAACATCTGATGGAGATTTGATCCATTTTGAAAAGAAACGGTATATCCAGAAAATGATTCCAACATATAAAACTGTAGCAAATATGTATCTTACTGCTTCTGATTGTATTGGAGTTCGTTCAACCAACAGAAATATTATTATTAAAAATGCAAATGAAATACATGCTGCTAAAATAGACTTTGTTAAAATGCGAAATTTACGACCTTTTTTATAACCAGAAAAAGTATCTTCAAGTTCATTTTTATATTTGTCGTAGTATTTTAAATAGCTTTTAATGTCTTCCTTAAACATAGTTTTCTCACTGCATCATTACATAAACAAGAATATTCAGCCCCATTTTCATAGCCATCTCTCTTATAGCAGGTGTGTCGCTTTTGTGTATTCCTTCATCTTCAAGTCCATCACCTATATCAGACTCCAGCAAATAAAGAATTTTCATTCTTCCTTTATCAAAGATAGCATAAGCAGCAGGGGGTTTACCATCGTGTTCATGAATTTTTGGTAACCCATCTTTAAAATCATAAACAGTATGGAAAATTGGATGGTCTTTTGGTAATTGAACAAATTCTCTATCAGGATACAATCTTCTTACTTCACGACGAACATATTTTTCCATTCCATAACTATCATTAATCCATAAAAAGCCACCGTTGTCCAAATAAGTCAGAATCGCCATAATTTCGTTATCTTTAAAACGTATTTGTCCATGTCCGCTGGCATAAAGCATCGGATATCTGAATAGTTCAGGATCATTACAAGCAACTCCTATATGTTCTGGTTGAGTAGGTATTTTTAAACGCTTATCTGCCTGTTTTAACAAATTAGGAATCGTTGTAGGACTGACATACCAGTCACCACCGCCACTATATTTTAATCTGGCTATAACCACTCTGTCCCAGTCTGCTCCAAAGCATTGTCCCACGCACAAGAAAGCTGTAAATAACAAAGCCGTAGCTAGAAGAGCTTTTTTTATAATTATGTTCGTTCTATAACTTTCCATTTTTACGATAGCCCTCCTGTTCTTCTGCAATACCATTCTATGCATGGAAGCAGAATTATAAGAAGCAGTAACAGCCAGCAATCTCTCATATCAATACTTTTGCTTTCCAGTTTATTTCCAGTATCTGATTTCAAGGAACTTATCAGTTTGTTTATATCTTCATAATATACCATTAATCCGTTTGTATCTTTGGCTATCGTTTCCATCAGTTCCGTTTTTATTACTGGATTATCAAATTCTGCCGTAGGTGTTTCCACAAGCAATTCAACTTTTGAACTACCCAATTCTTTACCCTGATAGCTTGCTTTGGCTTCTAGGACATGAAGACCTTTAGAAGCCGGGATAAAAGCTGTTTCATAGCAACCAGATTCAGAAGTTTCAACACAAACTAAACTGTTTTTATCACCTTTTTCATTTTCGATATTTAACAAAACTCTGGCATTTTTCATCAATACATGTGAGCTATCAGATACCCAGACTTTAACCATAGAAGAAGTTCCAACATAACCTCGAGAATTAGACAGTTCGATACTTACCTGAGCATCTTCTCTCCTGTTCACAAGCCACTTCATCATATTTACCATCATACCAGCGTAAGTATTAAAACCTCGTTCTGTATTTGCAAGCTTGAAACCAATAGGCCACAATGGACCTCCGTTAATCATTATTATATTACCTAATCCTGCTCTGGATCTAATCATAAACGGTAATTTTGTTTTACTTCCCATTACAGTAGAAGTTAATAAAATCTCCGCTCCCTGTTTTATAGATCCGTATTCATAAATACCATCAAACTTAGGTAAAGTTGCCATCAATTCAACATTTTCAATGGGATTATCAGCTAAATTCAAAAAAGAATAAGAGGTTTCTGCTGAAGGTAAAAGCATATTACCTGGTGTTCCGCGCCATACTTCTTCATCTATTGTTACTGGAAGTATGTCTGCTATTTCTGAACCTTTGTAACCAAGCTGTGTTAAGCTTTTCCAGGATGGCATTATAAGCAATCCCAGATTTCCAGATTCCAATCTTTTAATAATATCTTTTTCATATTTTTTAATATAGTTATGAGGTATACCCGACAAGATTATTATGTCAGCTTCATTTATTTCCTTGCCAAAATTTGGTTCTGTAGTTCCATCTTTGACTTCAAAGTCTTGAGAATATACCCATCGATTGTCCATTACTTTAGCCCAGTGTGTCAACGTAGCATTAGGATCTCCTGCTAACGCATTTGTAATGAATTTCATATCCCAATTTGGAGCACCGCTGAGAGCCAGAACATTTAAACGTTCACGAACTACTTTTAATAAAAACCCTGTTTTATTGTTTTCTTCTGTCAGTTCTCCCTCAACTGTTGGAATTTCAACTTCAAATCTAAAACTTCCTTCTTCTTTACATGGAATATTAAAGCTAAAAGGTATCTTTACCCCATTTCCGAATACTTCAACAGGAATACTATCAAATAATTCACCATCTCGAGTAATTTTAATCTCAACTTTTTCTTTTTTATCTGAATAACCACCAAAACTAGCAGCTATTTCCCCTGTAACCCTTATGTTTGAATTCAAAAAACCTGTAGCAGGAGGTTTTGGAATAAAAAGAGCATAGTCAGTATTACTACTTCCATGACCAGGTGCTACAAAGTGAATTGGCGTTCTAATGTTTGTCAAAACGTTTTGTGGGTTCTCGCCTATTGTATTTACTCCATCTGTGAGCATTATAATTCCCATCAGATTCCCCTCTCCAAGATGGGATACAATATTTTTAATTGCAAAACTAATTGCTGTCTGGTTTCCATCTGGCTTGAAGTTATTGATGTTTTCTAATTCATTGGGAGAAATAGGAGTAACATTTTCAGCAAAAGAAAAAACATCTGGGAGTATACCAGTCTGCTTTTCAAGCTTTTTAATAAAACCATTTTGTATAAGTTTCTGAATTCTGGCAAAACGGCTTTCGTTATCTTCAGTAATACTCATACTTTTAGAAGTATCTATAAGAACTGCAATTCTATTTTGTATAGGAACCCATCCAGATACGATCAAGGTTGGTCCAGTAAGCAAAAAACAAATTAGTATAAGCCATATAACCCTTAACGCTAGAAGCTTCTTTTTGAGTCTTTCATTTATGTTCTTACCTTCAAAACGATAAGTAAACCATGCTATTGGCATAATAAAAATAATAGCCAAAACAAAACCGGCCCAACCCCACGAAAAGTTGATACCGATTGAGCTTATATCTCTAATAGAGCCTGAATCAAGCCCTAGAAAGTTTAATAAACTATAAAGCATTGCTTTTTTCTTTTATGTTTTTTAAATTGGCTAAAAACTTAACACGAATTAGATAATTGTACAAGAGCTTATAAAAAAAACAGTAAAATTGAATTATTTTTTAATAGTTTTTTCTTCCAAAATCTTTTTATAAATTCTTTCCATCTCTTTGCCAAAGTGTTCTAAGGTAAAATTCTCTTCAACTCTTTTTCTTGAAGCCAAGCCCATTTTCAGACATAAATCTTTATTAGACACTAGTCTTTTAATTGCTTCAGACATTTTTTCAGAATTTCCCTTTTCCACAACAAAACCATTCAGACCATCTGCTACTAACTCAGGAAGAACACCAACATTGGTTACAACAACAGGTTTACCGCATGCCATATATTCTAATGTAGCTCTTGAATTTGCTTCAGAACCTAACGAAGTAATAATTCCAACGTCTATAGAGTTTAAAACAGCAGGTAAATTATCGCATTTGCTGATACAGACTAGCCTATCGGAAATACCTAGTCGTTCTGCTTCCCCTTTTAGCCAAGCAATTGTTCTTTCAGATTCATAACCAATACAAAGCAATTTTACTTTAGTTGGTAAATCTTTTAACAAAGATACCGCTTTTAAAGCATATTCATGACCTTTAATCGGTGATAATCGCCCTAAAAGACAAACAACAAAGTCACTTTTTTCAAAATTCAATTCTTGTCGTATGTTATCGCAATTAATATTGGGGTTAAATTTTCTGGCATTCACACTCCCATAGATAACGCTTATTTTATCAGGAGAAAGGAAAAGGTTTTTACAGCATATATCTTTATGTAATTGAGAACTGCATATTATATGATCTGTCCACTTATGATTCACGTAAAGATTGAATATATTCTTATTGGGTGCGGCAATATCAGCTCTAACTCTAGCAACTTTAGCGGTAGGGAAAGATAATTTTGCTACAAATCCAGGCATCCAGGAACATTCATTCATATGAGCAGATACAATATCTGGTTTAAAAGACCTATAAGTCTTTTTTAAATGTTTCATAGCAAAAATATAAGCTTCAAGACTATGATTGTTTAATCTTAGTTTGTCATCACATGGAATACCGAGACCTTTTGCCTCTTCTAATGGTTTTCCTGGTTCGGTCATAACTAGAATATCGTGTCCAAGTTTCATTAATTCATAGGAAACATTGATGCAATATGCTGAAGCTGCACTCCAATTTGGAGAATTTAAAACCTGTATTATTTTCATATTTTTTGCCTAAATATCTACCGTATTATGTACATAGTAAAAAGAATAAAACTATTCACTATTTATAGAATAATAACCTATCATAAGAAAAATCTTCAATCTTTTTAAAAACATTTTACTTGATTTATAAAAAAAAGATGACATATTTATATGACTGTGATAAAATTCGATACCCTTTAGGCAAATAGGCTAATTAGGTTAGTGCAGTGTACATACAAGGGTCATAAAATCATTAGGAAGAATTATGGAAAAAAAGATTTTTCATTATATATCACCTATAAAAAAGATATTATTTGTATTGGCTGATATTATTTGTTTTACATTTTCAATGTTAGCTGCTATATGGGTAAAATATGGCAATTTAAAGCCAGAATTAGTTCATGACCTTATTCTGTTTATTCCTTCTGTAATTCCTTTTGGTTTATTTGTTTTTTGGTTATTAGGTCTTTATAACAGAACCTTAAGATTTACCTCCTTATTAGATGCTTTTGCAGTATTTGTTGCTGTTACTGCTTTTTCTGCAATAAAAATCCTCTCATCATTTTATATTACAGATTTTGCTGCAATTAAATCAATCCTCGTCATAGACTGGATGCAGCTTGTTCTTTTGATAGGAGGGTTACGAATAGCCCCTAGGGCTTTAATAAACGTTGTAGAAATAAGTCCTTTAAGAAATTGGCTTTTCAGCAAAACAACCAGTAAAACCAAAAGAGTTATGATTATTGGTGCTGGTCAAGGTGGTGAAAGTATTGCCAGAGAAATAAAACGCAATATGAATCTGCCTATCGAAGTTGTCGGTTTCCTTGACGATGCTGATGAAAAACAAGGTCAGATTATCCACGGCATAAAAGTTGTTGGAAAAACAGAAAAACTTGATGAACTATGCAAAACTTATGAAGTTGATGAAATAATCATCGCTATTCCATCTGCATCAGGAAACGAATTACGCAGAATAGTCAAACTTTGTCAGAATACTAACATCAGATTTAAAACCTTACCAGGTCTACAAGATTTAATTGCTGGCAAACTAGTAAGTTTACAACTTAAAGATATTGCTATAGAAGACCTTCTTCGCAGAGCTCCGTCTGAAATAAATCTGGCAGAAATTGCCGCCTATATCACAGGGAAAACTCTGCTGGTTACTGGTGCTGGAGGAAGTATAGGCAGTGAAATCTGCCGTCAGATTTTGCCCTTCCAACCAGAAAAACTCCTTCTTCTAGGTCATGGTGAAAACTCGATTTTCAATATTCATCAGGAATTACTAAGAAATCCTGACTTAGGTAATACCGTTTTAATACCTATAATTACAGATGTTCAAGACAAAGAAAAAATAGATTATATTTTTAATTCCTTCCGACCTAATATAGTTTTCCATGCAGCCGCTCATAAACATGTTCCTATGATGGAATTGAACCCGGAAGAATCTGTAAAAAATAATGTTTGTGGAACATTTAATGTTGCAGAAGCCGCTCATAAATACCATGTGGAACGCTTCGTAATGATTTCTACAGATAAAGCAGTTAACCCAACTTCCGTTATGGGAGCCAGCAAAAGAACTGCTGAAAAAATTGTTAAATGCTTTGCCAAAAGAAACACGACAAGATTCGTTGCAGTCAGATTTGGTAATGTTCTAGGAAGTCGCGGTAGCGTTATTCCAATGTTCAAGTCTCAAATTGAACGAGGTGGACCAATTACAATAACTCACCCCAATATGATTCGTTACTTTATGACTATTCCAGAAGCAAGCAAACTTGTTATTCAAGCAGGTGCTTATGGAAAAGGCGGCGAAGTCTTTATTCTTGATATGGGTGAACCAGTTAAGATTCTTGATTTGGCCGAAGATCTTATAAGACTTGCAGGTCTTGAAGTCGGCAAAGATATAGAAATCAAATTCACAGGTATCAGACCAGGTGAAAAACTCTACGAAGAACTTCTTACTGCTTCAGAAGGTATTACTGCCACAAAGAACAAAAAGATATTTATTGCAAAACCAGAAGAAGTCAACGAAGAAGAACTTATGCTTCAGATTGGCAAGTTAAAAGAAGCTGCTCTTAGAGCGAATCCTAGAGATGTTATTGAAGCTTATAAAGTCATTGTACCAACATTCTCACCAAATCGCGATATGATTTACAACGATAAACGCAACAAACACAGCGTTGAACCAGTTGATTCCACACCTGTTGCAGGAACAAAACTCAGAGTAGTAAATTAACAATTAGTAGTTAATGTGGTTGGTTTTAGTTGTTTTGGGTTGGTAATTCTTTTATAGACGCCTTAATACTTTTCAAATCACTATAAAATTGTTTTGCCAAAAACAGAGTAATAGATTCATTTCATTCTATATTTTACCTAGCAAAAATTATTGCCAATATTATTATTCTGTTCTTTAGTCATTTAAAGACTCTAATTCTGATTTCTTTTTTTCAAGCATTTTTAGTTTTTTTTCAACTTCTTTGGCTTGAAGCTGTAAAAAACCCAATTGAATTTTAAGTTCTTCTTTATTTTTTATTCTTTCTTTTGCTCCTTCATAAAAACCTTTAAGGTCTTCTCCTCTTTTATTTAATTTATTAATCGCTATATTGATTTCTTCTAAATTAGCAGTTTGCAAATGTTCTTCAAAAGAAAAATTGTCCATACATTGCAAATCAATACTTGTTCCATCGATAAAAACATGTTGCTTTTTTACAACACCTTTATTTTTTAACCGATTAACTCCTATGTAAAAATAAGACAAATAAAATGTAAAAACCATTATAATAGCAACAGATGCTACTTTAAAAAAAGCTATGGCATCTTTGTCAGAAACCGTTTTGTTCTGATTTTTACTGATATTTGTGGAATATTGGAATCTGTCAGACTTGTTTTCTTGTACATTCCCTGGTTCTTCATAGTCACAATCAAAGTCATCTATAATATTTCCAGCCTCATCATTGTTTTTAATTAAAGACCCCTTATATCGCTGTAATTCTTTGCCATTGTTTTTATAATTTTTGTTGTTCATATATTAACCCTTAAGACCTACTTTAATTATACCACAATATAAAATCAGGCAATTCACTTCTATTTAAATAATCACCCCAAACAAATACAACACTGATTTTATAAAACAATTAGTGCAATGACTACTAACAACAATAAAAACGAGTAATTTACACTCTTGTAATATTTATTCAAATTTGTTATATTAGTTTTACCAAATCGCGGGAATAGCTCAGTTGGTAGAGCATCAGCTTCCCAAGCTGAGGGTCGCGGGTTCGAGCCCCGTTTCCCGCTCTCAGACTCTTAGTTACTATAAGTCACTAAAGGTTAAAAACTCGCTATATCAGCGAGTTTTATTATTTTAGTCGGTCACTAAAAGTTACCAAAAGTCATTAAAATTTATTTTTTATGGTGACCTAATGGTGACTTTAGATTCTATAATTAAAAATCTATTATTTTAGGTCACTCAAAATTTACGAATTAGGCTTCAATACTGAATTTTTAGCCTGTAACTTGGCTTGTTTTTTTACCTCTCTGGCTATTCTTCTTTTTTCTTTTGCTATAGCATTGTCCCTATCGTTCTGAAACTGCTTCCTATGAGCTTCACTACAAAAGACCTGGTCTTTTCTGTTCTTTACAAACCATATCTTGCACAGTGGGCAACAATTCACATATTTGTAAGCAAATGGATTGCGAATATCAAAACCTCTCAGCATAGTCATTATTACATCTGCTAAGAGTTGCTTACATCTATTTGCAGTATTCATATACCTAGATTTCATTTCTAGATTCAATCCTATATCAGATTTACCCCTCCACACTATTTTTTCATATAAGGGCTTCAAGCTATCCTGTATTCTTGATTCAAGGTTAGTTCTATTTACATCAGTTTCTACATAATATACATTACCTTGTTTATCAATCCTTGATTCCTTTAAATGCTGTTCAATAGAATCCTCAGAAGCTACTTTGAGCATATCTATTATTAAAGTTCTATAGTCTTTTACTATTTGTTCAATTTCATCTTTTATTCTTACTTCAACATTATTTTCATTAACTGCAACGTACTCTTTTATAAAACTAATCATATCACCATGAAACTGGTCATCGGCGAATTTATCTATAGGCAAGCTTTCTGGGAATAATCTCTTTGTTTCATCATCAAAGAATTTTAAAAATATATCAAAAGCAGATTTCTTTGAATTAACAAATTGTATAAGGAATTTTCTGAACACTATCTCATTGAAATCACTATAGACTCTGCCTTTTGCTTCCATTCCCACTGTCTTATTCATTATTTACCACTCCATAGTTATTGTCCCCCCCAGTCTGAATTTTCAGACTGGGGGCTACCTACTTTATCCATCGACCTGTTCATATACTCTGCTTAATTCCACGTATTTTTTCTGCAACATTTCCAGATATTTTTGCCATTCTGTTTTTTTACCTTCTATCATCAATGCCCTGGCTTCTTCTGGTGTTAATTCCACATATTTATCTCTTAGTCCTAAGAGGAACAAACTATACACGTCCATCAGAGCTCGGCGTTCAGGAATATATGTATAGTTGTCGTAACCATACTTGTCTCCAGACACTGCACGTTCTTCTCCTGATACATTGTAAGAATGAGACATCTGCTGTTCAACAACTCTTGGGGGAATATTCAGTTTGGCTACAAGAAGAGAACGAGCTGTATATCTGAATCCGTGAATACAGGTAGCATTAGGAATCTTATATTCAGCAAGACATTTTCTAAGAGCTTTCAAAAGCGTGCTGTGGTCTAAAGCTTTGCCATTATTAGAAAAAACATAAGCTGAGTTTCCTGTAAATACTTTTAGTTTTGTCAGTTGCTCTACTGCATAATCAGATAATGGCAAATAATAATCATATGGCAAATCTTCTGTAGAACTATCTTTTATAGACCTTCCCAAAACCTTGGCTTTATGGAGCTTGATAATTCTATTTTTAAAATCCACATCTTCCCATTTTATAGATAGCAGTTCAGATGCACGTAGAAAGAAATGTGGCATTAGTCTAAGTGCAGAGACGGTTGCTGGTTCTCCTTTACAGTGATCTAATGCAATCAGCACTCTCTGTAAATCAGAGAGCTTGGTAACATTGTTGAATTTCCCATTTTTTACAGCTGGAAACTCTTCTGGCAAAATATCTTTCATTGGATTATTGTCTATGAGCTTATTTAATCGAGCTTGCTTGAAAATATCAGACAAAGAAAGGTATAGTCTATGGGCAGAATCTTTTTTGTCAGGACTAGACTCAGCTAGATTAGTGAGAATATATCTTAAATCTTCTTCCATAATCCTATGTAAAGGTTTATTTTTTATGCTGTCGCAATACTTTTCAAAGCGTTGCTTTACTTTAGCTTGATAGTCCTTGCTACCATATTTTTTGTTCTGTATCCATTCTTCACTATAAAAATCGAATGTAATCCTATCTCTCTTTTTTTCCTGCTCAATCTGGTTCTGTCTTTTCTGTTTTTCTTCTTGAGGGTCTATTCCTTGGTTCTTTAAATTGCCAATAGCGGTATGATAAACATTCAACGCCTGTTCTATTGTAAAAGTTGCTATACCATCACCAGAGGGTGAGAATGTTCCTATAGCGACTTGCTTCTTCTTTTTTTGATTATCTATATATTGGTATGAAAAGCGTTTCGCATTCTGGTAACATTGAACCAACATTCCATTATTCCAAAGGAAGAGACGCTGACCAGGTAATATTATTTCTTTCCCAGTCAGCTTCTTAACCATATTGCTTTTTCTGTTTATAAGCAGAGTATCGAGCTGGTGGTTTGTTATTCTCATTTTACTTTACCTACTAGAACTGATAATACTCACACTATATCATAAAATTTTAAAAATTTAAAGCGGTATTGACAGTAAACCAACTTTAAAATATAATTACGTTATATCAAAAACGAAAGGTTAATAATATGCTTTTTAATAAAAAAAATTATATGACGACAAACCAAGTCCTTGAAAAGCTGGATCATGTTGTTTCCAGAACGGGTCTTTTTGATTGGGTTGATAAAAATGAGTTCCCCAAACCGATAAGAATCAGCTCTAGAAAGCTTATGTGGAGGATAGAAGACGTTGAGGGTTTTCTCGCTTCAAAAAAATTTTAAGCTATAGGAGGAATCTTCAAATGGCAAACCTTCAAGAGTGTTACCTTCCAAACACAGGACTATTGCGTAAAAAAACAATTTTACAGTTTATAGATGTAAAAGAATCCACTTTTAAGAAGTGGGTTCGTGACGGTAAGGTAATACAGCCAATACACGTTGGAAGAGCAGCTTTCTGGACAGCTGAGTATGTTCATCAGCTAATAGAGGATATAAAGAAAGGAGTTTTCAAATGAAGGGTATGATTTTCTGACACCTGTGGATGGGGAGAAGTTTCGTCTGTAGCCTGTTTGCCTAAAAACAAAAAGTGCTACTTGCCCAATGAGTTAGCTATTAGACAGAATAGCACAAGTAATAAATTTATCGTTATTAATAATATATCATAGCTTGTCTGAACTGTCTACTAGCCTAACTCCTATAATTTTTAATTTTAATGGAGTTTGGAATGAATATCGGTAACTTACTTTCAAGAGTTAGTTTCTTTTTCAGAGATAGCTCTTACCTTTTTTGTTCGCTCAATGAAAACTCGCTTCTGTAAAAGGAAGCGGTGGGGTTGAGTTAATGAGTTGATGGTTAAGAAAGCCCGCAGTTTTAAGAATTAAAGGAAACTACCTTAAAGCCCTATATAATAAATTTATTCTTAAAAAAATTGATAGAAGACATTAACTTTAGGCTTTCACGAACTATTAATCTGTGCCCTTTCTATTCCCGCTAACTCATTGACTCACGCCCCGCCTCATAGGCTTCTATGCTGAAGTTTGGGTGAGTTGCCTGTAATATTCATTTCTAAACTCATATAAGGAGATGGTATCTCATGAATAATATTTTTAATAGTTCTGTTTCTGTGTATTCTAGTAAAGAGGAACAAGAAATGGGTACAGAATGTATATTGATTCAAATACTGCTTTTGATAATCAATTTACCTCAATCTTATCCCTTGCTCTATTCCTATATAAAAGAAGTAAGAACTTACGCTTCAATGTCCGAGCCTGATTCAAAAGCAAAAAAGATGGCTACGTATTGGAAAGGCTTGCTCCCTTGTTTTACTCCCGCTGGTGTGTTCAAAACCAAGACTCGTAATGGTCTTATAAAGCCTTCTAATCTTATAATAGCTGATATTGACGATATTGATTCGGAACAATACGAAAAGCTTAACGAAGAGTTAAGGAAAGATAAATACGTTGCATTCTTCTTTCTTAGCCCTTCAGGTCAGGGACTCAAAATAGGCTTCAATGTGGCTTTCACAGACCTGGATTCTTTTAATGCGGCTATGAGCGAAGTGAGTAGTTATCTTAACAAAGAACACAACCTTACCGTAGACCCTAGCACATTTAACATTAACCGCCTCTGTTACATCAGTTATGATCCAAATCTTTATGTCAATCCAAACGTAGAGGAACTCCCTGTGTCAGAAAAGTCTCGACAGACTGTAGCCGAACAAAAACGTAACAGCCAGATTGTTTGTCAGCAGGCCTATAAAATACCTGACAATATTAATGAAGTCCGCTCTAATACTACCAACAGAGAGAATTTCAATAAAATAGTAAACTATTGGCTTAAAAGGATTGCTACAACCGAACACCCTGGTAGGCATGAGGCTCTTTACAATGGTGCTGCACGTCTTGGAAATTTTAGTTGGTTTTTCTCTTCTAAAGAAGGGCTAGAAACTTTAAGGGATATGTTCATAGAAGCCTATCTCAACAACCATAACGGTCCCGACAAGGAACGCAGGGAAGCCGAAAGGACATTTGATGATGGATTTAAAATTGGCAGTCAACCTGAACGACAGTGTTCGTTGGATTAATAATCTTAAAAAAATAGGAGAAAAAAATGATAAAAAATAAAAAAAAGAAAGCAAAAAATATATCTGCTTCTGATTTGGTAGCTCCAGTTATAGATAGAGCTAAACCTGTTGAAGATATTGTTAAATCTGCAATAGAAAAAACTAACCCTAGACAAGAAACTACCTACAAAATAGATGGATTTTATATCTTATTTTCTAATGCTGACCCTAACAATCCATTAACATTTGTGATTTATGATAACAAGCTTTTTTTGAGAACTAAGGTTAAAACAAAAACTTCATCAAAACACACTATTGATAATGATTCTGAAAAAGACAGCAAAACAGAAGCTAAAGCTGATAATCAATCTAATCCAAGCTATAAAGAAGTAGATATAATGCTAACTACTAAAGCCATATATGTTGTGTGCCATTATTGGGATCATGATAAACATGATTCTCATATGCACGAACTTGGATTTTATGAAAAAGATGGAACTTTTGTTAATGGTATTATGATAAAAGATTCCGATGTTCAAACAACAACAGCTGGGAATACAGTCATTAAAGGTCTTAAGGATAAAGGAATTGTCTTGGGTACTACAAATCCTAGCCTTGTTGTTAATGCGTTATATAGCTACATACTTACTCTGGATAATGTTCCAGAAGGTCATGTAATAAAAAAAATAGGTTGGACATCTGGAGATTGTAATGTATATGCCCTTCAAACTGAAGTGATACAGAAAGAATCAGACACCAACAAATATATGCCAGTAATAAACTCTAAAAACAATGCTTTTGAGAGAGCTGGAAATATAGAGGGTTGGAAAAATGGTATAGCAAAACTGGCTGTTGGGAATCCTTTGATGATATTCTCTATATGTATAGCTTTTGCTGGTCCTTTGCTTAGAGTTCTCAACATTCCAGCAGGTGATGATGGTGGATTCAATTTTTATGGTTTACACGGAACCGGTAAAACTACTCTAGTGGAAACTGGTTCGACTGTTTGGGGTTGTAGAGAAACTCAGACGAACAGTTGGTCTAGCACAACCAACCATTTTGAATCTGTTGCTGAAAGCAGAAATGACAATGTATTAATCCTTGATGAATTAGGCAGAATTGGTAATCCGAAGGATTTGAACAAAGTTATTTACTCTCTTGCTGGTGGAGATGGGAAAGGTCGTTTGGATTCCAATGCCAATGAAAAGATGCAACGTAAATTCAGGATATTGATTATAAGTACCAGTGAAAAACCTTCCTCAACAATAGCAGCAGAGGCTGGTATAAATATAGAAGGTGGAGTAGAAGACAGATTAGCTTCTATTCCTGCCAATGGTGGAAAAGGTATGGGGGTGTTTTCAGATATACACGAATATGATAATCCAGCAGATTTTGCTCAAGCAGTTAAAAGACAGACTTCTAGGGATTGTAATGAAGGTGAAGCAAACTTCGGAGTAGCAGGTCCTGAATTTATATACAGGATTATAACTAAAATTACTGATATTCCTGAATTGAGAGAAAAATGGCAAAGTTATCGCTCCGCCTTTTTAAAGTCTTTGAACGCAGAAAATGTTAGTAGGTTGGCAGCAGATTTGCTTTGGTAGGATTTGCAGGTGAACTTGCAACAGAATTTGGTTTAACTGGCTGGGAGAAGGGTAAAGCTACAGAAGCTGCTAAGTATTGCTTTAAGAAGTGGTATGGAGAACATCATGGAACTAATCATGAAAAGGCTATTGCTTTATCAAAGATTGCTGACCATATTAACTCTACAAAAACTACTAGATTTGTTCCACTTGGTTCTGATGATAAATATAAAGTTCCTGATAAAAGCTTTATACGTGAAATAGACGGATTTGTTAAAATTTCTCATAAAGATATTGTTCTTTTGCATATTTTGGATCATAACGTTGTTTCAGGAGATTTAATTGAACTAGATACTGAAGAAATCTGGATGAAACGTGAAGCTATAAATAGAGTCAGCGGATTTGATTGTAAAGTAGCTGGTCCAATGCTTAATGATTCTGGTTGGCTGACGGAAGATTCTGTTAAAGGTAAAGACTTTGTTTCCAGACCTAGAATTATAGGACCATCTCAAACTGCTGTGTGTAAGCTAAACAACGCTTTCTCTACCTTAGACCTTGAAAATAACTGTTGGGGTAAAGCTACTTATGTTTACGAAGATAGTGAGCATAGAACTATCTCTTTAGAACTCACTTCTGAAGAGTTTAAGGAGCTACCGAGATACTGGTTCGCCACAAGTGAGAGAATAGACAGTTTTCCTGTTTATGCTTATAGAACTTGTGATGATGGAACTTCTAAGCAGGTTGGAGTTGATGAGTTAGATGAGATACTTAAAAATCTAAAGGCTAAAAGTTTTAATTCAGCAACTGGGAATGGTAAATCTTTAAGGTTATCTAGCGAAGATGAAAAGGATGTTATAGTATTCTAAGTTAAAAAAGTTATAGGGTATAGCAAATAAGGGTGACTTTACAATCACCCTTATTTTTTGTTCAGTTAATATTCTGAGCCTGCCTAGACCTCATCAGTTCTACGACATCTTCAAGAGCCTTCTTGTAACCAGCTAGGAACGCGTCATCTATAGACGCGAATTTCTCTCTGTTGATTTCAAGATACCAGCTTAAGTTTTTCAGTCTGGCAGCAACATCATTTGAATCAGTAAGCATAATCTCTTGCTCCTTTAGATTCAGACTTACTGCTTTCTAAGAAAACTATGTTACTGGCATTGATTCTGGTGCTGCTATGCTTGTTGCCTTTGCTGTCAGTATAGGTATCAGTTTCGATACGACCTTCCACCATCAGTGATTTCCCTTTTGTCAGATACTTTGAAGCATTTTCGGCAAGACTTCCCCAGCAGATGATATTTACAAAGGTGGACTTCTTGACGACCTCACCGTCCTTGCCTTTCCACATATCATCTATGACCAATACCATAGTAGCAAACTTTCTATTGCTTGCAACCGTCTTGAGTTCGGGAGCATCCTTGAGTCTCCCTGCTATTATAACTCTGTTGATACTTACCATTTTACCTTCTCCTTATAATAGAAATGCCTCACCTTATGCAGATGAGGCTTGTTAATTCATTGAACGTCAGAATAATCTTTAAGATACTGCAAATATTGCGGGCACCACTTGTTTACACGGCAGAAGCTTTCACATCTGGTTCTTCTGCCCTGCAAACAGACGATTCTATATTTGTCAGCGTCTTTGCCACCATCTATCCATATCAGAGCTTCTTCCCTCGTAGCAAAGCTCTTTGTTGCCCTGGTATTGCTACCTTTGAATACCTTGTAACTGTCAGGTTTCTGCCAGGTATCTTCTTCGCTACAGCACTGGTAGATATTCTGTCTGATACCGCAGATGTAGGACTTCAGCTTGGAAGAGATGTAAGCCTCTGCCTCCTCATCTTTCCAGACAGGAACATCTATAACCAGAACAGGCTCCGATGGATAATCGGGGTTGCTGGTTGCCATAGAACGGCTCCAGTCTTTTATGATTGCGCAAATCTGCAACTTCTTAATCGGGAATCCATTAGCTCTGACAAGATGAGCATAACAGTTCATCTGGTTGATCCAATCATCCTTGCAACCTTCCTTGACACTGAATACATTGGTCAGCTTGTAATCTGTGATAGTTTCTGTGAATGGGTCATAGTAATCCACACAGCCTCCGAGTTTAACAGAGCCTAGGTTTTCACCAAGATTGAAAGTTTTGTAGAACCTCTGCTCCACGATAGCGTCATCAGAACTTTCTTCCAAAGCCTTATGGACAGAGTGACCGAGAAACATACAAAGATTATCAAGAGCGTCTACCTCTATATCCTTGTAATGCTGTTTCTCAAGAACCTGTATCTGAACAGGCTTAATCAGAGTAGTTACGGTTACATCAGAATCACCTTTGTCATACTCATCTTTGCAGATAGCTCTGTATAAGGGGGCAGGAATATTATGATTGTTGGTTATCTTCATATTATGCCGCCTTGCTTTCTGTAGCCTTGAGCTTCTGCAACTCACCAAGTATGAAAGGCAGGTCTGCATCCGATAAGTCCCCGCTCTCTGCAATACTCTTGCCTGTCAGATTGGATATAAATTCTTTCAGGTTCGTGATGTTCATACCCAACTGGTTGCTGGTATTGAATATCTCTTTTATAAGAGCAGCCCTTGCTATGGCGCGTTTGGATTTTGACTCTCTTGGGGTCTTTACTTCTTTGACATTGGAAGCCCTGGCTGGTGCCTGACTGACACTTTCTTTAGGAGCAGTATATTCCACATTATCAAAGCCACCGTTATCGTCAGATTTTGGCATAGCAGATTCTGCATCATCATCTTCCTCACAGACTATACCTACTAATGAGGCTAAACCATATCTCCTGCCGTAAGTCAGTGCAGAGCCGATAGCCTGCGGAGTATTCTGTGATATGGGGATTGAAAGGTCATCAGCTATGTAGTCACCGCTTGCGTGTATCAGCATTGTATTAACCACAACATTCTTCTCCGATACAGAACTCCCCTGCACGACAGCTATCTGGTTCTTGCTCAACGCATTTCTACAAGCGCGCATTACACTTGCGAGCGAAGCATATCTGCTGTTGTAATCCGGATTATTACTGTCGAATACGGCAGGTTCAATCTCACTTTGAGCCAAAGCTAACGAGGCAGCTATGTTTGTTATGTTCTCACTAGTTCTCATAATATTTGTCCTTTCTAAAATAGATTAAGGGACAGCTCCTTTTAAGAACTGCCCCTTGTGTGTAGTTACCTTACATTACAGACTGGTTATATGGTAGACCAATGAAATTGCTGGCACTCTGCTCTAAATCACGTCTTGCTTCCTGCGTAAGTCCCAAAGCTTCGTGAGTATCATAGTCTGTAATAGCTCTTACTATTCCAAGCTTCGTCATCAGAGGTTCTTTGGCAAAGCTTGTCTGTAGCAATTCCTGAGCAAGCTTCTGCGGCTGATGGGCATTCTTGACCACAAACTGCAAAGCTTTCAGAGGGTCGGATACTGGTTCGCCAGAAGCTCTGTAGAGATTTTCTATACCGTTTCTGAATCTTTCGGAAATATCACTTACTGAGTCGTGTAGCTTATCCAGCACTTCTTCTATAGCCTTACCGGTATGCTTCCTGTTTATCAGAAGCGAGGCTGCCTGTCCGTGATTGTTGAAAGCAGGAACGACCAAACCGTTTTGGCAAGCCACTCTCACGAACATCATCTTCATATTGAACGAAGCAGCACCGGTATTGGAGTTGCTTATTCCTATGGCTTTGAAGATTTCACCTACGGCATACTGATTCTCCGGAGCACCGAAGGCGATAACATATTCAGTTGTCTGTTCTGTAATGTTAGCTCTCAGTATCTTGCAGTTGTGGCCTATATTGAACCCAAGAACAGTAGTCACTATGGAATCATTGATAGGCTGAAAGCCCGGAGTTACTATACCTGCCACTGTTCCGTCAGCAGTAGCAGTATCATTATAATCTGTCAGTCTGAACTTTACAGTTGAACTGGCTCTTTTCAATCTGGTATTCAGCTCGTCGCGCTTTACATCTGTTTCAGCAGATTCAAACCATTTGTCATAGCGGAATCCTAGCAGACTGTTTAGCTGCTGCTTGCTATGCCCATTAAGTGCGAAGGTCCTGTCTGTTTCTGGTATTATCAGATTTAGGTTGTCATCAACTCTTACTTCGTTTAATGGAATTGTGACGTCTGGCAGGTAGTGCAGTTCTCTTTCTCTCAGCTTATTTGTGAGCGCTTCAAGAGTAAGTGGATTGTTTGGTTTAAGGTTTAAATGGGAAAATAAGCCGTTCATTATAATTCTCCTTTGTTTATGTTTTTACTGTTGTTGCCTGAACTGAGCCAGCTGGAAATAATAGAAGCTGCTGCCTCTATTGCTTTGCTAAGTATCTGTGTTGTATTTTTATCCATTTCTTATTGCTCCTTTATCAGAACCAGGAATCATCATTACTTTTCGGTGGCTTATTGCTACCTGAGCCAGTAATCAGCTCTCCAACCAATAAAATAGCCATTATGATTTTCTGAATCGTTTGATAGTCCATATCTTGGAACCTCCTGAATATGTTTTGAGAACAATAGGCTTATACCTATGATTTTTGTGAAATTCAGTAACGAAGCCAGACAACAGAGTTTTCCTGTCTGTTTGCTGAATATCACTGGTTTTATGGGGGGTATTACAGGGACTGGAATTTTTTATTCTTATAGGTGAGTTGAGTGGTAAGGGAAAAAATATCCTTCATACTTGACTGTGGTGAGGTTATTTTGACGAACCTATACATTTATGTCTAAGAACTATTGAAACCTCACCATGGTCAAGGAAATGCCCTTAGAATGGATTTTTACAGAAACCCCAATCTGGTGAGGGTTCCTGAACTTCATTTCTTCTTCTTGTCGTCCAGGTCTGTCATCGGGTCTTTAAGAATCGGTGTTGATTCTAGCAGCCGCTGAAGAAGAGACAGTATTGTATAAAGTACTTTCATAACGTATATCTCCTTTGTAGTATCAGGGAATTTGAGGAACAGGCTTTAAATGCCTTATTCAATTTTGACCAGGTTGTAATCTCTTACAGAATCCAGTTCATGTTCATTGGAATCAAAATCTCTTACTGCTGCACGTTCTATTACAAGCAGATTACCGTATATGTCTTGATCAAATGCTTGAATTAGACCGTGTTCTAATGAGACATTACCCCTTTCGTGTATTGGATATACAACTTTGTCACCTAGGTTAAGCTCTTTACCAAAGTAGTCTTTGAACATAGAACCTCCTTCTCTTTAGAATTTGTAAAAGTTTGGGGTAAATCGAGCTTTACAACACTCTTATGCCTTAAAAATTGCAAAAATTAAGTAAAATCAGTAATTTCACCTGATTTTTGGATCACAGATATGAAATCTGCTCTTCTCCAGAACAAGGATTTACTGCTTTTACTGCACCACCAGCATAATCTTCAGCTCCAAGAACTATATCTCCAATGAAATACAGCTCTCTTGCCTTGGAAATAGCCTCTGATAGCGAATCAGCAGTAATATTCCACGTTCTGGAAAGAGTCTCAGTCCATTCTACTTTGTAAATTTCAGCCATAGATTGGTTAAACCTCCTTTCACACCTGACTTATACCAAAAATTACTAAAAAATCAGGTATAATAGGCTCAAATAGTGGACTTTAAGGGGATTTTTGCTTATTTATTAGTAAATATGCTGTTATATAGGGTAAAAAAATATGAAAACTCGCAATATAATGCTTATGGAGCTACCTATGTTGATGAGATGCTATTCTAGAAGTGGTGACGAAATGATAATGAATGAATATTTCTGTCAGTGCTGTCTTTGTCTCTATGAGCACCCAGAGCATAAAGAATACTATCAGAATATGCTTAGAGTGCTACTTTCAAGACACATCACCAAAAAAAGTGGATTAAAAATGGTGGAGCAAATAGTAAAATTTTGCTATAAGCATCCTAAGCAGGCTATTCTATATGCCAGACAGTCTGATGCTTTGAAAAATATAATAAACCCTAGTAAAAAAGACTTCTTGGCAGTCAGTAGTAATGTTCTGTAGGCTTGCTGGGCCTGTTCTGGGGAATTGAGAGTTGAGAAATGAGAATTGAGCAATCGTAGGTCTGTGGTGTGCTGTTCTAAAGGCTCCACTTGAGGGGAGCTGCTGAACGTAGTGAAGCTGAGGGGTGACATAATTTGGAGTAAACTTTCTTTAATGCGTTAAACATTGATTATATGATGATTTAAACAATCACACCAACCATAACCCTAAAGTAATTGATAGTTATCTAATGTGAAATTATAAAGTTATTCCTCGTCAGATATATTTTGCTTTTGCTCTTCCATCTTCTTTTCTAATTCTATTATTACATCGGATGCCTTTACCCCAAGAGTTTTGCCAAGTCTCATAAGTGTTAATAAACTAACAGCAGTCTGCCCTGTTTCTATCTTAGACATGAAACTTCTGTCTACACCGTTTTCGTAGGCTAAGTCTTCCTGTGACAAATCAGCTTTCTTTCTAAGTCCTACAATAATATCACCAAGAATAGCCTGTGTTGCTTCTCTAAGTTCTTGCTTTGCTTGTTTTCTTTCCGACCTCTTCATTTCCTTTGCTCCTGTGTTGAAGTTTAAAGCATTAAACGCTTTAGCTCCAGCAGCAAACAAAGTGTTATATATAAGGTTGTCTAAATAATGTTGTTTTTATACATCTAATAATATATAATCTAAATTTTAACGGCTTTGGAATTGTATTTAATGATTTTAACTTTGAAGACGGTTTAAAAATTTTTAGCTTATAAATAATAGTTGGAGCATATTTATGGATTTATTCTGTTCTAATTGTGGGAACCCTTTGAGAGAAGGTGTGAAGTTCTGTAATAAATGTGGTAGCAAAGTTAATATTGAAGATACTTCTAGCAATAAACAAGAAGCTGATTTTTATTCAACTCCGCAAGTGTCAGATTATAACAAAATTCAGAATGAGGAAAGTAAATCCACTAACAATACTTTTCAAGAACAGACTATCCAGCCTAATTCAAATACCTCTAACAATATAGCACCACAGTCAACTTCCGCTATTAATAATCAGAATAACGATTCTCAAAAAGTAGAAAATAATTCATTATCATTTGGACAAATTTTAAAAAACTGGTGGAATGGCAAGTTTGAAGGGCGTTGTTCAAGAAAAGAATGGTGGCAGACTATATTGCATATTTTACCGTTTTGGGTAATATCTGTTATTGTGCTAGGTTTGTTTTCCATACAAGCTCGTTTTCTTACATTTCCTTTCGATGGTTTCGTGATATTCTTACATAGATATACTTCTTTTTCTAAAGATATTTCATATTTTAAATTACCTTTTGGGGTAAAATTTACCGTATATATAATACTTTTATTAATCACGATTAAGCCACAAATATCTTTAAACACTAGACGTCTTCACGATTTAAATATGTCTGGATTTTGGCAAATACTATTTTGGATTCCAATAACTGTTTATGCTTTAAGTTGTGCTACTTTATATTCAGCTACAATAGATTATTCAGCAACAGGTTTTTATATGATAATTAAAAATTTTAATTCATTAGTAGCTGTCGATAATATTTGTAGTTTTATATCTATAGTTTTTGGTTTATATTTTGCTTTTGCTTCTGGAACCAAAGGAGCAAACAAATATGGTCTACCTAATAATTCTAATGCCCAATCTGTTTCAGATTTTGTCAGCAATTCTCAGAATACCAGTCAGGAACAAGCTTATAATAACAACAATCAGAATAATGTTTCACAAATACCTGAAAATAGTTCATCAACATTTGGAACAGCCTTAAAAAACTGGTGTACGGAAAAGTTTAATAATATTTGTTCCAAATTTGAAAGTTGTAAAAATTACTTAGAAGAAAAGAATATGGCATACCCAAACGCTTGCGAATTAATGAATGGCAATATAGAAGATTGTCGTGAAGCAATAAAATTATTTATGTCCGTAAAATATTTTTATGCAGATTCAGAATCAAAAATAAAAGAATGTGAAAAAAGAATTGAAGAGCTAGAAAAAGAAGAAATAATAAAAAAACAAAAAGAACTGGATGAAAGTAAAAAAGATATTGCTCCTGAAGAAAAAAAAGAAACGGAAATAGAGTTTAACAATGTTGAGCAAAAAGTTGAAAACAAGCAAGAAGCTCAACTAGAAACAAAAGTTGATAAGGAAATAGAAGCTAAGCAAGAAATTCAACCAAAAACAGAAGTTGATAAGGAAATAGAAGCTAAGCAAGAAATTCAACCAAAAACAGAAGTTGAAAAGAAGATAAAAACCAAGCAAGAGGCTCAACCAGAAATAGAAGAGGATGGTGACGACGATGAAGAAGAAGAAATAGTTTATGGTTCCAAAGATATAATTGTTAGAGGTTCTAAAACCAGAAAATTTTTTATACTATGTTTTGTTGTCTTTTTGTCCATTATACTTTTTACTATATTAAATCTATATTATTATAGATATATATTTGATAATGCTATTTCTGAAGGAAAATATGAAAAGCTAGAACCTCTTATATCAAGTTCAGAGTTTATTGATTATGCCACACCGGAGCAAGGGCGAAAAGTTCTGGAATTTGTAATTGAACATAATAATTATGATATAGATAAGAAATTAGCTCTGTTTGATTATTCAAGTTTCAATAAATTTGGCAATATAGAAATGGGTTCCAAGATTGTTGACTCTATATTGGAAATAGCTATAAAAAGAGATAACGCAACTAAATTCAGTATTCTTGCAAAATCTAAAGTTATTTCTTACCTTTCTAATGAGCAGTTTCAGAAGCTTGTAAATTCAATTTTAGATAATATAACTATAGATGACAATAATAGTAGATATAGATTGCTTGAAAACCAAATAATTGAGCCTTTTTGGGATAAGACCCAGGCACAGGACTTGTTAAAGACTATTGTAGACCACACAGATTCAAACAGTATTAACGAAATGTATGATTTGATAGACCAACCTTGCTTCAAACGTTATGCAACGGAAGAGTTGGCTGAATCTGTCGTTGCTTCTATGTCTAAATTAATAAAGAAAAGTCATACTTATGAGAAAATACAATTTTTAACTCACAATTATACCAAACAATATATTACGTCAGAAGACAGAAGGGCTATTGTTGAATCATTTGTTGATTCTGGATTGCCAACAGATAATTCCAGTCTCAATAAATTATTTTTTGAAATATGCAGTCAGCAGGAATTAGAAAACATATGCAATAAAATTAAAAAGCAAAATATTGATTTTCCAGAATCCTTTTTAAGTTGGGCTATAGATTGTATTCTTAAAAACTCTTCGGCAAAAACAAAACCTATTAAATCTTTGATTGAAAATAATGATTCGGCAAAAACATATATAGCTAGACAGGCATATAATGAGTTATCTCGTCATCTTAACGGCAATCCTAATGGTGGTTATTCCGAAATTAAAGAAATTATGAATACATTTCCATGGGTATATTCCAATAGAGATAGAGAACTGATGAACGGCTGGAAGGAAGCTGTCGATACTATCAGACAAGTAGACAATAGTTATGGTAGTAGCGGTTACTCAACTATTAAACAATTAAAAGAAGAAAGAGACCGATTGCCATCATGCTTGCCTGTTAGAGGGAAAATACTTGGATATGGTGGTAAATATAAAAATTATTTTGATGGAAAAGTTCGAGAATGTTATGAAGTATCAATAGATGGTATTTATGCTCTCTTATATACTTGTGAAACAAGTTTTGCTACAACAGGATATTTTGAAATAAATGCAACATATTTAAACATGAATCATATTCCTGAATTAAAAGGCATACCAGTTTTATATGAAGTACCTTATAAAGATGCTTGTAAATACGACCAATTATCTAATCAAATATCTAGACTTGAAGGCGCTGCTTCAACATACAACAAATCTAAGAAACAGACCGAAGAAGCTGTAAAGTCAGTGAAAGTAAAACTTTATAATAGTTTTTATGATATTGTAACTCGTGAGTGGAATGAGCAGAAAAAAGCGGAAGAACAAGCAGAATTAAAAAAAATAGCGGAAGAATCAAAAAAATTTATCTCTAAAAATAAAAACAAAGTAGATAAATTAAGTAAAACTATAAACATAGACTTGGTTGCTTGCCCTGCGGGTAGCTTTTTGATGGGAAGCCCATCTGAAGAATTAGGACGAAATAGTGATGAAAATCAACGTAAAGTTATTATTAGAAAACCTTTTTATATAGGAAAATATGAAATTACTCAAAACCAGTATCAAAATGTGATGGGAAACAATCCTTCGCATTATAAGCGTTACATGGGAGCAAATAGACCTGTTGAAATGATAAGCTGGGAAAATGCAAAATCTTTTTGTGAAAGACTGAATCAAAACTATTCAAATCTACTTCCGCTAGGCTATATGTTTGACCTACCTACAGAAGAGCAATGGGAATATGCTTGTAGAGCTGGTACTACTACTGCTTTAAATAATGGTAAAAATCTTACAAGTATTTATGATGTTTGCCCTAACCTTGATGAGGTTGCTTGGTATGATAAGAACTCTTCTAGAGAAACAAGAATTGTTGGGCAAAAGAAACCTAATGCTTGGGGCATTTACGATATGCACGGCAATGTATGGGAATACTGTAGAAATAAAAAAAAGCGTGGTGGAAGTTTTCAAACACAAGCTAGTCATTGCCGTTCAGCTAATAAAAAAACCACAAGCAGTGATTATTTTGTAGGTTTTCGTGTTGCTCTTGTAACAAACGAAGACCTCGTTGAACAACCATCTGACAATACGAAATCTTACGTTTCTTACATTAATGATAATTCCAATAAAACGATTGGTATTATAACAGCTAAATCTGGAATAAATATAAGAAAAGAACCTAAATCAAATTCACAAAAAGTTGGTAGTATCGCAAATAATGCTGAAGTCACTATCCTTGATACAAACGGGCCGAAACAAACGATAGAAAATATCAGCTCTAATTGGTATAAAGTAACCGATGGAAAAGTAAGTGGCTGGTGTTTTGGCGGATTTGTAAATGTTGTCGATTCTAACGATAACGATTACTCGAAAACATTAGATAATACTATTCCTAGCAATAGAAGGGTTTCAGAAATACCCAATAATATAACTTATAAAAAATACACTAATGTAAAATATGGATATAGTATTAATTATCCTGATTTTATGATTCCGAATGGTGAATCTGATAGTGGTGATGGGCAAAAGTTTTATTTTAATAAAGAAACATATATTGCAGTATGGGCTAGTTTTAATATGGATGGGATAGAAAAGGAATACAACTCAACAAAAGAAACCACTGATAGCTATTCTGTTCTTAAAAAGACTTGGTTTATTCGTTCAGGAACAGATTCTACAAACCATGTTTATTATAGAAAAACTATTTTGGATAATGATTATACTTATACTATGTATTTTTATTATCCTTCTGAAAGTAAAACAAAATTTGATAAAATAATTAATGATGTTACAAAAAGTATAAAAGTATCTTTATTTAAGAATGCAAGATAAAACAGCTATACAACCAATAAAAGATAAACCCTTGCAACATAAGCTCCTAAAGCTTATAATTAAGCCATAGGGAGTACACTCGATGGGGCAGAAAGATATAGCAGAAAAGGTACTGGAATCATATAATGATGTCTTTGCAGACATTGTTAATGGTTTTGTATTTAAAGGAAAGAAGGTCATAAAAGAAGATGACCTTCAAGAGATGTCACCTGTATCCGCTTTTAAGTCTGGCAGGAAATATCATAAACAGGAACGTGATGTTGCCAAGCTTTGGAAAGAAAATGGTATCAGGGTTGCTCTATGCGGTATAGAAAACCAGACTACCGTAGACAGCAGTATGCCTTTAAGAGTTATAGCCTATGATGGAGTTGCTTACAAGAAACAGCTTGTAGAAAACAGCAAGTCTAAGAAGAAAAAGAAAAAAGAACCTGTAGAGCAGCCTAAGTTCTACCCTGTCATAACATTTGTGCTTTATCTTGGGGATAGGCCATGGAATAATAATAAGAACCTGCTGGATGTTCTTACGCTAAGACCAGAGTTTAAACCCTTTGTAAGTGATTACAGGATTAACCTGATAGATTTATCTAACCTGCCTGATGAGCAAGTAAAACTATTCAAGAGTGATTTCAGGTCTTTGATAGACTGGCTGAAGAAACAGAAAGACCCAGACTATGAGGTAGACCCACGAACATTAGACCATGCTTACGAATTTGCAAATTTAATATATGCTTTAACCAATGATGATAGTGCTGTTGAAGCTGTTGAGAAATGGACTAAAACTAATGAAGGAGAAGAAATAACCATGAACAATTTAATAGATAAGCTTCATGAACAAGGAAAAGTAAAAGGTCAACTCGAATTATTATCTAATCTTATCAAAGATGGAGTTCTTACTTTGAAACAGGCTGCTGAAAGAATGGGTATGTCTGTAGCAAAGTTTAAGGCTACCATGAAAGAATTAGCAATCAATTAAACCATGTGTGAATTTATAGATAAACTTGAAGCTCAAGGTCAACTTAAACTATTAGCAGGGCTTGTGAAAAAGGGACTTCTTACAATTCAACAGGCTGCAAAAGAAATGGGTATGTCGGTTGCCAAGTTTAAAGCAGCAACTAAAGAATTAGCTACAAATTAATAGATTATACCTACATATAAATTATTCTATTTCCTTGACCATAGCTAAACGATAAGAGTTGTGCGAGATATAAATCATGGGCAACTTAATAAAACCTCACCATGGGACTCTAAAGTGGGTAGAATTGGATTTTCTTTTGTTGAAGCCACTTGTAGAATATTGCAAAGATGGTAACACTAAATTATTTGGTTTATTTCAAAGAGTGACCTAATAGTGACTTTCGTAGTTCTTAATTGGAGTGCAAACCTTGCAAAACCTTTATAACAGCGGATTCTTCTCTTCTATTCCCAACCCCGTTTCCCGCTTTTTTTATCCGCTTCAATAGCGGCTTTTTTGCTTATGGAACTTTTATAATAATTATAAGCTTCTACTGCTGTTATGGTTTTTACGACTAACCTTATATTAGAGATTAGAGCAAAAGAGCCTAGAGCATAAGGGGATTTTATAATTAATAATGAGTAACTATAAGCCGCCTTTTCATATAACAGAAAAAATGACCTCATTGATTGCAGAAATAAGCTAGCAAGTAGGTCGCATTAGTTTTTTACAAGAAAAAACAATAAGCCCTCATTTAAGGCGTGAAAACAGAATCCGCACAATTCACTCTTCTCTAGCTATAGAGCATAACTCTTTATCGTTGGAACAGGTTACAGCGATCATAGATGGAAAACGTATTCTTGGCAACCCTACCGAGATAAAAGAAGTTCAGAATGCTTATGAAGCTTATGAGCTTATGTTAAGGTTAGATCCTTTATCTGTTAAAGACCTTCTTAAAGCTCATAAGTTAATGATGAAAGGGCTGGTAAAAGAAAATGGCAGGTTTCGCTCTGGTGGTGTAGGTGTCTTTGAAGGGGATAAGCTAATCCATATGGCACTACCCGCTGAATTTGTTTCAGAGCATATAAAGAATCTTTTTGAATGGTATAAAAAATCAGAATACAACCCTTTAATCAAAAGTGCTGTTTTTCATTATGAATTTGAATTTATTCACCCATTTTTTGATGGAAATGGGCGTATCGGTAGAATGTGGCATAGTCTGTTGCTTGGCAAATGGAAAGATTTGTTTTTCTGGCTTTCTATAGAAGAGCTTATACAATCTCGTCAAAAAGAATATTATGAAGCTTTAGGGGCAGCAGATACCCAGTCTGATAGTGCTGGTTTTGTAGAGCTAATGCTTGAAATAATAAAAGACAGCTTAGATAAAATTTAAGTGGTTGGTAACAACACCGACCAAGTTGGCGACCAAGTAACCGACCAAGATAAATCACCTGTTGAACGATTACTTATAGCTCTCGGTAACAATACTCTGTCTGCTACAGAACTTATGAAACTACTTGGATTATCTCACAAGCCGACTTTCCGTAAAAATTATTTAACTCCTGCCTTAGAGCAAGGACTTATTGAACGGACTGTTCCTGATAAACCTAACAGCAAGAATCAGAAGTATAGGAAGAGAGGGAGTTGAGAATTGAGCTAACGATAGTTTGTGGTATAACCGTCATTGCGAGCCTCTGAAAGAGGCGTGGCAATCCAGTTTTTTAGAGATTAGAGATTAGGGGAGTGTTTTAGCTAGAGATAGATACTGCTATTTTATGCTTTCTACTGCTGTTTTTGTCTGTAAGACTAACTACTACGCAAAGCTTTGCTTTGCTCCCCCTTCAGTCACTTCGTGACAGCTTCCCCGCTAAGCGGGGCAGCATCTTCAGAAAAATTCAATGATGAGGTTGAGATATAGTATGCCCATTAATACGGACGAGATTAATTTCGCCGCCAGTTACTAGGTCAAGTTCTTCGTCGGTGAGCTCCATTCCAGCTTTTTCTATTACTTCCTTTGCTTCTTCCTTGTTCTTGGTTTCTTCAACCTGTTTCTTGAGATTACCTATTAGTTTCATTCTCCGCTCTCCTGTTGTTGGTGGTTATGTATAATTATTATAAACTTACTTGGTTGCAGATTCAATAGATTTAGCTCGGTAGCTTGACTATTCCGATGGTTTCTACCATATAAATATGTACACATACAAAATGTGTAACTATTGAGAATAAAGGAGATGCCAATGGATAAAGATAAAAAAGCCAGAAGATTTCTATATTTCAAATTTAAAAAAAATCGTGACTTAAATGCTAGAGAAATGGCCATTAACAGATACCTGGCCTTATGCTGTCTAGGAATAAAAGAGACTCCTGAAAGAACTGGATATTATAGAAGGGTTATACGCTCATTGATAGAAGGGGTCCTCTACCCCTATGGAGATAACCCTCATGATTTAAAACCAACAGAAGAAGAACTGGATAATATACTGGACTATATAACCAAAAAGCCTACTGTTGCAGCCATCACTTTCACCTGTGGCGACGGCATCTGGAAATTTCTAAATCCTACCGAAGAGGAAATAAAGGAAAGTAAGGATATTTTTTGATATAAAGAGGCTCTGGCATTGGCTGGAGCCTCAATGGTTTATTATCCTTTTTTATTTGTTAATTCCTTGTATAGGTTTATTAGGAAAACGCAGTCGATTATTTAATTTAAGTTTCGGGTGATATTCTGGAACCTATGCTTTAGTAGTGGTTGTAGTAGGCTATCTATAATAAGTAATAATATCTTATTCCTCGTCAGATATAATCTGCTTCTGCTCTTCCATCTTCTTTTCAAGAGCTATTATAATATCTGAGGTCTTCACCCCTAGAGTTTTGCCTAGCCTCATAAGTGTCAACAGGCTGACTGCGGTCTGTCCTGTTTCTATTTTTGACATGAAACTTCTATTCACACCGCTTTCATAAGCCAAATCTTCCTGTGACAAATCTGCCTTATTCCTAAGCTCTACTATAATCTCGCCCAAAACAGACTGGGTAGCCTCTCTTAACTCCTGTTTGACACGTATTCTTTCAGACCTTTTCATATTTCTTTTGCTCCTATATTGAAGTTTAAAGCAATAAACGCCTAAGCTCCACCTAACAAAAGAGGGTTTATATGAAGTGTCTTTTATAAAATGTTTATATATAATCATAATAAATAATGTTGCTTTTATACATCTAAAGTAATAGAATCTAAAAATTCAATGGCTCTGAAATAAAATTTTTGTCTGAAAGGATGAGTGGATTGCAGACGGTTTCAGTATTCAACAATTTGTATATTAAATACAAGATGTACAAACAAGCCAAAACATCAGAATCCATTATCTTTTCAAACAACCTGCCATATACAGACAGGCTAAAATTTTATCCTAAATCGGTACTATCTAAAGCAGGGGTTGCAACGCAACAGCGGGCGTTTAAAAGGCTCTAGTATATATACTAGACTTGATAAACTCGTTGACTTTATCAAGTCATAATAATACTTATATGTAAGTGGTAGGTGCTATAATTATGACCATTAGTGAATTTATGTATATTTTAACATTGTCATTTCAAATAAGTGGCTCTTTAGTTTTACTTTTACATTTTGTTTCAGCAAAACGAAATGATGTTATATATGGTTTTATAGGCAAAGGTTTCATTACTTATAATGAATCGGAAAGAAAACTAGGGTATAGTCATGAAGATTTTGCAAACTATTATAGAGCAATTTGGTTAAACAAGTTTGCGTTTTTATATATTTTAATAGCATATATTTTAAATTTTTTTATTAGTAATAAGTCTGTAGATATTAAATGGTATTATTTCTTTATCTTAATATTTTTGACAGTTTCTTTATTGGTGGTTGCATATTTAATTTCTAAATTGATTGCAAATAAGGATTATTTAAAAGAAATAACAATAGAAGAATTAAAAGAATTAGGAATTAATCCACATATAGAAACAGCTACGAATAAAGACATTGATGGTATGTTCATTAAAAAAGAAGAAATAAATATCTAAGAGAACAAAAATGTATAATATTGCCATAAATATATCTATTACGAAGAAAAACTATTTGTTCTTTTTACTGATTATTACGTTTTCTGCAATTATTTTTATTTATCCTTTATATGGAGATATAAAAGAAAAAAGAACCAAGTATTCACCTTTTAATTCTGGCTTTTGGGGATATGGCCAGTATGATAAATACTATTGGAAAAAAATGAGTTTTGAAGAGGCTGGAGAGGCTGCTCGAGAAAATAATTCGTTTAGTATTTTGCCTTTTGATTATTCTTTTACTTTACCCAAGTCTTCTGTTTCTGTATTAGAATTTAATAAGAAATTTTTAGATACTGAATTTGATAACTCTGCTTTTGTTCTTTCTGAAAAAAATGAAGTAATTGGAATTGAATTAAACTTAGATTTAAGAAATGCATATAAAAGAGATAATAAGATTTCTGATATAAGTGTTTTTGATCGCATAGATTTCATGGGATATGCGATTGGTAAATTTGCTTCTATTCAGTCTAAGTTTGAAAGTTATCCATTTTGGACTAAGTATGAAAGTAAACCAGAAGATGGAATATATCGTTATGTTTACGATGAAAAAAATAAATATAATAGCTTAAATAAAGAATCAAAAGAAATACATATAGCTTTTAATCCAAATGTTACCATTTTTATGAATAGCATTATGGGGTTTCACTCGATTAAGATAAGATACGATTGTGGAATTGGTTGGGAAGCTGCTAGACAAAAATTTGAAAAGGAAGAAGCAGAAAAGAAAAAGAAATAACTTTATATTCGCTGAGTTTATAATTCAGGAGATAATATGAAAAATAAATTATTATTATTAGTTTTTTTATTGTCCTTTATCGTGTCTGGCTGTTCAAAATATACTATTAATCAATCTTATACAGATAATAGTATATTGATAAATGAAATAAAACTAGAATTGGTTAAATGTCCTGCTGGAACTTTTAGAATGGGTGCCACTTCAAAAGAAGAATCATATTCATATAAAGATGAGTTTAATAAAGAATCTGTTCATAAAAAAATATATGGATTTGATTATAGTGAAAATTTACACTCAGTTAAGATTTCTAAACCTTTTTATATAGGAAAATATGAAGTCACTCAAGAACAATATATAGCTGTTATGGGAGAAAATCCTTCTCATTTTAAAGATTCTAATAAACCTGTTGAAATGGTTTGTTGGTATGATGCAAAAGTGTTTTGTGAGAAACTTAACGAAAAAAGTAAGGATTCTCTTCCAAATGGCTATAAGTTTTCACTTCCTACAGAAGCTCAGTGGGAATATGCTTGTCGAGCAAAAACCGATTCTTTATTCAATAATGGAAAAGATATATATAATCTAAAAATAGACGAAATCTTATGGAATGATAAAAATGCAAATGGGACAACCCATATAGTTGGGCAGAAAAAGCCTAATGCATGGGGTATTTATGATATGCACGGAAATGTATGGGAATGGTGCAATGATTGGTATGGTGAATATCCAAATTATGATGTGATAGATCCAGTCGGTGCAGACAGTGGCTATTTTAAGGTGTTTAGAGGTGGAGGATGGTATAGTGACGGAATTGGTTGTCGGTCAGCTAACAGACGAAGCATAATTCCTGAGAGAAAACTTATATGTCTTGGTTTTCGTTTAGCACTTATTCCTGTTGAATTAGACGATATTAGAAATGCCGTAAAAGATAAATTTGCTAGTAAATTAATAAACATTAAAGCAACAGGTAAAACTTGGAAATTAAAGGATTTAAATCTTGAAATGGTTGAATGTCCTGCTGGAAACTTTATAATGGGCAGTCCATTTTTAGAATATTTAGATACAAGATTTAATACAATCGGTTATTCATGCGAAAAAGGATTTGGCTTCCTTTATAATGAAACTCAACATTTGGTTAATATTTCAAAACCTTTTTACATAGGAAAGTTTGAAATTACTCAAAACCAATATGAAAAAGTTATGGGTGAAAATCCATCTATATCAAAAGATGCTAATAAACCTGTTGATAGAATAACTTGGAATAAGGCAAAAGAATTTTGTAGTAAACTCAATTCTCAATATGCAACTCAATTGCCAAAGGGTTTTAAATTTGACCTTCCAACAGAAGCACAATGGGAATACGCTTGTAGAGCAGGAACAAACACATCAATAAACAACGGCAAAAATATAACAACTTTAGAAGGTAAATGTTCAAATTTATCAGAAGTAGCTTGGTTTGGAGAAAAAGTAGAAGTTATGCCACATAAAGTTGGTCAGAAAAAGCCTAATGCATGGGGTATTTATGATATGCATGGAAATGTTTTAGAATGGTGTAATGATTTATTTGGAGATTATACTATTTATGAAGAAACGGATCCAACAGGTGTAACAAAATGTAATATTAGGAATGATGATTTATTAAAAGAATTGGGTGATTCATTCAGAGTTATTAGGGGTGGTTGTTTTTGCTGGCCTCCAAATATGTGTCGTTCTGGTTTTAGATATTTTTATGCTCCTGATAAAAATCCGAATTCAACAGGTAAAGATGATTTCTTTGTTGGTTTTCGTGTTGCTTTAGTTCCTGTAGAATAAAAAAGGCTGAAGCATTCTTAAAGTTAGGAGTTAGAAATGGAAGAATCTGAAAACAAAGAAACTGTAAAGAAAGAAAAATCATTAAATGTTCCTGTAATAGTTGGATTAATTGTAGTTGCTATAATAGCAGTCATTGCTTTAATTCCTGTTTATTATCGCTATAATTTTGATTCTGTAATAAATAAAGGTGATTATGCAGAAATAAATAAACTCATAAACGAACAAGATTTTATAGAATACGCCACAAAAGAGCAGGGGCAGCAGGCATTAGAATTTGTAGCGACCAATATAGCTTCTTCTAGCCTAAATGAAAAATATGATTTGATGGAAAAAACAGCTTTCAAAAAATTTGAAAATGAAGTTGTTGGAAAGCTGATTGTAGCTTCGATGACCGAATTTATCACAACAGCACCAATAGAAGAAAGACTAAAATTTTTGAAAAATCATAATGTGTTATTCTATTTGAACGACAATCAAAGGAAAGCAATTATTTCATCTTTTGTTGATTATCCTATAACAGATATAGATAGCTATTCACTAAATAAAATCTTTTTAGAAATTTGTAACGAAAATGAAGTTGAAATAATTTGTAATAGAATTCAACAAAATAATATTAATTTGAATAAAAATTTTGTTGAATCTGTATTAAAAATAATAATAGATAATAATTACCGTAAGAAAACAGATTGTTTAAAAGAACTATTAAAAAATAGTAATCTTGCAAAGGGTTATTTACAGCTTTATGCTTATGAAATAGGGAAAAAATATATAAATAATAATGAAGATTTTATAAATGAAACAGAAAATATATTAAATTCTTTTCCATGGTGTTTTAATTCAGAGCAACAAAATATATTAGATTCAATGAAAAAAGGAATTAAAACTCTTAGTGATGCTGAAAAAACTGTTAATAAAGAACGAGTAGACAATGAACTTAGCAGATTGAAGGAAGAAAAAGCTAAATTACCCAAAATTATATATATAACTAATGATATACAAGAATTACTATTCGAAGGAAACGAAAAATTTCCTCTTAATTTTTATTTAATAGGGAATTGGACTGGTGATTATGGCTTTTTGATGACAGGTAAAAAATTTTATACAAGAGGTCGGTTTGAAATGTATGTCGTCTCTAATGAAATGAAGCATGGATTTGGAGATAGTCAAGAAATTGAAAGATTAGCGAAATATTATGGTATTCGTCACGTGTATATCGAAGTGTCGGCAGAAGAATATTTAAAAAATAATCGAGAACGTGAAAGACTTACAAAAGAAATAAATGACATAGAAAGAAATTCTGAAGAAGTTTATAGAAAAATTACAGAACTTAAAAACAAATTAGAAGAATGTAAATACGGAATTTTAGTATTATTAAAGCGTGAAATAATAATTAATTTAGCAGATGTGGTAAAAAAAGATATAGATTCGTTTGTAGAATCGATAGATTTTGAAATGATAAAATGTCCTGCTGGTTCGTTTATAATGGGTAGTCCAGAAAATGAACTAGGTAGAGATGGTAGAGAAATACAGCATAAAGTTACAATTTCACAACCTTTCTATATTGGCAAATACGAAGTTACGCAGATAGAATACTATGCTATTATGGGGAACAATACTTTTGATGAAAAAAAGTTTAACAATATGCCTATTAATTCTGTTGGTTGGTATGAGGCAAAATTATTTTGTGATGTACTTAATGAAATTTATAAAGATAAATTGCCATTGGGATACAGATTTGATTTGCCTACGGAAGCTCAATGGGAATATGCTTGCAGAGCTGGAACTACTACGGCTTTAAATAATGGTAAAAATCTAACAACAATTGTTGACAAAAAAATATGTCCAAATTTTGATGAAATAGGATGGTATAGCAATAATTCAAGCGGTAGTTATATAAATGTTCAGTCTGTTGGTCAGAAAAAGCCTAATTCCTGGGGTATTTATGATATGCATGGTAATGTAGAGGAATGGTGCAGAGACTTGTATGGCGATTACTCAGCAAATGATGTAACCAATCCAGCAAATGCTAATGGTGGTGATTTTCGTGTTGTTCGTGGAGGTAGTTGGTTTGACGTTATAGAAAACTGTCGTTCTGCTAGTCGAGTTGGTTACTCTCCTTATAGTTATTATACTTATATTGGCTTCCGTTTAGCTCTTGTCAATGATGAGAATATTTTTGAGAGAGATAATAATGTGAAATCCGAAAAAATAGTAATTTTAAATGATAAGACTAGGCCAAATATTATTCAAAATATATTTAATAATATTTTGAATAATATGATTAAGTGTCCTGATGGGAGTTTTTTGATGGGTAGTCCAAAAAATGAATTTGGCAGAGATGAAGATGAAAAGCAACATAAAGTTACAATTTCTAAACCTTTCTATATTGGAAAATATGAAGTGACTCAAAAAGAATATGAAACTATCATGGGTAAAAATGTATTTATATTGGAAAACTATAATGGAGACTTTCCAGTTCGTTTTGTAAATTGGTATAATGCTAAAGATTTTTGTAATAAGTTAAATGAAATTTTTTCTAGTGCTTTACCTAAATATTATAAATTTGATTTGCCTACGGAAGCTCAATGGGAATATGCCTGCAGAGCAGGAACAAATACAGCTTTAAATAATGGGAAAAATTTGACTTCAATAAATGGTGTTTGTTCTAATCTGAATGAAGTTGCTTGTTATAATAAAGAAGAAGATGAATATGAAGAATTTCTTCCTGTTGGTCAGAAAAAGCCTAATGTGTGGGGTATTTATGATATGCATGGTAATGCATCTGAGTGGTGTAGAGATTTTTATGGTAATTATCCAACTTATACTGTAATTGATCCAATATGTAATAGTGGTTCTGAACGTGTTATACGTGGAGGTGGAGGGTATACGTTTGCTAAATATTGTCGTTCTGCGAGCAGGTCTGGCTGTAATCCTAGTTACATTACTAGTAATACTGGCTTCCGCCTCGCCCTTGTTCCAGATGAATCATATAATTTAAGCGAAACAGATAAAAACAGTAATTCATTATCACAAGAAAAAACGGAAGAAACTGGAGTTTTTTCTCAAAACGAAATAAAAAAGCAAACAAGTTCAGATGAATTTCAAATTAATACTAATACAATAGAAACGCCTAAAACGACTAATGAAACTTTTATGTCTGATAAAAATAATAGTTACAAATCTGATGGTTATAATTTGAAATCAACTGAGTTTGCTACTTCTCAATCATCAAATAATTATACTTATAATATTTCTAATAATAAAACTATTGGTGTAATTACAGCAAAATCTGGAGTTAATGCAAGAAAAGAACCTAATACTAAATCTCAAAAGGTTGGTAGTTTTGCATATAATAAGGAAGTTACAATTCTTGATACTAACGGACCCAAACAAACCATTGAAAATATTACATCTAATTGGTATAAAGTAACTGATGGCGAAGTCACAGGCTGGTGTTTCGGAGGTTTCGTTTCAATTATAAATAAATAATAGGGTCTATTTACTCCTTGCAACATAAGCTCCTAAATCTTATAATTAAGCATAGGGAGTACACTAGATGGGACAGAAAGATATAGCAGAAAAAACTCTTGAAGCTTATAACGATGTCTTTGCAGACATAGTAAATGTTGCTTCTCTTTAATGGTAAACGGATTAAAGAAAAAGACCTGGAAGATGAAACACCTAGATTCTGTTTAAAAATTGATGGAAAACTTCATGAACAGGAAAGAGATGTAGCTAAGTTCTGGAACAATAATAGTATCAGAATTGCTTTATATGGTATTGAAAATCAAACCAAACCTGATTCTGATATGCCACTAAGAATATGCTCTTATGACGGAGCTGCCTATAAAGAACAATTACTGAATGACGAAAGGAAAGAACGTTATCCTGTAGTTACCTTAGTTCTGTATTTTGGCAGTAAGCATTGGAACAAGCCTAAAACTCTTTATGAAAGGTTAATAATCTCTGAAGAGTTAAAGCCCTTTGTAAGTGACCATAAAGCAAATATCTTTGAAATTTCTTTTCTGTCAAATGAACAGGTAAATCTGTTTAAAAGCGATTTTAAGATAGTAGCAGATTATTTTGTTCAGTTAAGAACCAAGAAGGATTACGTTCCTCCCAATCACGTCATAAAGCACGTTACAGAGGTATTGCGTCTGTTACGTATTCTAACTGGTGATGAAAGATTCACACCTGATACTAAGTTATTTGCAACGAAAGGAAAACCTGTAACCATGTGTGAAGTATTAGATAGAATAGAAAACAGGGGTATCGAAAAAGGTAAAGTATTAACTTTAGCTGAACTTGTGAAAAAAGGACTTCTTACTATTCAACAGGCTGCGAAGGAAATGAATGTAACTGTTGCTAAGTTTAAAGCTTTAACTAAAGAAATTTCTTCAAATAGGCTCTGCGAAGAAAAATGATCCCATACTCCAGTCAAAAATATTGCTAATATTTTCTCTCTTTTTTCCGCTTTTTGAGAAAGCTTTTGTCTTTTTACTTCCAAAGAAGACAGGTGCTCTTTAATCGAAGAAAACTTATAATCAGCTAGAACAACAGGTTTGAAATGAATGCACTCTCTTAGCTTAGGATTATTTTCAGAGATAATCTTAAATACCTCATTCATGTCTTCATGTTGAGTTCTTTGAAAAGCCTTTTTTTAACAAGAGGAACTCTATACTTTTTTAAAAGAGACAAGGGATTATGAATACTGTCGATTTCAAAATCATCACAAACAGTCTGCCACAAGAACCCTTTTCCTCTAGAAAAGCAGTAAATTCGCTTTCAAGTTTTGCTATTACGCCGTTTCGGTCATATTTTTTTCTATTCTGCTGAAAAACTAGTATATATACCCAGAAAAAATCACTTTCTTTCTGAAAACGTAGAAATTTGAAGAAATATAAGATTTGAAATTTCTGTGTTTTCCGTGTTTATAGCCGTTAAATCCCCAAAAATCACAAGCTTCATTTTCCATGCGAATGAATATTTCGGATAATGGATAAACAGGACCATAGCAGGAATCATTTAAAATAATCAACTCGTCAACAGATTCGGGATTCAGTAAACTTGCTTCTCGTAAATAGTTTAAGCCTCTTTTATAGGAACCAAAATCATACTGGAGATGCCGATTAAATTCAGCATAGCATAATCACAAATCTTCTTGAAATTATGCTTGAGCCATTTTAATTTTATTTTAATTGAAGCAAGCGACATTTTTTTTAAGAATTATAAACGAGATAGGTTGAAGATTCAATAATTTGATGTTCGAAAAATAGATGGGTTTTAAAGAGTAACAGACATCTTGTTATAAAGATGTTTTATAGTTTTTTCATTTCAACTTAAAAATTTAGATTAAAAAAATGATTTTATTTTTTTAAAAATTATCATTATATTTATCTAGATATGAATAAAGAAAAGACAAAAATTATATTCTTTGAGTTTCTTCGCTATATTGTTGTTGGTGGCATAGCTTTTGTCGTCGATTTTTGTTCTTTATATATTTTTAAAGAGTTTGTTTTCTATAAATATGCTTATCCTACCAACGTATATTTAGCTACAACAGTAGGTTTTATATTGGGTTTGATAGTCAACTATACTCTTTCCCTTAAAATGGTATTCACTCAAGCAAAAGATCAGGGAAAAGGTAGAGACACAAAATCTTTTATTATATTTGCAATAATTGGTATTATAGGGTTAGGTTTAACACAGTTAGGAATGTATCTTGGTTGTGAATTATTAAAACCTCAGCTAGATAATTGTTTTACATACATAGGGGACCTAATTCACCATGATTTTGTAGAACATGGTTATCTTCTTGTCAAATGTATAATAACGGCTGTAGTTTTATTATGGAACTACGCTGCTAGAAAAATAATTATATTCAGGTAAAAACTATGAAAAAAAATCTTACTGGAACTGCTATTATTATAGGTGCTGGTCCTGCTGGCTTAACTGCAGCTTATAAATTATTAAAAGAAACGGAAATAAAGCCAATTATTCTTGAAGCAACTGACCAAATTGGCGGTATTTCAAGAACTGCCAAATATAATAATAATCGCATAGACATTGGTGGTCATAGATTTTTTACCAAAATTCCAGAAGTAGAAAAGATTTGGACAGACCTAATGCCAATACAAGGGGCAAATTCAATAGATGATATTAAACTTGGAAGAGTAAAAGATCTTGTTCCAAACGGTCCAGACCCCGAAAACGAAGATAGAGTAATGCTTCGTCGCGACAGGGTTTCTAGAATTTATTTCTTAAAGAAATTTTTTGACTACCCTATTTCTGTAAAATATCAGACTTTTGCCAATATGGGGTTAGGTAGAAGTATTCATGCTGGTTTTGGTTATCTTAAGAGTATGATTCGTAAAAGAAAAGGAGATTCGCTAGAAGATTTTTATATAAACCGCTTTGGCGAACCTTTGTATAAAATGTTTTTTGAAGACTATACCGAAAAGCTCTGGGGGGTTCACCCTTCAAAAATCGACTCATCATGGGGTGCTCAGAGAGTAAAAGGTCTTTCTATTCTAAAGCTTCTAACAACAGCCTTGATGAAGCCATTTGTCAAAAATCAAAAAGTTGAAACCTCGTTAATTGAGTCATATATTTATCCCAAATTCGGTCCTGGTCAGTATTGGGAAATTATGGCCGAAGAAATAAAAAAACTTGGTGGCGAGATAATACTTAATGCAGAAGTAAGCCAAATAGAAACTGCTGAAGAAAATGGAAAAAAGAAAATAAAGTCTGTTTCCTATAAGCAAGATAGCGAAGACAAAAAAGTTTTCGGCGATTATTTCATTTCTTCAATGCCAATAAAAGACTTAATAAATTCAATGCCAGCAGAAACACCATCAAATGTTAAAGAAATCGCAAACGGACTTCCCTATAGAGATTTCATTACTGTTGGTTTGCTTGTAGATAAACTTAAAATAAAAAATACTACAAATAAAAAGACTTTAGGGAATATAGTTCCAGACTGCTGGATATACATTCAAGAACGTGAAGTAAAACTCGGAAGACTTCAAATATTCAACAACTGGTCGCCTTATATGTTAAAAGACCCCGAACATACAGTTTGGATAGGTTTGGAATATTTCTGTAATGAAGGCGATAAAATGTGGAATACTCCAAACGATGAATTTATCAAATTTGCTATTAACGAATTAGATTCTATTGGTATCATAGATAAAGCCGATGTTAAGGATTCTGTAAGAATCAAAATGAAAAAAGCTTATCCTGCTTACTTTGGAACATACGAAAGATTCAACGAAGTTCAGGAATATTTGGAAAAATACGACAATCTTTATTGTGTTGGCCGAAATGGTCAACATCGCTACAACAATATGGACCACTCAATGTTGACTTCTATTGAAGCTGTAAGAGCGATTTGCGGTGAAACCGACAAGTCTATAATCTGGAAAGTCAATACAGAACAGGATTACCACGAAGCAGGAAACAATAAAGCTAATTAGATAAGAAAAAATCAAGCAAAGCTGTCATTTTTTCTTAGTAATTATTATTTTTGGTAGTTATTGTAGTATGACGTATTGCAAATAGCGTCTATTAGCTAAAAATGTTTGCATATGCCATGTAGCAATGATTGTTTATGGTTGAAAGCTATTTTTATTTATGGTAATTTAGCCCCATTATGCATCCTATACTTTTTCAATTTGGTTCAATAAAAATTGGCACTTACGGAGTTTTACTTGCCACTGCATTTCTGACGGGTTTCTTGATGGTTAATAGACAGTTCAAGAAAGCTGGTGTCAGCGTTGATTTAGGTTGGGATTTGCACTTTTTAGCTATATTCGGCGGGATGGTAGGTTCTAGAATAATGTATGTTCTAGAAAACATTCCAGAATTTTTAGCTAATCCAATTCACACTCTTTTTCTTTCCACTACAGGTTTTTCTGTATTAGGTGGTTATGTAATGGCATTTGGCCTTTGTATTTGGAGAGTAAAAAAATCAGGTGAACCATTTTTTAAATTAGCTGATCTATATGCTCCTGGTCTTGCCTGGGGATATGTATTAGGACGATTAGGATGTATATTTGCAGGAGACGGATGTTACGGGATCCCATGTAAATTACCCTGGGCTATGACATTTCCAAAGGGAATCGTTCCCACACTAAGTTCTTCTAACAGCCTATTAGTAGATAAATATAAAGAACTCTTTCCAAACGAACCAATTCCTATAGATATTCCCGTTCACCCGACACCTTTATACGAATCTTCCTTATCTTTTATATTATGCATGATTTTACTCTTTGGAACCTGGTGGAAAATAGGGAAAGGACATAGATTTGCTTTCTTTTTGGTCTGGTTTGGTATTGCAAGGTTTTTTATAGAATATATTCGACTTAATCCTTTCGATTGCTGGGGAATGACATCTAGCCAATGTTTAGCAATTTGTTTTATTGTTTCAGGTATTGTTATTTTTGCCACTTCAAAAAATAGAAAAATCGTTGAAAAAGACATTAATCTCGAAGAGAAACAACAATAAACTCTGTCTTAAAAGAGATTAGCGAGCAGAGATTAGAGAAAAGAGAATTGTTTTAACTATATTTGTATTTTGCTAGTTTTATATTTGTTTGCATTGTCATAACCGTATAGCTTTCAGGGCTAAAGCCCATACGCTATACTTTTTATGACAAATGTGTAGGCAATTAGCACAATCTAATTTGGACTTAAAATTTACGTTTACCTTGATAATTATAAATAATTATTGATTTTAAAATGTTTTCGTGGTATTCTATAGGGTACATCCCTGCTCTTGCCTGAAAATATTGCAAGGGCTGAAATTTATCCGAAGGGAGGTTTTTATAGTGAAACCTTACGAAACCTTGTTTTTTACCGAACCTGGTATCGAAAACGAAGCTCTCGATGCCCTAATTGGTAAAGTTGAAAATGCTATTACCAAAAATGGCGGTCAGGTCGAAAAAATCGACAAATGGGGTCGCCGTCCTCTCGCTTATCCAGTAGAAAAGCATACTGAAGGTAATTATGTTCTCATTAATTTCCAAGCTACTGGTGAAGCTTTAAAAGAACTCGAAAGAACATATCTGATTAATCAGACTATTCTTCGCTTCATGACCACTGTTCGCGGTCAGTAAAAATCAATCTGCTATGGCTGGTAATCTTAACAAAGTATTTTTGCTCGGTAATCTAACTAGAGACCCGGAATTAAGGCATACTGCTCAAGGCACTTCTGTTGCTAACTTTAGTATTGCAGTTAATCGAACTTATAAGGGGAATGATGGTGACTTTAAAAAAGAAACCAGTTATTTCAACATTATAGTTTGGGGTCGCATTGGTGAAAACTGTGCAAAATATCTAACAAAAGGTAGACCTGTTCTAGTTGAAGGCAGATTGCAGAATCGCAGTTATGAAACTCAGGATGGACAAAAGCGAACCATTACAGAAATCGTAGCCGACAATGTTCAATTCTTAGGATCTGGCTCTAGTAGAGATTCTATGGATGAAATGTCTAATTCTGGCGGCGATGATGTAGGATTTTCTGCTGATTTTGCACCATCAGATGATGATGACGCTGTTCCATTCTAAATTAAATGAATAATAACAGTATGTTATTTACGATTTATCGGAGGAAATAAAAATGACCGAATTTAAAAGACATAGACACAGAAAAGTATGCCATTTCTGTAAAGATAAAGTTACATTTATCGATTATAAAGACGTTGCCCGCTTGAAGAGATATATCAATGACCGAGGCAAAATCACCAGTCGCAGATCTACTGGTACTTGTACCGCTCATCAGAAGCATCTCACTACTGCAATTAAGCGTGCCCGCAATATGGCTCTTCTTCCTTTTGCTAACGTTTAATTCTTAAAACTCTTTGGATATGTCAACTAGTTTATTAGTAACATTTATACTTGTAGCATTAATTATAATGCCTATAGTATTTTTGTTTGTTGCAGTTAGACTAAAGTTGACACCTCTAAATGCAGTATGCTTAGCTCTTTTGACATCAACTGCTTTTTCAAGTGGTTTATGGGCTTTGTTAGATGGGGCTAAGTTTTTTAAAGAATGTATTTGTAAGCTAATAGTCGTTACAGAAGAACAGTTAAAAGAACACGAACAAGAATATGCAAAGAATAAAACATTATATGCAATGTATATGGATTATTCTAAATCTATTCAAACTCTTAAGGAAAATTTCAGTATTGAACATCCGAATGAATTAGGAGATAGATTTTTACTTCTTGTTGCAAACACAACGATGTTCTTGTGGCATTTGATTACATTAGGCCTTATATATTCGATAGCGGCATATAAAGGCTCAATTTTAGGATTAAAATTTGAACCATTTCCTAAATTTAAGGATTGGTCATTTGATTGGAACCTGGTATGGTTATATATTTTTGGTCTAGCAATGTATTTTTTGATTGGAAGTATAAAAAGCATTCCTGGAGCAAAAATGATACAAATATTAGGAGCTAACTGCTTTATTATAAGCAATATCCTATATCTAATCATTGGTTTTTCTTTACTGTTTTTTATGTATGACAAGTATAAGATTGATCCATCTACAAGATTAATTTTATCGCTTATTGCTTTGGTTTTTTCTCAATTTACAATTTGGCTTGGATTAATAGATGTTTGGGCAGAATTTAGATTGAAGAAAACAACACTAGATGTCACAGACAATTCTGATGACGATGATTTTTTTGATTATTGACAATTACTCAGGAGAAAAAAATGGAAGTTTTAATGATAAATACCGTTCCCCGAGTCGGTAGAAAAGGCGAATTAAAAAATGTTGCAGAAGGTTTTGCCCGCAATTACCTTTTTCCAAGAAATTTAGCAATATTAGCAACCGAAGGTGCCAAAAAGCATCTTCAGCTTATGAAATCTTCTTGGGAAAAACAAGCTGCTAAAGAAAAAGCTTTATACAGCGACATGGCAACCAAGATAGAAGGCTTAACTGTTACTATTACAAAGAGAGCTGGCGATAAAGGTCGTTTGTTTGGTTCTGTTACCAGTGCTGAACTTGCAGAAGAAATCAGCAAGCTTGCTAAAGTTGATGTAGATAAGAAGCTAATCGTAGCTGACCACATCAAAGAAACTGGCGAACATTCAGTCACCATTAGATTTACAGGCGATGTCAAAGCTCATCTAAAAGTCGTTGTTGTTGCTGAAGAAGTAAAAGCAGACTGATTTTTTCTTCAATAACATCATGAATAAAAAGCCCTTTTTAAGATAATAAAAAGGGCTTTTTATTATACTGTTTTTAAGATATAATTTAATATATTAATGTAGTATTTGGAGTAAATTAAAAGTAAATGAAAAAATATCTAATAATTATTGGTCTGCTTATTTTTGCAATAAATTCTAATCTTTATGCTTTTAGTAATAAGTATTTATCTGTAGATGATAAAGGTTGAAAAGTTGATAAAGATTCTGATGAAAATATAGCTTTCTTCTTAGAAAATTTCGAGCCGGAAGAAGGAGATAAGACCACATATAATCCTAGAGTTGCTATATAAGTTGAGAAGAATGATGCATACATTATTGCAAAATATGACCAAAATGAACTAGATACATTTAAATCAGCTGTAGAAAACAAAGCCTACAAACAATATTCTAACGAAGTAAAAAATTCTGTAGATAAAATATTAAAAGAGAAGTCTCCAAATTATTCTTCAAAACAACGAGCCGAAATAGTAAATAGTCTATTAGCTGATTCTGGAATGAGATCAACTAGTTATTCATACTTGGGCGGTTCTAAAGCACATGTAATAGAATTTTTAATAGGAAAGACCTGGTTTAAACGTTTTATTGTAGTCAAGCTTAATTATACATTTATAGTAGAATTTTCTTACAGTCAGACAACGGACGTAGAATCAATAAAACAATATAAAGATTTCATTGATTCTTTTAATGCAAAAAATAGAAATCCAACTTATATCAACTATTTAATTTTTGGTAGTCTTGGTAAAATTTTACTAAGAGGATTAGGCCTACTTGCAATAGGTGCTGTTGTTGCTGTAGTAAAAAAAGCCAGAGCTTAACAATTCAATTATTTATAGGTTTAAGCCTTATAGTAATATTCCGACTTAAATTAAGATCTTTGCGAATTTCCAAAGGTTGATAACCATCTGCGGCAGCAAACAAATCTGCCGTTTTTGTGTTTTTATCTAAGTTGAACATGAAGCGCCCATCTTTATCAACAGCCATAGCATTACTGTTTGCCGAAATATAGGCATTAACAATAGGTTTATTGCTAACACTATCTATTATTTTTCCTGAAAAAACAAATCTTTCAGATTCATTTTGATTGGGAATCAGTTTATTAGTTATTTCTACAGCAAAAGATTTGGGCGTTAAGCCATTTGGTTGTTCAAGACCCTTGGGGAAATTCTGAGGACTATATTCAAAAGCAATTGTAGCTTCTTCATTGTAAGATAGAATTCTGAAAAGTTGCTTTGCTTGAAAAGAATTCGGTTTATATTTTCTTAGAAAACCTGTAAGTTTTTGTAAATACGAAACCACTTCTATATTATACATTGGTTTATCAGGTCTAAAAGTACCATCAGAAAAACCATCCATTATTTCACTTTTTATAATATTCTCGATACTTTTATACTGACCTTTTGAAAGGTCTGAAAAAGATTTTCCGTTTTTTATCTTTAGTTCAATCGAAGTATCATCAAGAATTTTTTCCAACACCACAGCTAATTCTAGTCTAGTAAGATATTTTGTTTCTTTTTGACAAGTAAAAGCTGATAAAAAGAGAATACTTGAGCATAGAAAAACCACAATAACAATTTTTGTTATAGGATTTTTCAATGCAAATCTATCCATTTCCTACTCAGGCTTCTCCTTCAAGATACCAAATCTTACCATCTCTATAGAATTTCATATTTGTTTTAACTGCAATAGAGCAAATGGCTTCAAAAGGATCTTCAGACTGTAGTTCTATAGAAAAAGTTTCTGGCATCTTTCCTTTGAATTGAAGGTCCATTCCAGCCTGAGTTGCTATTTCTTTTACTACAGGCAAAAAAGGAGCATCTTCCAAACTTATAACAACAGGAGCATACTTTTCTTCTCCTGGATGCATTAAAGAGTTTGACAGTGACTGTGAAGCCTTTGCCAAACCATCTTTAATAGCGAACTTCAAAGCAACTTTATCTTTGGAATATTTTACAGATGGTAAACAGTCAGGTTTAAAGAAAAATTTGGCTTTTACCTTTTTATTTTGTTTAACTTTACCTTCTTTTTCTTTGTTATTTGATTTTTCATTATTTGAAACACTTATATAACCTAATTTTATATCACGGCTAGCAAAAGCCTTTTTTTTCAGGTCTCCGGAAATAACTGCTTTATCAAATTCAAGAACAATACAGTTTTCTGTTCCTTTTAAGTAGGGAACCACCTTAGTTGGCTTTGATAAATCAATTGTCACCAAAGTCTGGCTATCTGCTTCTGAAATACTAACTTCTTTAATTTCAGAAAGAGTTGGATAAGCTCTTGTTACACGCCAAGAAATTGCAGAAAAAAGTATCATCAGGTAAAACATATATATATATTTGTGCTTCATTTGTTTGCTCCTTCCTTTTTAATTAAACAGAACCTGTTCTAGCAAATAAAAGCTTTGAATACGACTAGTGTCGATAATATCTGGACTATTTGCATTCAATGCTCTTAATTTGTTATTTATGCTATCTACAGAAACAGGGTCATTTTTAGAAAAATATGCAGAAACAGAATACCTGTGATTAAGATATTTTGAAGCCTGATTTAAGGCATGGTTCCATTCTGCGGCAGAAATGGTTTCATAGGGTGCCAACTCTAGATTTTTTCTAAAACTTATGGCTTCTATATCTAAAAGATTTTTGCATACAGAATAAACAGGGTGGTCAAGGGATACGTCGGAAAACCTAGATTTGGTTAAATGAATACTATTCACATTTGTATACATTCTATAACCTGTAAATATTGAAATAATCAGCAACAAAAAAGCAGAAGCTATAACCCTGTTAAAGAATCTATCATTAGAGGGTAAAAACCAGTATTTTAAATAATGTAATGCTTTTTTATAGTTTTTACGCAGCAGAACTTTAATGTTTATCTTCTTTGTATCAGCTTTTAAAACAGGCTGTTCAACTTTTGTGGTTTCTTTGACAGCACCACATTTGCCACAGAACTTTGCGGCTGTGACTTTATTATATGCTCCACAGTGGCTGCAATACCATCCAGAGCAAGATTGTTTCTTGTCGGATAAATTATTATTCATGATTAGCTAGCTCAAGTTAAATATCGGCAAAATTTTTCCCAATCATAAGTTTTTTATAGGTAAATACAGGGCAAAAAGAAGAATTTAAAAGAAATACTTCTTCTTAAAATAAATATCTTGCTATTATAAAAATTATTAATAGAATATATTCCCATCTTTGACAGTTGAAAACAAAAATAAATATCCACCCGCATAGCGGGTGGTTTTTCATTTTCGGGCATAGCCCTAATACTACTAGCTACGCACAAGTGCGTTTTAGATTGGCCTGCCA
>CAJOND010000048.1 GCA_905236675.1 Candidatus Rifleibacteriota bacterium | reverse complement strand
GCAGCTGTCGAAGGTGGGATTGATGACTGGGGTGAAGTCGTAACAAGGTAACCGTTGGAGAACCAGCGGTTGGATCACCTCCTTTCTATGGAGAACATGACCTTGGAGTAAGTCGCAAAGCATAAGCATAACGCAAAAAAGCATGTGCATCGCAAGGTTAAATTCTTCGTCGAGCTTGGAAGATTACTTAAAGTCTCTTGATCTTTTTCATAAATTTGCAAAAAAGCTCTGAAGCATTTGTTTCAGAGCTTTTTTGTTGTCTTTTTTAGGGGTCTGGTCTTTATTGACACTTTTGGGTTATTTCTGTACAATAAAAAAATAAGCTTCGATTCAAGCCATAATTATATAAGGAGACTCCATGAAAAAAACATCTATTTTAACTGTAGCTGCTCTTATATTAGGTTTATGCAGCACTTCTTTTTCAGCTGCTCCCAAAAATATAAAAAAGAATCCAGAAAAAGAATGGACCTTAGCAGTATTTCTTAATGCTGATAATAATCTTGACGAATTTGGAGTTGCCGACCAGGAAGAAATGAGTCAGGTTGGGTCAAATGAATATTTAAATATTGTTTCACTTATAGACCGTGAAAGAGAACCTGCTCAGATTAACTATATTGAAAAAGGCAATATTAAAAAACTTAAAGATATGGGCGAACTGGACATGGGTGATTATAAAGAATTTGTCAAGTTTGTTAAATTTGTAAAAGAAAATTATCCTGCAAAGCATTATGCTTTTTCTTTTTGGAACCATGGCTCTGGCTGGAAAGATAAAAAAGAATCAGCATCTGTATTAAAAGGTATTTCATATGATGATTCCAGCAATAATCACATTACGACGAATGATTTAACAGTTGCTTTGAATGAAGCAAATAAAATTCTTGGGAAAAAAATAGATGTTCTTTGCTTCGATGCTTGTTTAATGCAAATGGTCGAAGTTGCTTATGCTGTAAAAGATCAGGTTAACTACATGGTTGGCTCGGAAGAAACAGAACCAGGTAAAGGTGCACCTTATAACGATATTCTCAAAAATGTTAAAAAAGGTATGAGTCCGAGAGATTTTTCTATTAATTGGGTTAATGCTTTTGGTGATTCCTATAATGGTGGTAGCCAGGGAAAGGCAAAATCTACTCAGTCTGCATTAGATATGAGTAAATTACCACAGTTTATAGATGCAATAAATGGGTTTTCCAAAGTTGGTATGTCAAAAGATTTTTCTAGATTTTTCAGACAAATGAATGTGTATACTCAAAAATATGCTTATCCTGACAATATGGATTTACTTCACTTTGTTGAATTAATGACAGAACCAACAGGATTGAATTCTTTGGAAAATTTGAAAAAGCAATATGTAGATGAATCTATGAAGACCGCTATTAAGAAACTTCAAGATTCTGGGAAACAACTTATTATAGCAAACAGATTTACTACTCAAGAAGCTCAGGAGTCAAAAGGAATAGCTATATTTTTCCCAACTTCTTATTATTGCCCATGGCTTTATCAAGACTTGGCTTTTGCAAAAGAAACTTTGTGGGATGATATGATTGCCGCTCAAGGTGAGTTTGCTGCTGTAAATAGAGTTGTTGACGAAGTAAAGAAAGGCAAAATGGATGCATTAAACAAAGTCGTTGCTTCTGCTAAAAAAAATCCAAAGAATAGAGTTTATCGTAAGGTTCTTGTTAAGATTAATTATTTAGCAGATAACGAAAGAGCTGTTCCTGCAAAATCTCAAAAGGAATTTGAAGCTTTACGCAGTCAGTTAAAAGAAGCTTTAGCTAAATAAAAAGTAGAATTATAATAATTTTTGCTTCTTTTTTATTTAAAATGACGGTTTATTGAAATACAACAAGTAAGTAGTAATACGCCCTGGTTTTAAAAGACCAGGGTGATTATTTTATAAACTATATAAAAAAGCTAATTATAAAATCCTTATTACAATTGATTTATAATAAAAAAACCTGCTACTGTATTATACAGTAGCAGGTTTTTTTATCCTTTAATTTTTATTCATTGGTAGTTGTTAATTCTGGAGTTGAATTATTTTCTACGACAGGTTTAGATATTGATGGTAAAGGTTCTAATTCTTCTCCTTTGATTAGTTTTTCAAATTCTTCAGCATTAATTGTTTCTCGTTCAAGAAGAGCTTTAGAACATCTATCAAGAATTTCACGATTTTCTGTAAGTATTCTTTTTGATTCTTGGAAAGCCCAATCAATAAGCTTTTTAATTTCTTCATCGATTTTACGGGCGGTTTCTTCAGAGATATCATTACGCGTACTAAAATCTCGACCTAAGAAAATAGGTTGATTGCTTTCGGCAAGATGTAAAGGACCTACTTCATCGCTCATTCCTAATTCACAAACCATTTTTCTGGCAATTTTAGTTGCTCTCTCTATGTCGTTTGAAGCACCAGAAGTAATTTCGTGGAAAACCAGATCTTCTGCAACTCTACCAGCGAGAAGAATACAAATCTGGTTCTTTAAATGAGTTCTTGAAACCGACAATCGGTCTTCTACGGGTAATTGCATTGTAAGGCCTAGAGCCATTCCACGTGGTATAATTGTTATTTTGTGTACTGGATCAGTATCTGGTAAATAATGAGCAACAAGTGCATGACCCATTTCGTGAACAGCAGTATTAGTTTTTTCTTTTTCTGATATAATTCTGCTTTTGCGTTCTGAACCAGCTATAACTTTATCGATTGAGGCTTCAAAGTCTTGCATTAATATTACTTTTCGACCTTTTCTAGCTGCTAAAATAGCTGCTTCATTTGTTAAGTTTGCTAATTCGGCTCCTGCAAAACCAGGTGTTCTTCTTGCTAGAACATTTAAATCGACATCATCGGCAATAGGTTTTTCTCTGACGTGAATCTGTAATATTTCTTCACGACCACGTATATCTGGACGATCCACAACTACTTGTCGGTCAAATCTTCCAGGTCTTAATAAAGCAGGATCTAATACATCAGGTCTGTTTGTTGCGGCTATAAGTATAATCCCTTTTGTATTGTCAAATCCATCCATTTCTACGAGTATCTGGTTTAGTGTTTGTTCTCGTTCATCGTGACCTCCACCAAGACCTGCTCCTCTTTGACGACCTACAGCATCTATTTCATCCATGAATATGATACAGGGAGCATTACGTCGTGCCTGGTCGAACAAATCTCTAACACGAGATGCACCAACCCCTACAAACATTTCAACAAATTCAGAACCGCTTATATTAAAGAAAGGAACACTTGCTTCTCCTGCAACTGCTCTAGCAAGTAAAGTCTTTCCTGTGCCTGGAGGCCCAAACAGTAATACGCCTCTAGGAATTTTTGCTCCTAAATCTGTAAATTTACGAGGATCTCTCAAAAATTCTACAACTTCAAGAAGGTCTTCTTTGGCTTCATTTATACCTGCAACATCTTTAAATAGAACGCGTTTTTCTGTCGGATCTATCATTCTTGCACGGCTTTTGCCAAAACTTAAAGCTTTAGCTCCGCCACCTTGCATTTTATTAAGGATAAACAACCATGCACCGATTAAAATAATAAACGGGAACCAGTTAATTAAAAGATTTAACCACCATGACATTTGAGCAGGTGGCTCTACATTAACTTTCAAGCCTTTTTCTACAGCAGTTTTTCTTATTAAATCCATAAGACCTTGGTCTTCTGGGATTACAGTTCTAAAGCTTTTGTTTTCGGAACCGTTTTGGCTTCCATCAAATGAAGTAATGGACAGGTTGTATTTCCCAATTATTTCTCTATCATTAATTGTGATTGAAATAAGTTGTTTTGGGTAACCGTCCTCTTTTTTGTTATTTAACATTGAAACAAATTCAGAGTATTGAATATTTTCTGTTTTACCTTGGAAAGAATTATTTGTAAAAACAGAAAGGAATACAACCAACACTAAAGCCCATAAAGCTAGTGTTTTCATTATATTATTTTTTTCTCTCATAATCTATTGGAACCCATTTCATTTATTGATACTGTAAATTTAGATAAGAATCTATGAGTATATCTATTGTGTGAAATGCTATCACATTCATTCAATACAATCAAATATTATAAAGTTTATATTTTTTTAAGGCAGTAGGAAGATCTGCCCATTCCTTTTCTGTTGCTAATGGCTTAAGAATTTCTACCAATTTAGAAGCGTAAGAAAAGATTTGTGGATGTTTGGAATTTAGAGAAGTTAAAACTTTTAAGGCTTTTTCACCTAATTTTAGAGTGTTATTTTTAACGATTTCAAACTCCTTTTCATTAGATATTTCAGCAAGCCATATAGGAATCAATACCGAATTTTCTAGTCGGAATACAATATCTCTAGTATGTTTATCTTTAATTGCTACAGCATAAAATTCTAAGATATTATCTTCCGGTAATGCTAATTTAAGAAGAGTTTCAACTACAGCTTTTTTTATTTCAGAATCATTTTTTTGAAAAAAAGCATTTTTAACAGCAAAAAAACTTGTTGGATCTCCGATAGAACCGAGTGTATATATGGCTGTTGATACTATTTGCGGGTCATCTTCTTTTATTTGAGAAATAACTTTTGAACTTGCGCTAGAATCTTCGAGTTCACCTAATCGTTTGAGAATACTTATTGTTTTGTTTTTGTCTTTGCATGGAATCTGTTTTATAAGATTATCAATAAATTGAGGTGTGGGGGGATCATTGGGGAAGACACGCCATATTCTGATGGCACTTAGGTCTGGTATTCTTATCCATGATGCACTTGTGCTATGAGAATAGCTTTCAAATTCGTTTTCAGCTTTTATTTTTGCTTCGTTACGATTTAGAGCCTCAACAACATATTCTATTTTATATTTTTTATAAGGTGCTGATGACTCTGTATATGGTACTATTATTTTATAAGTTTTGTTCGATTCCATTTCACTGTGATTCTATCAAAAAACTATCTTTGTAGGCAAGATATTTAATGTAAGATATAAGACCATAAATGGAGATGAAAGATTGAAGAAAGGTAATTTTTGTAGTCGGTTTTTGTTGTAAGCTTAGATTGTCACGATACTACACTCTTCGAAATGACAACTTTTAGACGATTTTTAACTCTCTACTTTGTGTTTCTTATGTTTACTTATAGTCTAAAGCTTCTATCTTTCTTCTTAAATCTTTAATCTTCAAAAATGTTTACAAAAAGCTCTCTTTGCTCTATTCTATAATTATAACTGTTTAAGGAGAAAAAAATGGCAGCTTATATAAATGGAAAAATACAAAAGGGTATTGGGGAATCTTCAAATACAGTAAAGGAACAGATGCCTTTTTTTGAAAAATGTTTCCCGGAAGTAACTATTTGTAAGGCTGCTACTATTAATATTCTATTGGAAAAGCCTCTTGTAGTTCTTTCTCCTGATTTTACAACAGAGCCTTTGCCTTGGCATCCAGCTTTTAAAATGGTAAAAGGTGGAGAGGTTTTCAAATTTCTAAGAATTAAACTTCAGATAGATGGCTTTGAAGAAGTAGGAGCATGGATATATAAAGCTCAATTTTCGCCTTATCATGATAACCCTTATTATATAGAAGTTCTAGCACCTAAAATTAATTTTACAGGAACCCCTGATTGCAAAGTCACGGTTTTAGGTAATTGTAACGAAGGTTATGTGGTAATAGGCGAATCAAAGCGATATGGTGAGAAATAGATTTTGAACCTATGAGATGTTGATTGATTTTTTTACATACGACTTAGATTATGTAAATATAGGAAATAACAAAATGAATCGTGAAACTAAAAATATATTTACATCTATTAGCATCTCATTTTTCTTTATATTATTTGTAAACAATATATCTAATTCACAGACTGTTAGCAGATATTTATTTTTGCATCAAAACAGTAAAAATGATTCTCAGATAAAACGTTTACCATTGTCTTCTGGTTATGACCGAGGAAGGGCTTTAGAGTTTAGTTATGAGCCTATTCCTTGCGAAAGCATGAAGAAAAGAGCCGAGTCAATTTTTGGTAATCAAGAAAGTGTAAAAGAATATGAAGATGATGAGATTAGTAATATTTTAGGAGACTATAATTTTGATTTCTCATTTGAAGAAGAAAGTACTTTCCTTAAAGAATTAGATAATGAAGCAGAACAGGCAATTTTAAAACAACAGACAGAAATTGAACTGGCTAACATGGAAAAACTCAAAAACAATGTTGCTTCATATACTGCAAAAGTTGAAGCTAAGAAAAAGCGTGATAAAGAAGCTGAGTTAGAGCGTAATAATCCTTCAAAAGGTTCAGAAAATATTGGTTTACATAATCCTTTATACCCTTATGAAGATAATGAAGGAACGGATGATTCTGAGAGCTATGAATTTGTTTTTGATAAAAATGGCAAATTAAAAATTAAAAAACCTATATCGGAAAATGCTACAGAAACAAAAGAGTTAAATAAAATATCTAATCCTAACTAAATAATTTTGTATAGAAGATTTGAGAATTATTTTTATTTCCTAGATTTTTATTGTTTTAATATAAAATAATTTGGAATATCTATATAAAAATGTTATTCTTCAAGAAATAAACAAACTTTTGGAGGCTTTTTATGGCTAGACATGATGGACGTGCTGTAGACCAGCTCAGAGAAGTAACAATACAGACAGGTTATGTAAAATACCCTCACGGTTCTGTTCTTATATCTTTTGGTGATACTAAAGTTCTTTGTACTGTTCAAGTTGAAGAAAGTGTTCCGGATCATGTTAAGGCAAAAAGCGAAACAATGGGTTGGATAACTGCAGAATATGCTCTAATGCCGGGAGCTGGACTCAGAAGAAGTGAAAGACCTGGTTATGGTGATGCAAAGGTTAAGGGAAGAGCTCATGAAATTATGCGTTTAATTGGTCGTTCAATGCGTGCCGCTATTGATTTAAATAAGCTTGGACCTAGAACTCTAATGATAGATTGTGATGTCGTTCAAGCTGATGGTGGAACTAGAACTGCTTCCATAACTGGTTCTATGGTTGCTTTAGAAATAGCTGTCAAGAAACTCATGGCTGAAGGCAAACTCACCCAAAATCCTATAATGCATCGTATTGCTGCTATAAGTGTTGGGGTTAATAAAGGACAGACAATTTTAGATCTTGACTATATCGAGGATTCTCACGCAGAAACAGATTTGAATCTTGTTATGACTGAAGATGGAGGTTTCGTTGAAGTTCAAGGGACAGCTGAAAATGGTGCAACATATAACCGTGCTCAACTAGAAGAAATGCTACGTCTTGGCGAAGGTGGAATCAAAAAACTTTTTGAAATTCAGAAAAAAGCTTTGGAGTCTGCAAAGTGAACATTTGGGTTGCAACACAGAACTCCCATAAAGTCGAAGAAATAAGCAGCATTTTATCTCCAATAAAAGTAAAAAGCTTCTTAGATTTAAAAAATCCACCAGAAGTAGATGAAAACGGTTCTTCTTATTTTGAAAATGCTTTAATAAAAGCAAAAGCTTTATATGATATAGTTCACGAACCTGTTTTGGCTGATGATTCTGGTTTGGAAGTAGATGCTTTAGATGGGAAGCCAGGGATTCACTCGGCAAGATTTTCAGGACCAGATACAAATCATGCTAGAAATGTAGCAAAGATGCTAGAAGTTTTAAAAAATGTTCCTGGCGAAAAGCGAACAGCTAGGTTCAGATGTGTTATTGTCTATATTGATGAAAAAGGCGAAACACATGAATTTACTGGCACTCTAGAAGGCAAAATAGGTTATAAACCACTAGGTGAAGGTGGGTTTGGTTATGACCCTATTTTTATGCTTCCTGAAAAAAATTGCTCTGTTGCCCAACTTTCTGCAGATGAAAAGAACGTCATTAGCCACAGAGCTTATGCTACAGAAAAGCTTAAGAAATATCTATTTGAAAATAAGCAATGAAAAAAGATATGCTAGAAATTAGCTATCACATTCTTTTGCTAATTCGCACGCCACTCTGATTTGGCTTAGTTCTCAAGGGGTGGCTTTAAAACACAATTACTTAGCGATAAAGAAGTAAATATTACCCTTAAAAGGGAAGTTCTTGTGATTTTTAGGAGTAGAAAATGGCGCAGATTATTCCTTTGTTTAAAAGAATGGCAACAAAAGAGTCAAAGCAGGAAACAAACGAAAAAGACTTGGAAAAGTTCTTTCTTTTTTCATTATCAGGAAAAGCTTTTGCCGTTCCTGCTGTTGATGTCTCAGAAGTAGCAGCCTATTCCTCGTTAATCGACATACCAAAGAATTCAGAAATTATATCTGGTGTGGTAAATGTTCGCGGAAATGTTATTCCAGTCATTAATTTAAGAAAACGATTGGATTTACCTGACATTTTTCAGATTGATGATAAGACAAAAATTATTTATTTTAAAGTAAAACAAGATTTATTTATTGGTATGATAGTTGACGATATTGAATTTAAGTTAGTAGAAGGAAGATTATTGCCCAAACAATCTTCAGAACATCAGAACAATAAAGATTCTGAAACTATTTTTATGGAAGAGAAAAATATAAATAGTAAATATCCTGTGTTTTTTGTGGAATCATATATAAAATCTGAAGAGTTTGAAGATATACAAAAAGTTCTAGATTCTTTTTAAAAAAGAAATACTATTTTCAATAGTTTCATGTGAAACATTAAGGAAAGAATAATGCAACAATTAGTTAACGAAGTTAAATCTACAATACCTCAATATGCTTATGAAACTAAGCTTTCATTTGCTGCTGCTGCTGTTCATATGACAATGATAAAGAGTATCAGATTAGGTGCTTGTATGACTTTAAGCGATGAAAGAGTTTTTAATTTTAACCAAGTTCAGCCTGTTTCTCATTTAGGAGAAATAGAAAATTTAAATCTGACTAAAATTTTAGAATGGACAGAATCGAGTCAGGGGATAGAACGTTCTTTTGGTTTTGCTGCATTAAACGGATCAATTGAACTGAAGGACAGATACTATCTAGGCAATGCACTTGATATAGGTCTTAAACTCGGAACCAATAAAAACATAACAATGATAGGGCATTTTTCTCACGTTGAAAAATTTAAACAGAATGCCAAAAACTTTTGGATTCTTGAAAAACGCCCTCATGTTGGTGATTTACCTGCTGAAGAATATGTTAATGTGTTGCCGGAAAGCGATGTTGTTGTTGCAACGGGAGTTACTTTTTTAAATGACACTCTTGAAGGACTATTAAAATTTAAAAAACCAGGTTCTGTTTTTATTGTTGTCGGACCTTCTGTACCTTTAAGTTCTGTGTTATTTGATTATGGCGTAGATATTATAGGTGGAGCATACGTTGAAGACGAGCTACAAAGCTATAGAAAGATACTTCAAGGAGCTTCTCCTAGGTTGATTAAAGAATCTATGAGAACTGTTCTTTTGCCTAAAGATTCAAAATTACTCGAAGGTTGTGAGGAAATTAAGCCTATAGTGAAAAACAAGCTGTGAAATATAATATTGAAGATTGAAGATTGAAGAGGGAAGAGGGAAGAGGGAAGAGGGAAGAGAGAAAGGAAAAATCCTAGCTAAAGAGTTTTAGAATAAAAGAAGCTCTCCAAATCAAAGATTGGGAGAGCTTCGAGTTTTAGCTAAACTAAGTGACCGACTAAATAGCAGTCGGGAGATGGGAGGAAGAGCTGTTGACTTATGGTTTTACTGGTCTTAAATCTTCTTTGCCAGTCATAGAGGCTAGTGTTTCAACTAATAAATCTACTGTTTTGTCAATGTCTTTTAAATCAGCCATTTCTACAGTAGAATGCATATACTTTATAGGCAAGGATACAAGAGCGACAGGAACACCTTCACCTGAATACATGATTTTATCAGCATCTGTATAAGTCCGGTCAGCAGTTATTTCTAACTGATATGGTATTTTTTTCTTTTTAGCTATTTTTTCAAAAAGCTCATTAATTTTTTTGTTTATAGGACTCCCTATAGATAAAGCTGCTCCATTTCCAGAAGTTACATTTCCATTTTTATTATTAGCTCCAGGATATTCTGTATCGTAAGTTACATCACAAGCTAACGCTAAATTTGGTTTAACCCTTGCAGCAGCAGTAAATGCTCCTTTCGAGTTTGTCTCTTCGCCAGTAGTACTGATAGCATAAACGCCTATATTGAGTTCCCTTTTGCTAAGTTTTTTTAGTGTTTCAGCTATTATATAAGCTCCTGTTTTATTATCCAGAGCTTTACCAACCAGTTTATTTTCACCTATTATCTCTGGCTGGCTTTCATAAACAGCATAATCCCCTATTCTTACAAGTTTCTTTAATTTTTTCCCATCATTATATCCACAGTCTATGAAGCAATTTTCAACTGTTGGCAGATTATTTTTTTCGGCAGAAGAATTAATAACACCTTTTATGACTTTACCGCTAAATCCATAAATACTAACTTTCATTCCTGGCAATATTTGAGTGTTAAGAAAACCTAAATTTGTGAACCAAATATAACCGTTATCGTCAATTTTTGTCACAATCATGCCAATTTCATCAATGTGGGCAGCTAACATTACTTTGAATTTTGCATCTGGGTTCAAGATTCCATAGGCATTGCCAACGTGGTCTGTTTTTACTAGTGCATATTTTTTTACGTAATCCAACCAGACTTTTTGGGCTTTTGTTTCATCGCCAGAAGGTGAGGGAGTACCGAGTAAATTCATTAAAAATTCTTTTGAAGATTTTTCCATATTTTATCAACTTTCTACCAATTAATAATGTACAAATTCATTGATAATTATCGGTAATAAACGATAATATATTAATATCCATAATAAACGTTAAGTTTTATATAATGTAAATGACAAAAAAGAACCAATTGCTAATAAACATATGTGTTACTAAAAATTCAGCGAAATAAAAAATATATCTTATGCAACTTTAAGTATTAAAAATGTACTTAAAAAAAAAAATAAACTAAAATTATTATTCTGTGGTATTATAATATATATAGTATCAAAAAAGGAGTCTATCGTGAAAAAGACAAGTTTATTGTTAATCGCTTTGATGCTCTGTTTTTGTGGTTATTATAAAGTATATGGCTTGAATATATATGAAGGGGTTTCTGATGCCGACTTTGAAGAAGGTACCGAAGAAGCATATTCAGAAAACCTTGAAGATGAAGGTAAAAAACAAGAAGGTCAGCAATCATTAAAAGAAGAACTTCAAGATGTTGAAGAAAATGAAAATAAGAACGACAATATTACTGGATTAGCCACTCTTCCAAATGGTAAGGCTTATGTAGGTGTTAAAGGTACCTTGGATTTGAGAGAAGAAATTTGGGGAAAGGCTATAGCTCAAATAGACAACGATAGCGAAGTTACTATAACTGGAAGACAAGGCGACTGGTATAAAGTCAAATTTAATGGGTCAGATGGTTATGTTCCTGCTAGATACATTTTTAATACTCCTGGTAAGAAATACGAAGGTTCTGATGTTGCTAATTTGGGTAATTCATCTACTGAAGAAGATGTAATTTTAAATGTTAAAGGCGAAGGCTCATCCAATGTTGTTGAATGTGCTAAACAGCTCCACGATAAATATCAAGGCTATCAAGCTTTCCCATATGCTCCTGGAACTGAAGGTGGTAATCTTGGTTGTGCTCAGGTCGCAACATCTGTTTTGTGTGCAGCAGGTGTTCTTGAACCCACAGCTGAATCTGGTGGAGTGCCTTATGCTAGCTTAGGTTGTGTACAAACAATTTCTATGCTTGAAGAAAAAGGTTGGAAAGCTGTTGATTGTCCTCCATATCAAGCTGGTGACGTTGTATTCTGGGAAACATATTTACCTGGAGCTTCTCACGTAGGTATTGTTATGAATTCTGGTAACACAGCTCAGGCAATGAATAACTCTTCTTCTATGAGACAACCTCATTATAGTGATATTGAATCAATGAAAATCTACAAAATTTATAGACAATGTTAAAATCCATGATGGGATAGACAAAGTTTATTTTATGCTCCAAAAGAAATCTTTCAAGTTTTCTTGATGAAAAAGATTGGAGGAAAGCAATGAAAAAGTCTTCTTTCTTGTTCGTTTTACTCTGTTTGTTGTGTGTAGCAACAGTTATGACTCTTTATGCTGAAACTATTCCTATAAAGGGCTATACAACAGCGGAAAATGGTCTTAGAGTTAGAACGGGTCCGGGATTGGACTACGAATGTACTAACTATCTAAGTTATAACACAAATATAAGTATATGTGCGGTATCTGGTGAATGGTATAAAATTTCTAGTCCTATGTCTGGTTATGTTCATTCTGGTTATGTTACCGTTACAGAATACGGGGAAGCCCCTGAAGAAGTAGATGAAGAAGAAGAAACTGCTGAACTTACACCTGAAGAAGGTAAAAAGGTAGGTCGTAATATAAAACGAAGTGCAGTAAGGGCAACGTTCACTAAAGCTCCATGAGATTAAATCCATCTATACGCTATCTTAAGAAAGGTAGCGTATTAATAGTTATTATAATTATTTTTGTAGTTCTAGTTATATTGTTTGCTTCATTTTTGAAGTCTACAAATAGCAGACTTTATTCTACAAAAAAATTGTCTAATACAATGTTAGCCAGAGAATTTGCTAATTCTTTGGCTATTTTGGCTAATCATTATATAAAAAATGTTCAGTTAAAAGATTCTGAGAGTAATTTGAGAAAATTTTTATCTCTTCCTTTGGAAGATATAAAGAATAAAAGTTATAGTTCAAAAACAGATGATAAATTTGATTTTAATGGATATTTTAAAGAAAAGATGAATAATGGAGCAGATAATATATTAGATTTGCTTCAAAAAAATTCTGGTTTGAAAAATAGATTAGATAAAGATTGTATTGATGAGAAAGATTGGTCTTTAGAGGTTTTTGTAGACAAAGGAACTTTTAATCCAGAAGATAATTATATTAAAATAGGAACCGAAAATCCACATTCTCGAGAAAAGCATGGAGAAATATATGTTAAAGTTGTAGTGAATTATATTCCACCTGGAGCTAAAACTTCTGTAAGTGAAGATTACTTCTATACTTATAAAATAAGAGTAGTTGCTGATATTTTGCCTGTTTTATCAAAGTTTACGCTTTATGTTGAGAATGTTTATGGTAATAATGCTCCTTCTTCGTCAAATGGGAAAATTACAATTGATAATATAAAACCTTTAAATGTAGTATCAACCTGTGCAAATGGTGAATTAGACGATAAAGAAAAAAGACCTTGGATTTTGAATAATGGTTGTGAGGAAGATTTCGAAAACTATAACGACTTTATTACTAATAAAAAGGGGCTTGTTTACCTCGGTGGTGGCAGTAAAGATAATCCTATCTATTTATGCATAGCTAGAGGATGGGATGAAGATGGAAATACTCCAGATGATGATGATTATTATGGTGAAGATTTTCATTTCTTCAAACAAGATAACGGAAAAGGATATTGGAAAACAGTTGAAATTTGGGAGAAGGATGATTCTAAAAAATCTTCTAAAGGTCTTATGCGATCTGATATTGGTTTTTGTAAATTAGAAGATCCTAACAATAACGAAAAAGCAGAATTAATTGAGTGGCAAAGGCAATATGAATTAGGATTAAGAGAAGAATCAAGATATAATTCAATTTTTAAACTTTTTGGAGTAGATGGAAGAAGAGTGTCTCCTACTTTAGTTTATGGTTTTGTAGATTCTCTTTGTCTTTCTGTGAGATTGTACAAAAAAACAGAAATGAGCTGGAATGAAGACAAAAAGAAAGAGATGCCTACTGTATCTACTTATCTTCTTTATCATTTATTTGGAAAAGACGATGGTGGTGAAGATGTGTTTTTATGGGCTGTAGGGAAAAGCGATAGTGATAATGAGAGTGAAGAAAATAAAGATGTATCTCCTGGTATACTTAATATAATAGGAGGATACCAGAGTTTATGGGGCTTCTGTACCGACTATGAAGATAAGTATGGTAAAGACACCTTGACATTTGATCAATACCAAAAAATGTGTACAGGTCTGTTTAGACAAAGATATAATAGAGATTATACCTACTATTTGGCTCAGACAAAAGGAGCAAGTGCTGAAGAACGCGATTACCCAATTGAACGAGGTCTTTTCAATGATGATAATTTAAAAAAAATATGTGATGAAAACTCAGATTTTAAATTTTCAAAAATTCCTAGTGTTGAAAAAAAAGCTGAATACGAAAATATTTATCCGGATATAATAAATGATAATGATCTAGAAAATTTAAGTGATTTTTTAAATCCTGATAAGCTTTCTATTAATCCTGACTCAGATAATAATAAAAGGATAGCTTATAAGGTTAAATTGACAGAAGAAGACAAACCATATAAATATAGAATTTACAACAACTATAGAGAAAATACTATAAAAATAGAAGATGTTAATAAAGCAAAAGAAGACTTTGCAAACTTTTTGAAATATAGAAATCTTATTTACGATGATAAAATAGATTTTAATGGTTGGATATATGTAGATAATTCAGATGTAAATTTAGATGAATTAACATTGAATTTTTCAAATGCTAAGCTTGTTAGTCACGGAGGAATCATTCTTTCCAATGGTGATATATTTATAGAATCTGATATTAAAAATCCAGCAGACGGAAAGAACCATCTTACTATTATTGCAGAAAAAGGTAACGTAATCATTGGTGATAAAGTGACTCAGGTAGATGCTTCTTTGGTTGCAGGTGGTGGACAAGTGATTTTGAAAGGAAACGGCAAATTAACAGTAAATGGAAATATCGTTATGAAAAAATTAAATTCTGTTGATATGATTAAACGAGGTATGGAGTTAAAATATAATACTGATTTATCTGTCATCCCATTTACTAGAAAATATAATTTAGGTGAAGGTTCCTCTGAATTACCTATGTTGATGTTTGATATTAAAGAAAATATGGTTTTACGTGACTAATGAATATAATAAAAATAAATAATTTAAAAAAGGCTTTTACTTTAGCAGAAATTTGTATTGCATGTGGAGTTTTAATGGCTCTTTTGGTTCCTGTTCTTACTCTATTAAGTAAAGGAAGTTCAGGAACTATTTTAAATCGCAACCAAATAATGGCTCAAGAGTATATTTCAAATGTTATAGCATTTTATAATGCTAGGCCTTTTGATGATGATGAGTTAAAAGCAAAAGATGGGGATGAAACAAAACCCATTGAGGAAGAGCTAAAAATTACTAATATGGGAATAACAATTAAGGTTCCAGAAGAATTAAGTAAATTAGTTAAAAAGAAGACTGTTCAGATAAAAGATTTTTCAAATAGTGACATGCCATATAAATACAAACTAATAACAGCAACAATCGTGTGGTTACAACCTGGAGAAACGAAAAACAGAGAAGTAACTATGACTAGTTTGGTAACAGAACGATGAAATCAAGAAAAGAAGCTTTTACTCTTATTGAAATATCTATAGGTATAATTATTTCAGCTTTATTATTAACTGGAATCTTGAACCTTTTTAGTTCGGGTATGAAAGGTTCTACAAAGGGTATGGCTTATCAAGCCAATATGGAAACAGCTACTATATTAATGGCACAAATAGAATATGATTTATTAAAGACAGTTCGTATCAATTATCCAGTTTCGGCTACAGATCCTGGTGACAAGCAAAAAATGGCTCAATGGCAATTCTATAAAGCACCTGAAGGAATAGCTACTGTTACTTATCAAATAATTGATAATAATGTCGTTAGAGATGTTGAGCTTCCTAATGGGAAAAATCAAAAGAGTGTTTTTGGAAAAGGGCTTAACATTGATATAAATTTTTTACATTTTGCCGTAAATTCTGGAACTTCAGAATTTGAAATACTAAAACACGCTATGTGGGTAGAATTAAAAGTTGATACAAAATATGACAAAAATGTTGGTAAAAATGAGCCTATTGAGTTAAATAGACTTATTTTAATCCGTAGTCAGTTGTAATGAATTTTGTGGTTTTATTAAGAAAAATTTACGTTATTCACATAAAACAATTATTTTTTAGAAATAATAACTAATTAGCACTCTGAATGTATTTTGTTCAGTAAAAAAAATTATATAAAACTTTTCAAAGAGTGTATCTTATTTTCAAATATTAAATAAAAATAATTAAACTGTTTTCTGCTTAATATGGTATTATATATATAGGTTATTTGAAAAGGAGTTTAACGTGAGAAAAACAAATTTGTTGTTGATTGCTTTCCTTTTATGTTCCTTAGGTACATATTCTGTTTTTGCAGGAGGAGATTCTGATATAGACGAAGGAATAGACGTTGAAATAACAGAATCTACCCAGACAGGATCAGACGAAGATACTGCAACTGTTGAAGCAGATGAAGATGCTTCTAAAAATAGTGAATCTATTACCGAAAAAGCTAAAGAAGAAGTGAAAGAAAAAGAAGAAGCAGAAGAAGAGGAAGAAGAAGAAAATGATGGGTTGGCTACTCTTCCTGATGGTATCGCTTATGTTGGTGCTTTTATCGGTTTAAATATTCGAGATAGTGCTTGGGGTAACATTTTAACCGCTATACCTAATGATTCACAAGTAACAATATGTGGTCGTGAAGGAGATTGGTATAAAATTTCTAGTCCAACTGCTGGTTATGTTCATGCAAGATATGTTTTTGATTCTCCAGGCAAGGCTTATTATGGCAATGATCCAGTTAATCCAAATGGAAGTAGCAGTTCTTCTTCAAGCGGTTCTACTCCAGATGTAATAATAGATGTTGATGGCGATAGCTTGCAGGGTAAGATTGTTTCTGCAGCAAAATCAATTCACGATCAATATCAAGGATATCAAGCTTATCCATATCATGCATACACAGAAGGTGGTAACCTTGGTTGTGCTCAGGTTGCAACTTCAGTTTTGTGTGCCGCAGGTGCTCTTGATGCTACAGATTCTTGTGGTGGTTTGCCATATGCTACTTTGGGTTGTGAAACGGCAATCAATATGCTTGAAGCTAAGGGTTGGCAGTCTGTAGATTATCCTCCATATCAAGCTGGTGACGTTGTTTTCTGGACAACTTATTTACCAGGAGCTTCCCACGTTGGTATTGTTATGAATTCTGGTAATTCTGCTCAGGCAATGAACAACTCTTCAAGTATGAGACAGCCAAATTACAGTGATATTGAAGCTATGACTATTTATAGAATTTATAGAAAGTGTTAATACCAGGTGAGAAAGACTTTTATGAAACTTAATACACATATACTTACTTCATTACTTATGATTTCTACATCTACTCTTTTTGCCGATGTTGCTATACCTTATGGTGTTGGTCCCGGACAGGCTGACTATATTAATAACACCAAATATCCTAAAATTGACGATCCTCAACCTACAGGTCCTTTAAGTTTTAGAGTAATCGGAGATTCTACATGGGTTGCTGATAGTGTTAGCAACAAACTTATGCGTTTTGATAAGACAGGTAAATTTGTTTCCGAATTCTCTATAATACCAGTAGGAGAAAAGCCATACAGAATAGATGAGCATAATTTGCCTATACTTAATATGCGTTTAGATGATTTTGCTCCTGTTTTGAACGAAAAGGGCGAAGTCATTGCGTGGTGGATTGTCGATTGTTGCAAACACAAGCTTTATAAATTTTCTGTTGATGGTAAGAAACTTGCTGAAATAAAAAATGAAGAATTTGGTCAGCTTTATAGAGTTGAAGTTGGTTTGGGTGGTCATATATTTGTAGCTGATAAGATTGCTCAAGCTATTTTTACCTACGATGCTGAAGGCAATTTTGTGAATAAACAGAACTGGCAATGGTCTGGTATGGCTGTTACTGGTAAAGACGACATTCTCTATAGGCTTATGTATGATGGTGAAGCTCGTAGAAATATTCTAGTTGCTAGTAATCTTAAAGGTAGGATTATAAAAGAAAGAATGCTGGATATTTTTATGTTCAACCCAAAACTATGGTGGGTTGACGAAGCAAAGGGTGAATGTGTAATTACTTATTCTCAGCCGAAATTTGATGGTAATTATAATGTCGTTAGAGTTGGCTTTGATGGTAAGGTTAAATCTAATGTAATAATGCCAGCTCCTATAATAATGAATCGCTTTATAGATATTAATAAAGGCGAAGTATTTATTGGAAAAGGTAATTTCTTTAAAGCACCAGAAGGTCAGTTCGAAATAGTTCCATTCAAGCTTCCCTGATAAAAAAATTGGAGGAGAATTGTGAAAAAGACTTTTATCTTATTTATCATGCTTTGTGCTATTGGTCTTTCTTTATCATTTGCCCTCTATGCAGAACAAATACCTGTAAGTGGTTATGTAACACCTTATGAAGGTCTTAACGTCAGATCTGGTCCAAGTGAAAGCAATACAATACTTGGAGCTTTGACTCAAGGTACTACAATAACAATTGTTGCCGTTTCTGGAGGTTGGTATAAAATTTCCAGCCCAATGTCAGGTTATGTTCACGCTGGCTTTGTTTCTGTTACGGAATATGGAGAAGCTCCTGAAGGTGAAGAAGAGGAAGAGGAAGAAGCAGAAAAAGAAGATGAGTCTACTTTGTCTCAAGAAGAAGTTGATAAAATAGGTTGTAATATAGATAAAAGTCTTAAAAATGCTAAGGTAACTAAAGCTCCTCCCCATAATCTATGAAAATTAGTCGTTTTATACGCTACCCTAAAAGGGGTAGCGTTATTTTAGTTGTAGTAGCTGTATTTGTTGTTTTACTTATAATTTTAGTTTCTTTTCTAAAATCTACAACTAGTAGGGTTCATACAACAAAAAAACTTGGAGATACCATGCTTGCAAGAGAGTTAGCTAACTCTCTTGCAGCTGTTTCTTTTCATTATATAAAAAATGTAGAACTTAGAAATGAGGGGAGTAAATTAAGAAGTGTACTTTCTTCTCCTATGCCATTTAAAAACAATAATGATGAAGAGGGAGATTTAATTGCTGGAATAAAATCAAAATTTAAAGAGGGTGAAGATACTAGCGATATTATTTCTGTTTTATTACAAAATTCTGGATTAAATGAAATAAAACTGGATGAACTTAGTTGGAAAATTCATAAAGATGATTTTGTAAATTTAAAATTGGGTAATAAAAAATCACCTTATCCAAGAGAAAAACGGGGTGTTATAAGAGTTTTTATAAAAATATCCTATAAACTACCTGGGCAGAAGACTTTTATTTCTGAAGATTATGTTTTTGTTACAAAAATTACTGTTACTGCGAATCTTTTACCTGTTTTATCGAAATTTAATTTATATATAGGCGATTCTTTTGGTAATAATCCTCCTCCTAGCAATGAAGAAGAATTAATTTCAAGATTCAATGTTGTGAGTACTACCGCAGGGGGTAAATTAAATAGCGATAGTCCATCTTGTCCATGGATACTTAATAATGGTTGTGGCGACAGTTTTTACGAAAGTTACAAAGATTTTGTTGATAATCCTAAAGGATTGGTATATTTGGGTGGTGGTTCCAATGATAAACCAGTTGTTCTAGGAATAGCCAGAGGTTTTGCTGATGTTGGCTTAGGTGATTTCAGTGAAGATTTTCATTTTTATAAACAAGGAACAGGCGGCTATTGGAAAACTTACGATGTTTGGAAAACAGGGGAAGGCATTCTGGCTGCAGAGATTGGTCTTTGTGATGATGAATCAACTTCAAATTTAGTAACTTGGCAATTGATGTTTGGTGAAGCATATAAAAAGCAAAGTAAAAGAAATTCTCTATTTAGACTTTTTGGTACAGATACTCAAAAATCTCCAACCTTGGTTTTAGGCTATGTTGATTCAATGTTCGGACAAGCAAGAGCTTATTCTGGTTCAGGAAAAAGCAAACTTGCATATATAGATCTTTTTGAAGATTTTGTAGCTCTTACGACTTTATCTAGTGATTATGATAGTATTAGTGCTATCTTGCAATCTCAATATGCTGCTCCGCTTAATTTAAAATCTTTTGCATTAGCTTATTGTGCAAAAAATCCTGGTTTTGATAATTCAAGTGATGATTGTTTAAAAGAATTATATAAAGAGTATAAAGAGAAATATGCTTCGAAAGTTGTTAGAACCAGATACACAAAAGATTATTCATATATGTTGGCTAGAGATAAATATCCTCAAGGCAATAACGATATTCGTGCTTATCCATTAGAATTTGGTAATGTAATAAAAGAAGAAGATACATTGAGAAAGCTTTGTGAATATAAGGCAGATGATATATATGAAATAATACCTTCTTCTGAAAATGTAGATTATGCCAAAATATATAAAGAAGTATATGGTAATGAAATTAAACTTAATCAGTTAGATAAGCTTTTAAATAAAGAAATACTATATATAGATGGTTCAAATGAGTCAGAATTTAAAGACAGAATAGCTAATAGTTTTGTAATAAAAGAAGCTGGTGATGATATAGAAAGTTTTTTGAGATTTAAAGGATTGCTTAAATCGGTGGATGGTCCAATTATGTTGGGTGGACTACCAGATTTAAATTTTAGCACAGGAAATGAAGATAGGTTGGATTTAAATGGTTGGCTCTTTATAGATTGTGATTCAGACAAAGACTTAGATATAAATATAAACACCTGTAGGCCTATAAGCCAAGGTGGAATAATTGTTGCAAATAAAGGTACTGGTAAAATAGATATTAGAATAAAAGGTTTTATTTATGGGGAACATATTACTTTGATAAATTTGAGCGGAAATATCGTTATAGAAAAAGATGTAAAAATGCTTAATGCTTCTTTAATTTCATCAAAGGGGCATATAAAACTTGAGTGTGATTCAAATATAAGTAATAATAGTAAAATAACTATTCGCGGAAACATGGTAATGAATAATATTTCTAAAAATTATATAGATCATTACACTAAACGACCTTTATATTTAGAATATAATGAATCCTTAGCTGCTATACCAGAACAAGATAATCCTAATCTTGAAGAAGAAAAATTGATGCGAACAGAGTTTCCTTTGTTAATGTTTGATTTAAAAGAAAACTATAAGATGCTAGATTGATATAATGAAAAAAAAGATAATAACAAAAAATGCATTTTCGTTAGTAGAAATAAGTGTGGTATGTGGAATCCTAGCTATTTTTTTGTTGCCTGTTTTTACTTTAATGTCCAAGGGGAGCTCTGGCACTATTAGAAACCGCAATGAAATTCTTGCTCAACAATATGCTTCAAACGTTATCGCTTATTGTAATATTTTAAAATTTGACGATGACTTTTTAAAACAGACAGAAGAAAAAATAATTGGGTCTGGTACTATGACTTTAACAGTGAGTGATGATATTAAAATTAGCATGGATATAACAGAAGATGGTTTTAGTAAAATAGCAACAAGAACAATTTCAATCAGAGACTTCAAACCTGGAAATTCGATTGCTTATTTCCCGTATAAATATAAAATTATATCTTCAAAGGTTGAGTGGCAACAGCCAGGAGAGTCAAAAGCCCACAATGTAACCGTAACAGGGTTAGTATACAATATAAAAAATGATGATGATTAATCAATGTAGAAAAGCAGTAACGTTAGTAGAAGTATCTATAGGTATTATAATTTCAGCTTTGATGTTGGCTGCTATCATGAATTTGTTGAGCTCTGGGATGAGAGGGTCTACAAAAGGACTTGCTCATCAGGCGAATATGGAAGCTGCAACTATTATAATGTCGCAAATAGAATATGATTTATTGAAATCTACAGAAATATTAGATCCTGATAAAAATACGAAAAATAATTTTGCTCGTTGGAAATTTTATTATGAACCGGCAGGAGGAAATCCTGTAACTGTTAAATACTCCGCTAAACAGACGGGGTGACAAGATCTGTTGATATGGGAAATGGGAAAAAACAAAATATTATTTTAGGTAAGGGACATAAAGTTGATTTGAATTTTATTTATTTTCAGGCAACTTCAGCTCCATCTAAATATTATGAGTTAGGTAAAAAATATCAAAGAAAAAATGTCATGTGGGTAGAAATTAAAGTTTCAACGAAAAATGACAAAAAAATTGGTGAAAATGAGTCTATAGAACTAAAAAGGTTAATAGTTGTTAGAAGTCAGCAATAATAAAGTTTATCGTAGACTTAAAATCAAAAATTATTAGAAAAAAAAGTAAGCTTTGGTAATTATTAAATTATCAAAATTATAATTATGTATGGTTAAGTATTTATCAATAAAACAAAATTAAATATATTTCTCTTAGTGTGTTTTGATTATATGATAATAAATTGTTTTAAAATTATCCGAATATTGATAATTGTTTTGGATTGTTCTTCGTATAAAAGTATAAATTGTGACTTAATTATTTTGTTTTTGTGAGCTTTAGTTGGTATAAAAAAAGTGACCCATAAAAAGGTCGCTTTTTATTTTTTGTAGATTTTCGAGTTATTTTTTGTATAAAGCCTTTTTGTGCTTTACGTGTTGTTAGTGGCTATGATGATTGTGATGGTGGTTGCAGTCGCAGTGTTTTTCGTGATCTTCAATATGATCTTTTTCCGGAATCATTCTTTTTAAGGCATTTCTTTCGGCTTCGTTAAGCTGGGCTTTCATGGCTGACTCTAATTTTGGGCCATTGTTGTTTTCTATAAATGCCTTTAAAAATCGTATCATTTTGTCTTTTTGTATTTCGTTGCCTTTAGAGTGTTCGGAGACTAAGACACCGATATCTTCTGGAATGGTTAATTCTGATAAATAATGAGCTGCTTCTGGCAGTAGGCTTTCATTGGTGGAAAGGTAAACTTCGAGCATGTTGCGTAAGCCTTGGTCGTGTGTCATTAAAAGAGAAGCTAATCCTTTGGCGTTTATAGATATTTTTTCGTTGTTTTTGTTTGCTCCGAGCTGTTGTAGTGCCAATAGATTGCCTTGTGAATATAATGAATACAATGCGTTAAGTCTTATGTCTATTGATTCTTCTTCGCGACTGGCTAAATCTAATAGTAGGTCGCCCGTTTGATTTTTGTCAAAAGCACCTAGAGAAGTTATTGCCATGAGTCTTACTTCGGGAGCTGGATCTCCTAGCATTCTTGATAAGGCTTCTGGTGTCATATCTTCGCTTGTTTTTCTCATTGCTTCAACAGCGGCTTGTCTGACCCATTTGTCGCTGTGTTTTATGCCTTCGTTTAGCATAGTAGCAAATGGTAAATTAAACTCGGACAAATCAATAACCTTTATCATGACTTGTGCAAAATCAGAATCTAATTTTTGAAGTGTGATTAAGGTGTCTTCTAGTAGCTTTTGTTCTTTTGTTCTCCATTCTACTCTGAGCTGTTTGATTGCAGAATCGGAAAGCGGGTTAATTAATAATCTAAGTAGAGCTTCTCCGCCCAACCTTTTGAGAGCAAGCAAAGATGTTTCTATAAATTGATAATATTCGTATTTATCTAGTAAATTTGTGTTTTTATTTATCAAATTTATGATAAAAGGAATTGATTTTGCTTCCTCTGCTCTTACTAAAATTTCTACTGCTTTGCTTATTCTGGCTATGTCGGCGTCAGATTGTAAGACTTCTAGGGCTTCTTCGTTCATGGTGCTGATAATGTCACCTGAGTCGTCTACGGCGTCAAGAATGTCAGATAAAGCAGATAGTAACCCTGCACGATATTTTTCCGGAACTTTTTTTATTGATTTCTTTAAGGTCTTGATATTTTTTTTGCCTTTTTCTGGGTTAAAGTAGAAAAAGTCTTCTAATTTTTGAACTACGATTTTGCCGACCTCTTCTGACATATCGGGCAAAGATTCTATGAGCAAAGAAATGGGTTGGTTTCCTATATCTATTATGTCGCAAACCGCATCGTTTAGTTTGCGTTCTTCGATATTTTCCAGGTCTTCAATCATTTGACGTATTTTTTTTTCGTCAAATGAATCAATTTTTTCTATCATAATTGTTGTTCCTTATAAGGCTTCGTATAATCTTTTTAATCTAGAATAATCCGGAGCGGTAAGCTTGGCTATGTTAAGCAGTTTTTTTGTCTCGTTTTTAAGCTTTTCTTTTGGGATAAATTTCATGCACTCTTTTAGTGTCATCATTGGTAATGTGGCGTAAAGAGTATCTAGATAAATTGCTCTTTGCCAGATACTTGAGAATTGTGCCATTTTGTTTCTCATCAGATAATTGATGGCGGACATTCCTAGCGCTTCTGCGTTTGAGGGCTCTGCTTTTAAGACTATATCAAATTCTCTTTGGGCAGAAGGAAATTCTCCTGCATAGAAAAACGCTTTGCCAAACATCAGGTGATCTTCGAGAAACCTTGGTTTGTAATCTCCGATTTTGCAAAGTAATCTCATTATTTGGCTGGTGTCGCCAGAAGCTATTGTGAGTTCTATTCTGCACATGACTTCGACAAAGCTGTCTATTCCGTCATTGAAAGAATCCCAAACTTTTAAGGCTTTTTGAGGTTGCCCTGTCATTATTGCGAATCGAGAATACCATAAGGCTACTTCTTCGTCATCGTTAGCTATATCTATCAGTTTTTTGAAAATATTATCAGCTATTTCAAGTTTATCCATTCTGAAAGCGGTGTAAGCATAGAGGAAAAGTCCATGAATATCTTCAGGAAATTCTTGGACTATCATGTCTAGGCGAGCGCCAGCTTTTTCAAAGTTTTTTTCTAATAAGTCTAACTCTACTAAAGCTAAATCTAGTTCTGCCTGATGCCCCAAATCTCTTATGGCATCAGTTAAAGTATTTCTTGCTGCTTCGACATCTCCGTTCATCGCCTGAGATTTGGCTAAATCAACTCGGTGAACAGGTGAATTTGGTTTGGAAATAAATAATTCGGAATATACTTCAGAAGCTTTTTCAAATTGTCTTGTCTGAAAGAGAAGGTTTGCATATTCGTCAGCTATTAAAATATCTTCAGGTTCTTTTCGGTGAAGTATTCCCATATTATTTAGGGCTGTTTCAATACTGATTTTCCCATCGTAAAGCTTGTCTAGAATATCGAAAACTTCGCTTTCGTGTGAGCTTTGTCCTAAAACAAATTTGTTTGGTGATGACTTCTTTTTTAATATAGGAAGTCTTCTAACCATTTCGTTGTATTTTTCTCTAAGCAAAACAGGGTTTTCTATAGTTTCAAGACCTTTTGTTATAATTTCAACAGCTTCTTGAACTTTGTTTTCTTCTAAATATAAATCAACAAGCCTGAGAATTACTTCTTGATTTGAAGGCTCTATCATTAAAGCTCTTTTTAATGTTGTTTGAGCTTTATCTTTGTTTCCTAAATGTATATGGCAGTCATACATGCCCTTCAATGGTTCGATAGAGTTACAGGCTGCATCAGAAGCTTTTCTATATACATCTAATGCTTCTTCATAACGAGCAAGCATTTTCAGGTCGCCACCTAATTCCATTAATGCATCAACATTGTTTGAGAATTTGTCTATATTTTGAAGCATTAAAGCTACGGCATCTTTATATTTGCCAAGTGACCTTAAACAAGAAACCATTAACTGTTTTATTTCCGTGTCTTCTGGCAAAAGACCGGAAGCTTGCTGAAAAGCCATATAACCAAGTCTGAAATCTTGCTTATACATATAGGCTTTTCCTATATCATATAATGCCATAGAGTTATTGGGATCTATTGTTAATGCTTTGCCAAAATAGTCTATTGCTTTGTCAACTCGTCTTTTTTGTAGGCAGACAGCACCAAGGTTGACTAATATATCAACATTTTCTGGAGCAAGTTCTAAGGCTTTTTCATATTCTTGTATTGCTATTTCGTAGGCACCTCTGTCATACGAAGCAACTGCCTTATTGTATAAGTCTAAGACAGCACCTTCCATCAAAATTCCTCCTGACGGGCATTTGTGTTATGTTGTTTTGCTGCTTGATTTGCTTGAACTTCTTTAAAGCGTTCAAGGTTGTCAATCATTGCGGAATAGTTTTCTACTTCCTGAGGAGCACATTCTTTAAATTTTGAAAAGGCTTCGAAGTATCTGTAGAAAATCGTTGAATTAGAACCGCCCATTTTATTTTTGGCTACAAAAGCTTCTGTAATAGGTATCATGAAAGAATCTTCTTTGCCCCATTCCCATTCTAGAAAAGGCGTATCGAAGTTATTTAGATAATCACAGTATAAGAAAAATATAGCATAAGGATCATAAAGAAGACCTGTAATTTCTTCTAAGTCCTCTTTGACTGGTCTTCTGTTGCTGATAGCTTTGGGAAGACCTGCAGTAGCTATAACTGTAACACCTTCTACGGCAGCTAGACTCTTAAGTTCAGAGGCAAGAACATTGCATTTTTCGTTAAAACTCATATGGTGCTGATTTCTTATCAGAATTTTGTAAAGAGGATCTATGACAACAGCAACTTCACCGCCTCTTTCTAATCTTGTTCTTTTAACGAATTTTTTTACATCATCAATAGAAAGTCTGCCTGTTGATTCATCAACTAATATAAAACGTTTGCTCATTGCTGCTACTTTTTGCAGTGATTCATTTCGGCGTTCTTCCAGATCGTCACGAGCTGAATAAGGGTTTTTTACATAATCTATAGGAAGTTCACCGCATTGTGATATAATTTTTGCAGTTGCATCAATTCTGTTTAAGTCTAGGCTGAAATATATAACGGTTAGCTCTGGATTCATATTTGCAAGATCCCAGGCTAATTGTGTTGCAAAAGTAGATTTTCCCATCCCTACCCCACCAGTGATAAGGTAGAATTCTTTCTGAAATCCATTCAATTTTTCCATAAGAATAGGAAAATTAGTGTTCAAGCCAAGGTAGCTTTGTTTTCTGTAGCGACGATCGGCAATCATTTCTTGCATTTCGTTAATATGTGAATCTATGCCTCTTAAGTAGCCTGCGCTTCCTTGCAAAAATATTGAACGTAGTGACTGTATACCTTCACTTAACACTTCAAATACTTCTTTATCGTTATCTATTATTTTTTCAGAATATTGAATGAAGGTTTTATGTGAATCGTATCTGATGTTTCTATCTCGAATTTGTTCAATAAGAGGTTCGACGTCTTCCATCATTTTAACACCAGGTGTCGAAAAAGGATTCATCATTAAGTCTTTGATGCGAGCTTCTCCACCAACTATTTCAAGCTTTGTTTTTTTCCCTTGGGTCTGATTAAGAAGTCTTGATACAAGATTTGGAAGACTCAGAGTTTCTTCATCTTCTATTATTTCTAAAATCGTTCCAAGCAAAACACGATTTGCTTCAGTTCCTTTAAAGTCATCTATAGTGAAATGGTTTTCTAATAGTTGTTGCCCTATGACAGCTGGGTCGAAAACCAGATTTGCTAATACACGCTCTTCGTCAAGAGCGACTTCTTTTAAATATTCAACTAGTTCTGTTTTTAGTAAATTATTTGTAGACAATAGAAACCTCCAAAGCTTGAACAATTTATATTAGAGCAAAAATATGCTTTTAGTCAAGATAGAGGGGAGAAAATAGCAATTAGATACGAAGAATAATAAAAAATGTACAGCGATTATTTCTTTTTTCTTTTTTACAATAAAATTTAGTAAACTTTTTTTATAATATATGGTATTTATTTACATAATGTTATAGCTGGAGAATAACAATGTTTAGAAAGCTTTTCTTAGTTTTGCTTTGTTTAAGTTTTATTTCGACTTTGACTTATGCAGACAATCCATTTGAAAATTCTAAAGTTACTGTAGACGAAACAGCTTCAGAAGATAGCGAAACTGCTGAGGTTGTTGTTGAAAAGAAAAATGAATCAGAAAAGTCAGATACAGAATTTCCTATTACTGGTACTATAGCTGCTGATAACTTAAGAGTAAGACAATGGCCTTGGGGACCTGTAATGGGAAAATATAATGAAGGCACTAAAGTTACAGTATTAGGTATTTCTGGTGAATTTTATGAAGTAATGGTTGATGGAATAAAGGGATATATGCATCGTAATTATATTTCTATTCCAGGGGCAGAAGCCTCTCTTAAAACTCCTGATTATCCAGAAGATACTAAAAAAGGTGGTTATTTATCTAAAGAAGAAGGTGTTAAAAGGTCAGATGGAATTGCTTCCGGAAAAATTGATCCTAAAAAGGATGATTCTGGAAAGAAGACTACTACACCTGGCGAAGCTATAATAACAGCAGATAGCCGAGTTCTTCATATTGGTGACTCTCACTGTATGGGAATTTATGGAAAAACAATAGATGGTTTAATGCGTGATACTGGTGCAACTGTCAGAACAGAAGCATTTGGTGGGGCTAATCCTCAATGGTTTATGAATGGACAGCTTGGTGTCTGTGGTTCTTATTCAAAAGATGAAAATGGTAAAGAAGTTACAACTGGAGCAAACCAGACTAACACTCCGAAACTTAAAGATATGCTGGGTTCTTATAAACCAGATGTTCTTGTTGTTTCGTTAGGAGCTAATATGCTTGCATATCCAGAATCTACTCAGAGAAACATGATAACCAGTCTTCTCGACCAGGCCAAAGCTGCAGGTTGTCAGATTGTTTGGGTTGGACCGCCAGATAGTAGCAAACTAAGTGATAGTGATAATGATAAACTTTATAAAGTTTTGGAATCTGAATTACCTAAATACAATGGTGTGTTAATCGACTCAAGAAAATATACCAAGTATCCTCCTGGTGGTGATGGTATTCATTATTGGGGAGATGAAGGGGTAAAACAGGCTAAGAATTGGGCTAATGAAGCCATGAATGTTATGACTGGCAAATAATTAATAATAAAAAAGGACATTGCAAAAAGCTCTTCATTAGAAGAGCTTTTTGTGTTTTTAGGTTAGTTGAGTTATGCTTTACAACTAATAGTAATATTCTTCATAAAACAACTATTATCAAAACCTTGACAGCGTACATAAAAAAATGTAGGATACTCATATGTTTTATTATTATATAGTTCCAATAATTCTTAGTGTGGTATTTGCATTTTCTTATATGCTAGTGCATTTGTTATTAGCATTATTTGATAGATTAAATTTTTTCTGGGACTTTTGGGACAAGTTAAGAAAAGATTATCCGTTTGTAATAATTCTTGAATTCATATATTTTGGTCTAATTCTTTATTATATTGTCTATTGCGAACTTTCTGGCAATACATAATACTGGTTTATTTTTAATATGCAGTTAGATGTTATTTTGTCTTCAATAACTCTTGCTTTGATGGGCATGATTTTTTTCACTTATCTGGCAAATAAGATTCCATTTAATTTCCCTTATATAATAAAGCCCTATGAAAAGTATGCAGGAGCTTTGCCGTTTTTTGGTTCTTTATTTGGTATTATATGCGGTTATTATTTAAATATCGCATCAATGAAATCAGCCAAATTAGATTATAAGATTATAATCATTGTTTTTATTTTTGCTATAATTGGGTATCTAAGAGATCGATATAGATTTTCGAAAAGAATCATTTTTTTGATTTCTCTAATTTTTACTGCTATATCCGTATGTTATTATTTCCCAGGATTATCTACATCAAAACTAATAAGTTATACAAGTTTTATAATGGTATTACTTGTCTGTCTTAAGATATCTAGCCTTGTATACGAAATGCCGTTTATATTGATTTCAACCTCTGCTATAGCTCATATGCTGTTTATGTTCAACTCTTCTGATTATAATGTGATTCTTGCATTAATAGATCTTTCATTAGCTGTTTATTCTGTTGCAACTATAATACACAGTTTTTCTGGTTATAGAATATTAATTAGCAATTCTGGAATATTGGCTTCCGGAATTGCATTAGCTCTGGTTTCTCTAATGGAACAAACAGGTAATCTGATTTGGTTTTGCTTTTTTATTCCTGCAATGGCTATTTTATATCCTATTGCTTTTATTAGTCTTATGATATTAACTTCTTATTTCGGAAATAAACTCCACAAAACATCTGATGAAGATAAACATGGTTGGAGATGGTCTTTAAACAGAGAAAAAACGATAAATTTTTCTGCATTGATTTTTCTATGTCTAAACTTTACCGGACTTCTTGTTATGCTCAAAGCTCCTTTTTGGGGGTATTTGTGTTTATTGGCATTGTTGTTTTTGAGTATGACAAGTTTCATAAAAACTTTTGCAAGAAAGCTTAGTGTGGATGAAATAAAATCGAATAAAATAGATTTGCTTGGGATAAAGATAGATGCTTTATTATCTCAAGAGGTTTTGAATAGAATTGAGGAACATATAAAGAATCCAGAATCTGGTTTTATGCATATTATTACTGCTGATTCTCTAGCTTTAGCGAGAACAGAAAAAGATTCTGAATTTAAAAAAATTATGGAAAATGCAGAAATGGTTATTCCAGATGGAGCTGGAATTGTTTGGGCAGCTGATTTTATTGCAACCCCTCTTCCTAGTCGTGTTCCAGGTGTTGCGCTTGTTAGCCAGGTATGCAAGCTTTCTGGACAGAATAATTATAAGATTTTCTTTATTGGTAGTAAGCCTGGTATAGCTTTAAAGGCTTCTGAAATTCTCAAAGAACAGACTAAAGCCAATATTGTTGGAGTAGAACACGGTTACTTTAAAAAAGATTCTGAAGAAGAAAAGAAAATGCTGCAAAAGATTCAGGAAAGTAATGCCGATGTGGTTTTTGTTGCTTTAGGTGTCCCTAGACAGGAAGATTTCATAACTAAATTACGCAATTATTCTAAGCATGTAATAGCAATAGGAGTTGGTGGGAGTTTTGATGTTATTTCTGGAACTTTACCAAGAGCACCTCAATGGATGCAGCGTTTTGGAATGGAATGGCTTTTTAGACTATGTTTGGAACCAAAACGTATAACTCGCATGATAGATATTCCTGTTTTTGTAATAAATGTTATGAGATATAAGCTTAATAATGATGATTAATTGAAACTTTTAAAAGATTAATAGATGATGTTTAATCTCTTTAAAAAGGTGTTGTAGTTATTAAATCATGGTTAGTAATTATTCTTTGTTATAAGATAAAGGTTGATTTTTTTTTATTTATAAATATTTTTAAAATTGACAATTTAGATTAAATAAATTAAATTCTTTTAGTTCTCACTTAGTTAAGTGTACCCATTGGGAGATTATTTACACATGAAAAGAATATTCCTATTACTGGTTTTTATATTATTTGCCACAACTTCTTTTGCGAGCCCTTTTTCTGATGTTCCAAAAGATCACTGGGCTTTTGAGGCTATAGATTCTTTGGTATCTAAAGGAATTTTCGAAACTTATCCTGATGGCGAATTTAAAGGTGAAAAGGTGGTTAGTCGATACCATCTTGCTATGGTTATTGCAAAAATGTTGGCTAGTGTAGAACAAAAAAAGGGTCAGGTTTCAAGAGCTGATTTAAAAGTTATAGAAAAACTTACAATAGAATTTGCAGATGAACTGGCTTTAATGAGTATAAATATTAAATCATTACAAAATGATCTGGCAGATGTAAAAGAAAACGTTTCTGGTTTAAAGAAAGAAATAAATGATATTAAGAATTTTATAAAAAATGGTGGCAATGATAATGTAAAAATTTCTGGCGATATAGTAGTAAGAAATTATGATTTCAAGCAAAATAACGGAGCTCATAATAACAGAACAGAAAGTATGTTCCGAATAAAATTAGATGCAAAAGTAACAGAAAAAATTTCAGCTCATGTTCGTTGGAATCTTATTCAAGATAATAATGACCGTGCTGTTCCTTTTGCAACTAATGAATGGAATGGTGGTAACAAGAATACTGGGGACGTAGAAATAGCTAATTTAGAATTTAAAGATTTATTTAAAACAGGAGATAAATTGAAGGTTGGGAGAGATTGGTATACACACGGACACGGCATTGTAATTCATGATTATGTCGACGCTGTAAGTTATTCCAAAAAATGTGGTTATGTGGATCTAGCTTTTAATTGTTTCTTTGATAGAAATAATTCTATTACTGCTAAAGATTATTTAAATGTTTGGAACATTAACTTTGATTATATTCACAAAAATCATAAGTTGTATTTGGGTTTTTATTATAATAGCCGTGATTATCAGTTTAACAATCTAGGTTGGCTGTTAATAAGAATAAAAAAGATATAAAAGTTGAATTCGGAGCTTCTGGGAATATAGGAAAACCCAAAAATGGTTTAACATATGATTTAGCTGGTGTTTATAATGAATCCAAGGGCTTTGTTAGATGGCCTAGTGGTTCAGAAGCAGATTTAAAAGGTTGGTTAAGTTATGTGGCTGTTAATTATGATAAAAAGAAAGATTTGAATTTAAAATTGGCTTATGCTTATGCTGATGAAGAGTCTAATGCGGCAATAAGAAGAAATGATTTTAATTCATACGTAATGGCTGAAGAAACTCCTTTTGAAGATTTATCATATTTGTTGGTAAATGGTATAATTACTAACATTAAAGATGCTAAGATTCAAGTAGGATACACTTTAAGAAAAGCCAATAAGCATAGTTTCAGATTTGCTTATGATAAGATTCAGGAAAAAAATAGTCGAGCGTTTAGAACAGATACGAATTTGTTTACTGCCGAATACCGATATAAATTATCTGACAATTCCAGATTCAGAGTTGTTTATCAGAATGCTAAGGACGATGAAGGTTATTTCACTTTAAGAGGTGAAAGCAGAAAAATACTTTTTACAGAAATATATGCTAGGTTCTAGTATTTAAACTATAATTTATATTAAAGAAATATATTATTTCAAAAAAATCTTTTATATAGATAATTTGTTATAAACTACTAACGGGCATAAACTGCTTGACTTTTAAAATTGTTTAAACCATAATAAAATCATGAGTGATTCAGCTATACAATTAATAATTATCACCGGAATGTCTGGTGCTGGTAAAACAACAGCTTCTCATTTTTTTGAAGATACTGGTTATTTTTGTATGGATAATGTACCCCCTGCTTTATTGCCAAAGTTCATACAAATTTGTTTGGAATCAAATGGTTCCATGAACAAGCTTGCTGTTGTTATAGATGCTAGAGGGGGCTCCTTCTTCCAGAATTTGTTTTGTGCAATTGAAGAAATAAAACAAATGAAGGTCCAAGTAAAAATATTGTTCTTAGAAGCTTCGGATAATTCTCTTATTTGCAGATTCTCTGAAACTAGGCGAAAACATCCTCTTAACAAAGGTGGAAGAGTGAGTGATGATATAAAAGAAGAACGCCGAATCTTAGAAATGACTAGAGCTAAGGCTGATTACGTTATAGATACTTCAAACTTTACAGGGAGAGAATTACAAGAAGAACTCAGAGTTTTTACTCAAGAAAAAATTGGACAAAAATCTATGTCGGTAGTTTTTGTTAGTTTTGGTTACAAACATGGCATACCAGAAGATTGTGATCTGATTTTCGATGTAAGATTTTTGCCAAATCCTTTTTATGTTCCAGAGCTAAAACATTTAAATGGAGTAGATGAAGCAGTTTATAATTATGTTTTTTCTTCAAAAATAGCTGAACAGTATGCTCAGCGTCTAAAGGGGTTTATAGAGTTTCAGATCCCTTTATTTATAAGTGAACCCAAGACAAGACTTGAAATAGGAATAGGTTGTACTGGTGGACATCATCGTTCTGTTGCTTTTGCAGAATACCTATTTAGAAACATATCAGACCCTCGTATTGCTACTTCTGTAATCCACAGAGATATAAATAATTAGATATAAGATATAAGAGGGAAGAGGGAAGAGGATAAGTCAAATCCCTTATAGAAGTGAAATTAATATCGGTATTTATATTTTTTATTGTTTTTGGTCGTTGTTGTTGTTATTGTTTGATTAAGTTTTGAACCCTTAAAAATATCTAGATTCTTAAAACTTATTTTTATTACAATAAAAACAACAAAAACCAACTACAATAATAACTTAAAAGATTATTTAGCTAAAGGGAAAACTTCAATAGGTTCTTTTATTTGGCCATCTCTGTCGGCAAGTCCATAGCCTATTGCTACAACTTTACCAGATACAGGTCTGTTGTACATTTTATCTTCACAATAAACTTTAAATCGTTTAAGCATTTCTCCATCTGATTTTGCTAGTAAAGTCAAGTGTGGGTCAAACTGAGAAAAAACGTTTGGACTTCCATATTTTTTTATACATTCCACTTTTGCTGGCATGTTTTTGGCCCAAGCAGGAACATAGTCAGACTTTGCTCTTAGAAAAGCTAATCTGTTTGCTACTTCATCACAGAGACTCTGAAGTTCTTTGTTGTTTTCAATACCCATAAATAACCAGTCGCTAGCAGCTACTTCAATTCCTTTTGTGTTAATAGGAAATGCCTTTGTGCTGTTGGCTATTCTTCTAACTATAGTAGCAACTAATTTTTGTCTGCCTTTTGGATAAGCAGTCATGTATAATGTACAATGAGGTTGATAGCCTTTGAGAGCAAAAGTTTCAACATTTTCAGTTACTTTTAAATCTACTGTAGCAACTTTGACTTCTGCTTCTATATTTTCCGACATAACACAAAATACATTTATTTTATCTGTTTCTTCTGCTAGTAGTTTGCTTGTGACGGCAAATACTATGCCAAAAGCTACTGGTAAAGCTAAATATCTGAACCATTTTGAATATCTCATTTCTTTCTCCTTTATATTACTTAATTTTGAAGTTTAGAAAAAATAATATAAGTTGTCAATCATGATTCTTTTTATCTGGCTATTCCCCACTTTGAACCACGCCATATATCCGGGTGGAAGAAAACCATTAAAGCAACAACTTCTAATCGTCCTGCCCACATCAAGAATATTGCAACACATTTGCTGATTATATGCCAATTAGCAAAATTGCCCATTGGTCCAATAGATTCGAAACCAGGACCTATATTGCCTAAACAAGCAATAGAACCTGAGTAACCAACTACAAAACTATTTTCTAAAAGACTTATTATTGTTCCACCTATGAAAAATACAAGAATATAAAACATAAAAAAGCTAACTATAGGCAAAACATCGTTTTCTCGTAAAGTCCTATTATCAAGCCTAATTCTTATAACAGCTTCGGGATATATATTCTTTAAAAGAACTTTCCAAAAATATTTAGCAAGAATAACTATACGGATAACTTTCATTCCACCACCAGCAGAACCAGAACATCCACCGATAAACATAAGAATTGCAAGAATACCCTTAGCTGCAACAGGCCATAATTCATAATCATAACTTGCTGAACCCGTAGTAGTCAAAATACTTAGACATTGGAATAAAGATTGCCTTATTATATATATATAGCTCGTTTCACTCGGATAATATTTAGAAGCGAGGACCAATGAAACAATAGTAGCAGCTACGACTATTATGAGAATGTAAGCTATAAATTCTGAATTAGACAAAAATATTTTCATATTATCCCAAAGAGTATTGTCATTTTTAACAAACTTATTTGAGGAATTTTTGTTAATTTTTATACCACCGAAAAAGCTTTTAATAATCTTTACCTGAAGAACAAAGTTCGCACCAGCTAAAAACATAAAAACTATAATAACCCATTCGGCAGCAGCATTATGATAACCGCCAATACTTTCACTATTAGGAGAAAAACCTGCCGCCGCTAAAGTTGCAAAAGCGTTAGATGCAGATTCAATAAATCCGATTCCAGAAAACCAAAGTCCTAGAGTACATAAAAGAGTAACCAATGTATACCAGACAAGTAACTGATAAGCAGTATCTTTTATTCTAGGCGACAATTTATCTTTGCTTTCTGCTGAAACTTCCGCAAAGAATAATTGACGACCAGCAATAGCGAGTTGAGGCAATAATGCGACAAAGATGACCAATATGCCTAAACCGCCTATCCATTGAGTAAATCCTCTATAGAAAAACATAGAAATATTCAGCTTTCCAAAATCAGAAAGAATAGTTGAACCAGTTGTTGTAAATCCGCTCATAGACTCAAATAATGAGTCTACAAAACTAAAGTCAAAAAACATATATGGAATAGAACCTATCAATGCTAGTATAAGCCAACCAAAAACAACAACAGCTAAGCTTTCCATACGATTTAGTTCATCCATTTCGGCTTTTTTATCAGACAAAATAGCCAGTCTTCCAAGAATGAAACTAATGGCTAAAAGCTATTGAGGAGTCTTGTTCCTGCTTTATAAGAGAAACGACCAATGGAATAAACATAAAACATACATATCCCATAGATAAATAGCCGATTATTGATGTTACGAGTCTGAATCTAATCATAAAAAAATATAATCTTTAAATTTTGAAAACATATTTTAACACTTTGTTGTTATCAGAGCAAATTCAATGTTATTTCTTCCCTAATTATTTGATTAGAAGTCTTTTTATGGTATTATATTATTTATGGACTACTAAGCTTTTTGTACTTTCTATAGGTGTTAATAAAGATGTAGCTCTATAAAAATAAATGGAGAAAATATAAATGAAGACTATTTTATTGCTTTTTCTTTTAGTTTTAACTGCTTCAAATTGTTTTGCTCAAGATTGTGACGGAGAAGATTGCTGTGATAGAAAAGAAACAAATATTTTGATTCTTTATTATTCTCAGACTGGTGTAACAAAAAAAGTTGCAGAAGAATTACAGAAACAACTAGGTGCGGATATTGAAGCTATTCAAGCAACCAAACCTTATGATGGTAACTTTGAAGAAACAATAGGTCGCTGTATGGAAGAAAAAAAGAAAGGTGAGCTTCCTCATATCAGACCTTTGAAATCTGATTTAAAAAAATATGATATTATCTTTTTGGGTTATCCTGTTTGGTTTGGAACATATGCAACTCCAGTTATAACTTTAGTGAACACGTTTAAATTTGGTGGAAAACAAATAGTTCCTTTCTGCACTTTCGGTAGTGGTGGATTGATTGAAAGTACCGAACATCTAAAAAAAGCTCTTCCAATGGCTAAAGTTCAAGTTGGTTACGGTATTCGTGAAGCTAGAATATCTAGAGCAGCCGAAGAAGTTGAACGTTTTTTGGCATTGAATGGTTATATTGCTGGTGAAGTGGAAATATTGCCTGATTATTCTGAACAAAAACCTGTGACAAAAAAAGAGGAAGAAATATTTAACAAAGCTTGCAGTGGTTATAAATTTCCTTTAGGTACACCAATAACTGTTGGCAGTAGAAAAACAAAATCAGGATTAGATTATCTTTATTATGTTAAAGCTAAAGGCATGGATGGTAAAGAAATAGAATCCAAGATATATGTCAGTGTAGAAAAAAATAAAGTTCCTGAATTTACGTTAGTTGTAAGATAAGAAAAAATACTTCCCTTTTTTTATGAGGGAAGTATTTTTTTTTACTAAATTTTAACCTTATGATTAGCCTATGACATCTAAAACAAGACCACGGATGTCATCTAGGCTAGCTAAAAGATCTAATGCTTTATCTTGAGTAAAAGCTTCTTTTGTTAAAGAATCTGCTTGTCCTCCAGCATTGTCTATAAGCTGATAAACTCTTTGTTCTCCGTCACGGCTGGCACCAAATTCTTCTTTAAGAGATAAAAATTCTTTCTTAATTCTATTCAGGAATAGTTTTACAGATTCTCTGTAACTATTTAAAGATTCTTCTTGGGGAGAATGGATGAATGTTTCGCCTCTAGCTCGAACAATATCAAGCAATTCTTTCATGCTACCATTAAAATTATCTAATCTGGCAGTTTTAAATACTGATTGGAAAGAATTGCTTTGCCCTACTCCATCGGTAGTTGTAGACTGTGAACTTTTAATTCCACTGCTGGAAGCACTATTGTTAATAGTAGAGTTGTTTATTTTTACAGACATTAGTCATCAATTCCGCATAAAACTACTTGGTTACGACCACCGTCTTTTGCTTTATAAAGTGCTGCATCTGCTTTCTGTATAAGCTGGTCTTTATTGTCAGCGTTAAGTGGGAATCCTGCAACACCAATTGAAATTGAGCAATGTACAGGAGGCTGACCAGACATTATTGATGGAAAATCAAATTTCGATACATCGCGACGAATTCTTTCTGCAACTATCTTAGCATCTGATTGTGTTGTTTCTGGTAAAATAATAGCAAATTCTTCACCACCATAACGACAGGCAATATCAGTATTTCTAACATTCTTACGAATAATTCGGCTAACTTCCCTAAGAATACAGTCGCCTTGCTGGTGTCCATAGGTATCGTTGACATTCTTAAAATGGTCAATATCGCACATGAGTAATGAAATCGTAGAATTGTAACGTCTACTTCTTGCAACTTCTTCTTCAAGTCTGAACTGAAAATATCTGTGAACATAAAGTTTTGTTATTGAATCCGTAATCGCAAGAGAATAAAGTCTAGCATTTTCAAAAGCTATAACTGCTTGAGAAGCAAGTGTTTCAAAGAATTCCAGATCATTTTCAGTAAATGCTTCACCATTAATTTTCGATCCAACTTTTACAATTCCATACAATTCCCCTTCTTTTATCATTGGAACGTAAACAGCAAAAGGTAATTCTTTGTTAAGTACCGTATAAGACTGATAACTTTTGCCTGCTAATTCTCTTGCAAAAATAGGTTTTCTGTCTTTTTCTATGGCGGTCATTACCCATGATTCGGCTGGATCCATTTTCAGTGCTGCTAATTCCTCTTCTGTTATGCCTTTGTATGCTTTTACTTCTAATTGAGAGGATTCATCAGATGCAAGCATCAGAATACCCTTGTTTGACCAAACGGTTTCCAGGAACATATCTATAGATATATTGATTAACTCTTCAAGGTTAAGGGTTGAAGAAAGTACTTTACTGGCCTGTTGTAAGGTCATAAGGTTGAAAACTTTATGATCTAAATCGTTTTTAGTTTCTTCTGAACGTTCAAATAGCATTGCATTATTTATTGAAGTGCTTGCTAACCCAACAATTGCTTGGAAAAGTTCAAAATCTGATTTCCCATAAGGTTCACCATTTTTCTTTTCTGTAAGAAGAAGCAAACCAACAAAGTGGTCTTTTATTCTCATTGGGAATAAAAGTTTTAATTTACGGATTTCATCGTTTTCAAATTCTGCTACGAGCATATTTAAGTCTTGTTCTGTAGGTTGCCAAAAACCTTCATCACAAAATACTTTTGCAAGGATATTGTGATCGGAAAAGAACTTGAATTTTCCAAAGAGTTCAGGTGAGATTCCGATTAAATCTTTAACGCTAACTAAATCAGTCTTATCGCTGTAAAGCATAAGACCAGCACCTTCAACTCCGATTCTTTCACTGAAAATGGTGATAAAGTTTCGTGCGAGTGTGTCTATGTTCAGACTGCCACCCATTGATTGGCTAGCATAATAAAGGGCAGAAAGAGAATCGACTTTTTCGTTCAGTTCTTTATTTATTTCGCCAATAGTTTTCATATAGGACTCAATGGCAATGCGAGATTCTATAAGGCTTTGAAATATTTTACTGAAGCTATTCTGAAGTTGTGAAATATCACTTATTTTGAGGTCTTCTAATGCTTCTGCATTATCTCCGTCAACGATTTTGTCTGCTATAATAGAGAATTTTTCTAGAGGTTTTACGACTTTGCTTCTTACAAAAAAATAAACAAGAGCAACAGAGGCAATTGCACCTAATACAAAAGAAACAAAAGTAGGAATATCTATTTGTACATCAAAAAACTTGGTTCCAGCGTAAACTAGAGCCCATAAGATAAACTGATATATTACTAATTTTAAGGCAATATTCATTGTAGTTAGCTAAAAGTTCGACTAGTATAATAACATAAAATAAGCATATATTAAATATTAATTTCACTATTAAGATAAAATATATAAATAATTCTCGAGGTTATTTAATTTGTCTAATATATTTTACAATAAAACATACCTAGAAACGATAAACAATAGTAGGAAATAAGGATAGTTATCAGATTTAAAACGGCTTATCTAAGCTCTTTAAATCTTTTTAAAATAGCTTCAATGATATGATTAGAAATTATTTTTGGGTCACCAACAGCGTCAATTTTAATAAATCTTTCTGGTTCAGCTTCTGCCATTTTGTTGTAACCGTCATAAACTTTTTCATGGAAAGCTAATTCTTCACATTCCATTCTATCTAGCTGCTTTGTACCTCCGTGATTGGCTCTTTTTAAACCGTCAGAGGGCTTGATTTGTAATAAAACGGTTAATGTGGGTAAAAAATCTCCTAAGAATTCTTCATGGGCTTTTCTGACTTTTTGTGCTCCTAATCCTCTGCCATAACCTTGATATGCTACGCTAGAATCAAAGTATCGGTCGCAAAGAACTACTTTGCCTGCTTTTAATGCAGGATTTATAACTTTTCTAAGATGTTCGCATCTTTGAGCTAACATCAAAAAGAGTTCTGTTTCTGCTTCAAGGTTACCAGAAGATTTATTTATTAAAACTTCACGTATGGAATCGCCTGGCTTAGTGCCGCCTGGTTCTCTTGTTACCAGAGTTTCTAACCCTTTTGCTTTGAAAAAATCCTGCAAAAGTTTTATTTGAGTAGATTTGCCACTACCTTCTGGGCCCTCGAAAGTTATGAAGTATCGATCGTTCATTTTTTATGTTCCAGTTTACTTTACAGAAAGATTGAAAAATTCATCTAATCTTGTAAGTTTAAATACGTTAAATACCTGTGACTGGATATTAATTATCTTCAAGTCCCCTTCTTCATGGCTTATTTCTTTTTTGATATAAACAAGCATACCAAGCCCAGAACTGTCTAGGTAAGTTACATCACCCATATCAAGAATGTAAGTCCAGCCGTTTTCATCTTCTAGTGATTCAGAAACAGCAGATTTTAGATTCTTAACATTATGAACATCTAATTCACCTTCAAGAACAAAAGTTTTTGTTTTTGTATTTTTATCAATTTGGCAATCTATTTTCATTTAAGCCTCCGTATCTTTTGAGTTTAAAAGCTTAACCATTTTCAAGGAAACATTCCCACTTTCAGGATCAGTAGTATATTTAACATAATCCATAATATTTTTGATTATATAAACTCCTAATCCTCCTTCATTCATTTTTTTCAAATCTGGAACGGGAATTTTATCTGGTTCAAAACTAGGGTCACAATAAAAAAGTTCAATAAGTAATAATTTTTCGCTAATTTTTATTTCAACATCATAGTATTTTAAAGCATCGAATTTATAAGCATGTCTGATAACATTCGTACAGGCTTCTGTGGTGGCTAATTTTAAATCATTGAGCAAAGCTGCTTTAATAGATAAATGATTGACTGCTGCATCTATTATTTTTCTTACTAGAGCAAGTGTGTCTGAATTACCGTTAAGCCGCAGCTTTATATCGGTAATATCATCAGGCAGATGTTTTAACATATATTCAATTTCTTTGTCCAATTTTCATGCCACCAATTCAATGAAATTTAAAAATACTATTTGCAATTTCTGGTTCTGATAATACCACGTTATAACCAACAACGTCTACTATATAAGATTTTCCAAGTTCTTTAGCTGTTTTGGCAACTAATTCCCCTATTTCTACTGAATTATTATTTAGGAAATAAGCTTTTTCAAAATAATCTAATGCCTTTTCTTTCATTGTCAGATCGTTAAATGTGGATAAATATCTTCCCATTGTCAGGTAACTGCCGAATGAATCAGGCATTTCTCTTAAATTTTTATCTATTAATTTTTTAAGAGAAGCAGCTAATTTCTTTCTTTCATTTTCTTGAGAGTTTTCTATAAGACTGCGTGTCATTTCCCAAAGAACCCAGTAATTAAAGTTTGGATGGCTTTCAGCTTTTCTCCAACTAAGAGTAGACCTTTTCATCCATTCGTTTCCTGCCTCACCCTTTTTATAAGCCAATTCTTGTCCTATTGCAGTTTCATAAATCGGCCAAATAGACTCATGGTTAGTTTGAATGCTTTTATGGCTTTCTGAAAGGAATTTGATTAATTCATTTATTCCCGTTTTTTTCTGTATGTTGGCAGTTGTTTCAACATACTTTTTTCTGTAGTAACCATTTTCTGGGTATTCGTCTCTTAAACTTGAATAAATCTTTCTGGCTTCTTCGTATTTACAGAAGTTTTCATACATTTTTGCAAGTTCTGCAGTTTTTTCCTGGTTTGGTGAAAGATTAACATAGGTTTTCATGTAATCTAAGGCTTTTTCAAAGTTGCCTTTCATTCTTTCAACTAAAGCCAATGCATAATTTGCTTCAGATGTTTCTCCGAAAGTTTTTATAATATCAGTAAAACATAATTCTGCTTTTCTTAAAGCTTCTATTTGAAAGTTAGATTTATATGAAAAAATATAGTAAGCATATCCTTTTACCAGCATAGGTATCGGTGATTCACGTCGGAAATTGCTCAGGTCTGATTCTATATTCTTTATTATAGAATCTAACATATCTGTTGTTGTTCTAGTGCCTCTAAACATGCAGCGTTTAAGCTTTAGTAGCTTTAAATGAGCTTTTAATTCTAACGGAAAATCTTTAGTTAAAGCCGTTAGAAGTTCAGCTGCCATATCTAGATTATTCAAAAATTCGTAAGTTTTAGCTAATTCATAACCTGTCTCAAAATTATCCGGGTCGTCTTCTCTAACTACAGAAAGCAAATGAGAAGCTTTTTCTATATTTGCGGTTTTTAAAGAAATTTTAGCTAAAAGCTTAGACCAGGCGGGGTAATTAGGAACAAGAGCCAGAGCTTTTTCTAACTTTTCTGTTGCTGTCATGTAGAAACGTTTCCCAAGAGCTTCTTCACCTTGTTTTGCTAGTTTTTCGCCTTCTGCACGAGTTTTTTCTAATTTTATTATTTCAGGGGCCTGATATGCTCTTAAACAGGTAGGATCTATTTTAGAGGCTTTCTCAAATGCATCTTGAGCTATGTCAAAACGACCAAGACGAATAAGAGTTTCTCCATAATCGCACCATTTTTCTGCTGAAGAGTCTTTTAAAGAGAGAATGTTTTTTTGAGCTTCAGCTTTAAGGTTAAATTGTTCTAGAGCTGTCGAAGATTCAATAATGCCTTCATAAGCCCATATGGCAGTATGATCTGTTTCTGTTGCACTGGTAAAAACTTCCAACGCTTGTTCGTATCTTTTTGTTTTAAGGCAAATATTGCCTAAAAGTTTAAGTATTTCTGCATGGAAAGGACTTAAAACTCTGGCTTTTTCAAGATACTTTAAGGCTTTTATATAATTATTCTTTTCAGAAAATAGTTTTGCAATATCTAAAAGGCATTCGCCGTTCTTTAAATTGCTGTTTTCTATCTTGGTAAATGTCTCGTCAGCTTGATTAAATAAACCTAAAGAATATTGGAGTTTGCCCAATTCTAATAAGATGCCTATATCGTCAGGTTTTAAAGAAATAGCCTTAGATAATTCTTTTAAAGCAATATCTGGTTCGTTCATTCCAAGCCAGGCTTTTCCCAAGCCTAGATGCATGTCAGCATCATTGTCAAAATTTTCTACAGCATCGCTATAGTTTTTTACTGCTCCATCATAAAATCCTCTTGCAAGCATGGTTTCACCTATAAGTGAAAACATTTCACGTGTAGCACCAGCTTTTGCTTTATAGCTTTTTAAATATTTCTGAGACTCTAATATATTGCCTATACTTAAATGAATTTGAGCTAGTCTTATTAGAATTTCCGGTTTTTCATCTGATACTTTAACTAGTTTTTTCAGCCAGTCTAGGGCTAAATCTTTTTTCCCAGAGTTATATAGAAGTTCTGCTAAATGGGAAACTGTATCAGCATCAAAGACTTTTTCACTACCTGTTTCTAATGCTTTTTGCAAACAATCAACAGCTTCTTCCCTTTTACCCATGGCTTCGAAAACTTTAGCTCCCATTCGCATTATTATTGGGTCATCGGGACAAATCATTTTTGCTGCTCTATAGGTGGAAAAGGCTTGCTGTTTTTTATCTAGAGCAAGCTGACAGTCTGCTAGTCTTACATAGCTGGAAGAATCGTCTGGATTTTTCTTTAGTTCTAGTTCTAGAGCATTTAAGTCATTTTGAGAGTATATCGTATTGGTCATTGTAAATCACATTTCTCGAGGAGCTTCTATTCCAAGCAAATCTAGACCGAAAGCAAGAGTCTTGCGAGTCATGTTACAAATTTCTAATCTGGATTCTTTTATTGAAGAGTCTTCGCAATTCATAACACTACATTTGTCGTAAAAAGAAGAGAAACAAGCAGATAATTCATAAAGGTAGTTACATAAAACATGAGGTCTTAAATCTGTTGCGACAGAATCAACGGCTTGTTGTAAATCCATTATTTTTAGTATGAGCTCTCGTTCTTCCGGAGTTGTTATTTTTGCTTTTGCCGAATAAGAATCAATGGATTCGCCAGCTTTTCTAAAAATTGAACATATTCTGGCGTGAGCATACTGTAAATATGGGGCTGTATTACCGTTTAATGCTAACATTCTATCAAAAGAAAAAACATAGTCATTATTACGGTTCTGTGATAGATCAGCGTATTTAATAGCACCTATGCCTACCATTCTGGCTACATCTTTCTTTTTTTCATCAGAAAGTTTCGGATTCTTTTCATTGACTACTGTATAGGCTCTGTCAACAGCCTCTTTTAAAAGTTCTGCAAGTTTAACATTTTCGCCACTTCTTGTTTTTAGAGGTTTGTTATCTTCACCTAAAATACTGCCAAAAGGAACATGTTCTAGTTTGACATTCTGGTCAGCTAAAATTCCTGTTGCTCTAGCTGTTGCAAAAACCTGTTTGAAGTGTAGAGCTTGGCGCGCATCTGTTACGTATATGATTCTTTTAGCCCCTAATTTATGGGTTCTGAAACGCATTGCTGCAAGATCGAAAGTTGCATAGTTATAACCACCATCAGATTTTTGAATAATAACAGGAAGAGGATTACCTTCTTTAGATTTAAATTCATCAAGAAAAACGCATTGAGCTCCTGCATCTTCTTTAAGCATTCCACTCTTCTTTATTTCTTCTACCGTATCTGCAAGCATATTTCGGTAGAAACTTTCACCTCTTTCGTCTGCTTCAGTCAGTTTAACATTTAACAGGCGGTAAATACGATAAACTTCAGCCATCGAAACTCTTGTAATTTTCTGCCAAAGGTCTAGAAGTTCAGAATCACCTTGCTGTAGTCTAACAAGGTATTCGTGACAGGTATCAGCAACTTTTGAGTCTTCCTTACATTCTGCTGTGGCTGCTTTGTAAAGTTTTTCCAGTTCAGCTAAAGGAAGAACTTCTTCAAGAGAAACTCCTTCATTTTCTGCATTATGTATTATTGGTTCTGCTTTATAAATTACCATGGCCATTGGCAAACCCCAGTCACCAAGGTGATTTTGTCTTGTTACTGGATTCCCTAATGCTTCTATAACTCTGGATAAAACGTCACCAATGATAGTGGATCTTAGATGACCTACATGCATTTGTTTTGCTATATTAACACTAGAATAATCTATTACAGTAGGAACTGTTTCGGTTGTTTTTTTGTTTAATAAGTTTTGGCTTTTGCAGAGTTCATTAAAGTTTTTTTCTATAATATTGTCAGATAAGTAAAGGTTAATAAAACCTGGACCAGCTATACTTACTTTAGAAAACCATTGAGTTTCTGCTTCTAGTAGGGATACTATTTCTGTGGCAAGTTTTTGTGGTGGACATTTGCATAATTTGGCAAATTTCATAGCTGCATTGATAGAAAAGTCGCCATTTTTTTTATCTGGTGGAGTCTGAACATCTATAGCTGTGTCGTTTTCTACTCCATGATTTTTTAATACTTGGTTTATAATATTTTGAATAAGCTGTATAAGCTGTTTTTTCATATGTTATTTCCTTCTTATGCTTTAGACTTAAATATTAGCCAGATACCTATGGCACCTATAACAAAATTACACAACCAGACGCCCATAAAAGGCGATAGAGTTCCTGCTTTTGCTAAGGCTTTTCCTGTTGCAAATAAAATATAGTATATAAAAATAATTACTACGGACATCCCTACTCCGATACTAGTGCCGGAACGTGTTGTCTGTGAACCTAACGGAGCTCCGATTAATACAAATATTATTCCTGCAAATGGAATAGAAGTTTTAGACCAGAATTCTATCCAGTTGTTGACCATTATTTTGCCTGTTACACCTTTTTTTTCAGATTCTCTAATAAAATCGTAAAGTTCAAAGATTGTCATAGTTCTTGAGTTTTTAGAGTCTGGAACGTGGTCTGGATTAACGTAGTGAGTATCTATTGGATAATTCAGAACTTTAAAGTAGGTATAATTGCTGTCTTCTCCAGTTAAATGAAGGTTTGAAACACGACCATTCCAAAAGTAGCAAACACCGTTATCTATCTTTGCTTTTTCTGATTCTATGACTCTTGGAAAGCCTTTGGGCTGCCCTTCATACATTACAACTCCAAACATATCTTTGGTTTCAGGATTAAATTTTCTGACAAAGAATTTTCGTCCTGTTCCTGCTTCAAAAAATCGATTTTCTGCAATGACAGGAAGAGGTCTTTTTAGAGTAACTTCACGTCGGAATAGTTTTGTAAATTTCTGGTTGGCAACAGGAACCAGCTTTTCATTAAAAAGAAATGTTAATGCTGTAATAAAAAGCCCTGATATGATTGCAGGTCTGACTATTCTTGAGAAGCTATAGCCACCTGCTTTTAAGGCAGTGACTTCTGAGTCGGAAGACATTCTGCCGAAGGAAACCAGATTGGCGAGTAAAGTAGCCATAGGAAAGCTAATTACAAGAGTTGGCGGTAGATTGTAAATAAAAAACAAAGCTACGACAGTTAATGGAACACCTTTTGAAAAAACAAGGTTTATAAGTTCCATCATAAGGTCAATAAGCCAAATGGCAACAAAAAAAGCCATTCCAAAGAGGAAAGGTTCAAGAAGTTCTCGAAGAACATATTTATCGATTGTCTTTATACCAAGAATAGACATATTAAAAATCTAATTTACAATTCACTGTGCACACTTGTCAAGACTCTAGTATTTATTTCGCAAGCAAAAAAAGAAATAGCATTAGTAAACATTACAATGCTATTTCTTTTAAGATTTTATTATTTACTTAAGAACAACTTTAAACACTAGATTAGTGATTTTGTCTTTTAGTTATTTGGAAGCTATTTCTTCAACGTCTTCATGGCGTTTCATATAAAGTTCATATGCAATTTGACCTGCAATAGAAGCAGCTTTTGTTCCAGAATGATCTTTTTGTCCAGAAAGTGTGACGATACAGAGATCACGGCCGGTAACTTTTGTGAAACCACCGAACCATGTATATAAATAATTTGGTGAAGAACCTGTCAAAGTACCTGTTTTGCCACCACAATACTTAGAAAGATTGGGACATTTTTTATAACCGCCAAAACCTTTTTTACCTGTTCCTACTGCAGTAGTTGCATACATCATTTTGTAGATTTCTCTGGCAGTGGATTCTTTAATTGGTTGTGCAAGCTGGAATGGTCGGCGTTTAAAAACTACTTTCCCTTTTTTGATAACGGTATCAACCAAATAGGGTTTTAAAGTTTTACCACGGTTTAATACTGTTGAAACAATGCTTGCGACATGCATTGGGCTAACCAGGAAATCTTTGTTCAAACCTGCTGCATCCTGTCCCATTTTTACATTGTTTGTAGAAAGGCTGCAAATGGATTTCCCTACAGGAAGGTCAAAAAAGAAGTTTTTGTTAAATCCATAAGCTGACGCATATTTATTTACTGTTGATCTTCCTGCTTTTTTTGCTACGGAACCGAAAACGCCGTTATGAGAACTGGCAAATGCTTTCCATACTTTCATATAAGATTTCTTATATGCTAAGAAGTTACTGTTTGATGTTATTTTGCCTGTATCAATACCAGCGGATGCTGTAATTATTTTGAAAATAGAGGCAACTGGAAAAGTAGCTTTAAAAGCCCAATTGCTGGTTTTAAAATCGTCATCTTCTATTTTTAATACTTTGTTCTTATGACTTGAGGCAATGGCTAATATTTCTCCTGTAAATGGATCTTCAATTACAGCTGCTGAAATTCTGGTATTATATTTAGCCAATATATTTTCCAGCATCTTTTGTAGACCTGGTTTAATTGTAAGAACGATATATGTATCAGAATCGTATTTTACAACGTATCTATCACTAATTTCGGAATATTCCCATTTGTTTTTATAAATAGCATCAATATATTCTTTGGCAGAGGCAGGAGTGTCATCATCTGAAGATGAGTCTGATTTTTTCTTTGCTATTTTAACTTCTTTTATTTCATCAAATGGGTTTTCAGATATGGCTTTATTCTCTTTGGGGGACTCTGTCTTAGATGTAGGTTTGATAATGGTGCTTTCTAGCTTAAGTTCATTTTGAGAATCTGAAATAGATGAAATTTTTTGTTTGGAAGAATCTGAATTTATTTCTTCTTCAGAATTATTTGGAATTTCTACATTATCTTCTTCGCAATTATCTAAATCTTTCCCGTCATTATCTTCGAGATCTTTCATCAATGTCTGTTGATCATTTGATTCATCTTTTAATTCAACATTGTATTCGTTGTCATTATCTTGTTCTTGGCTTTTAGTTCTATATCTAATAGCCAGGATGGGTTTGGAATTACTTTCCTGACCTGTTATTGCTGCGTATTCTTTCTTTTTGGTAACATAAACAGGTTTCCCATTTTTTTCTGACACATAAAGGACTAAAGCATCAACTATTTTTGAATTAAAAGCAAATCCCATAAAAAGTATGTAGCATATTACACATACGATGTTATGAGGCTTGAGAAGTCGTGATAACATAAAGAATATTCCTATATTGCTGTAATTAATCTTCTACTTTGATAGAGGCGACTAGACCTGTGCGGGGAACTTTAAGAGTTGAACCAAGTTTGAGAGCTCGTTCATCGGTAATTCTGTTAAGTCTGATAATAGGCTGAATCATATTGTTGTTTCCGTAAAGTTTACGTGAAATCTTTTGCAGAGTGTCCCCTTTTTGTATGCGATATTCAACAAATCTATCAATATCGGTGGTATGAAGAGTATTCTTTTCTTTTTCAAGACTTTCTACAGTATGGGAATCTATATGAGCAGAAACTTGATAATTTTCAGTAACAAGATTGCGGCTTGCTGGAGCAAATGCCCCTTCTGGAGCTACTCTTGAAACTTTATAATTCTTATCTATCAGACTGTCTATTTTCCCTATAAGAACTGGTGAAGCCGGTTTTTCTATACCTGGAATAATATCGGTTCTTGGCCCTATATCTCCATGAGTAGTAAATGAAAAAACAATCTGTAGTAAGAACAGACCGCTTAAGAAAAATAGGAATAAACTGATTTGTGTTTTGGATTTGTTTTTGCTTTTACTTTTTTGGTAATTCATTCCCGCCTCCTAATGTCTTACTTGATTTATCGACAAAAAAAATAAGAAAATTTAGGAGAGTTTATTTTATTCTTAATCTTTGTTTTGTATTTCTTTTTGGGGACTGAATTCGCTGATTTTTATTCCTTCTAAAGTTGTTATTATTAATCCAAAAATAAGTATATAAAAATATTGGAAACCGTGCATGATTAAGGCAAAAGCAGCACTTTCTTCCGGGGAATGACTAAGTATCTTTGTAAGTGTAAAACCGCAAAAAAATTCATATACGCCGATTGTTCCAGGACTTGCTGGTATCATAGATGAGATAGACAAAACAGTAAGAACGAAAGATGCTTGAATTATGTTTTCTTCAAAACCAAAGCTTTTGAAGCCAATCCACATGGTTAAAACGGAACTTGCCCAGCAGATTGCCGAAGAAAAAAGAATTTTTATAAGTCTTTTCAAGTCTTTTATAGTAGATAAACCATCAATGAATTTTGAAATAAGATTTTTGAGAAAACTTCCTAATTTTTCAGGTAAAATACTTATCATTTTGTTAGTTATTTTTTCAAAGACATTTCTTTTGAAAATAGCTAGAAGAATCATTACTAATACGATACTGTAAAAAACAGCGGTTAAAATACTTGCCTGTTTCAATAAATCGTTTTGGGTAAAGTTTTGAAGAGAAATAAGTATGAGGGTAAGGAGCATTATTCCATCGAAAAATCGCTCCAGGACTACAGCTCCCAAGGTTTCTCCAGAACTTGCCAGGCCTTTTTGTGCAAAATAAAATGGCTTGAAGAATTCTCCAGCTCTGGCTGGCAGGATATTGTTAAAGAAAAATGTAAGTATTAATCCATAAAACGAGTATTTAAAAGTTATTTTTTCTTCCGGCTGGATAATCATCCACCTGTAAGTTCTTGTTAGCATTTCTAAGGTATAAGATAATGCTAGCAGAATTAAAAAAACTGGTTTTATTGATGAAATAGCTTGAGGTATTTGAAGAAAGTCTATATTTCTAAGGGCTAGCCATAGAAAAAATAAACTAAAAAAAATTCCCCAAAATTTTTTGTATTTTGACATGAGAGCATGGTACCATTAATAAGCAACTTTCTCAAATTATATTTAAAGGATTGAATTTTTATGGATATTTGGCAATTCGGGCTAAGTATAGGAATTATCTTTGCGTTATTAGGCTTTATTGTGGCTATTCTTATAAAAAAACACAAAGATAAACACAGGATTGTCGCCTTGCAGAAAAACTTAGATGATTTGGAAAAAAGTTTTCTCCATATTCAGGAAGAAATGGAAGTTGCCACAAACCAGAATTTAAAAACCATGGAAGAAAAATGTGAAAGCATGAGGGAACTTCTGGCAATAGCAGATAAGAAATGTCTTTATGCAGACGATTTATTAAAAGCTATAGATAAAGGAACTGAGGTTCTTAAGGAACGAAATATTTCTGTCGGAACTCATATTATTGCTTCAACTGTAGATGAAGAAAAGGTTTTGGAAAAAACGGAATTAAGAATAGCTTCATTTGTAGAAAATTTTAAAGAAGATATTGATTCTATAAATAGACGATTAGGACTTTTGAACAATAGAGTTAATGTTTTGGAAAATAGAATAAGCGATGATGAAAGTAGTAATTCATCAGAAAATAATTTCTATGCAGAAGAATTTAAAACAGAGATTATTGATATAAAACGAGATATTAAAAATCTAAGCTCTTCTATTTCTGAAATAGTTACAAATGAAATATCTAACCAGCTAGCTGGCTTAGACACTGGTTTTGCTGAAATAGCTACCAAAGCTATAGATTTAGATGAAAAGAAATCGTTAAATACTGGTTCTGAAGACAGTATAAATAGTAAGATAACAGAGCTTTTCCCAAAAATCCTGGATTCTTCATCTTCGACCCATGCTCGTAAAACAGAAAAATTACCTGATATAAAAAACGAAGATGTGAAACTTTTCTTCCCAAAAGGTAAAGAACTTGTTGTTAAAGAAATAATGGAAAAATACGATCAAGGTATTTCTATTCCTCAAATTGCATCAGAACTGAAAATGAATCGTGGGGAAATAGCCTTGATTATAAAAATGAACAAGAATATTAACAATTTAGATAAAGTTGGGAATTATGGCAATTAGAAACTTATCAACTACTACAAAAAATGTTTTGATAATGATATGTTTCGTTATCGTCGCTATTCTTATTTATTTTCTTTATCATGTAATAGCTCCATTTTTAGTAGCTTTGGTAATTGCTTATATCTTAAATCCTGCTGTAAGATTTTTAACAAAGAAAAAAATTTCTAGAGTTTGGGCGGTTATGAGTATTTTTATAGTAGGAATAAGTGCGGTGATTCTAATCGTAGTTCCTTTCTTGTTTTCAATGATAAATCAGGCTTCAGATATGGGAGCGAAGCTTAAAAACCTAGATAGAACGAAACTTAATAGTCAATATGTAGAAGTTGAATCCAAGGTTAAAGATAAATTAAAACTCTGGTTCCCAGAGTATAAAGGTAATCTTTCAGATGTTTTCCAGAACACAAAATTTCAAGAGTATTTATCTGAGGCGGTTGTTGCTGCAAAAGATGGACTAATGGCTCTTTCTGCTAAATTATTTAGTTTTTTAGGGAATACCTTTAATGGGGTTTTCAATTTATTTTTCGTGCCAATTCTAGTATTTTATATTCTGCTTGATATGGATGATATTTATGAGGGATTTAAAAAACTGATTCCTCCAAATTATAGAGAAAGAACTTTAGAGATTTTTGGCAAAATTGATATTCAGCTTAGTTCTATGTTACGTGGTCAGTTCATAGAAAATTTTATTTTTGCTTTGTTGGTTACAGTAGGATTTGCTATTTCAGGACTAAAAGCTTGTCTTTTTTTAGGACCGCTTTCTGGAATTGCTAATTTTATTCCATATCTAGGTGGTTTTTTCTCTGCAATTCTAGCCTTTTTTGCTGCTATAACACAGGTTTCAGAAGCTGGTGCTGGTCTTTGGGTAGGTATTATTCTTACTATTGCTATTGCCCAAACTATAGATGTGTGGTATTTGCAGCCATATATAGTAGGAGAAAAAGCAGGTTTACATCCTTTAACAATTATGTTAGCCTTGACAATTGCTGGAAGTATTGCAGGAATAGTTGGAATGTTACTAGCTGTTCCTGTTACTATAATAATAAAAGTTTTAGGTATAGAACTTTATCATGAATTGTATGATCAGGAGCCTGTAAAAAATGAAACCGATGGCAGGAGCCATAAGAGTCGTAAGTTTAAATAAATCTTTTGGAAGCAAGAAAATTCTGGATGATTTAAATTTTAATGTTCCTAAAAATGCTATTGCTGGCTTTTTAGGTCCTAATGGGGCCGGAAAAACAACTACTCTTAGAATGATTCTAGGGCTTCTCCCTGCTCCTCAAAACAAAATTGAATTGTTGGGAATGGAGATTCCAAAATACAGGGCTTCGGCTTTAGAAAAAATAGGAGCAGTTGTAGAAAATCCAAGTTTTATTGAAACAATGACTGCTTTTGAGAATCTTTATTGGTTTGGTTCTTTATATAAATCTGTAAGTGAAGTTAGAATTTCTGAAGTTATAGAAATGGTTGGCTTAAAAGAGGCTGAAAATCAGAAATTTGGAACATTTTCAACAGGTATGAAGCAAAGATTGGGAGTTGCTTTTGGGCTTTTACATAGACCAGAATTATTAATTTTAGATGAACCTACCAGTGGTATGGATCCTGTTGGAAGATTTCAGATGAGAGAAATACTTTTGAATATTCATGAAGAAGAGAAAACTTCAATTTTTCTTTCCAGTCATTTATTGGATGAAGTTCAAAAGCTATGTAACTATGTTGTTATCATTAATAAAGGTCATACAATTGCAGAAGGATATGTATCGGATATTCTTTCCTCAAAAGAAGAACGTTACGAAATACGAGTGGCAGATGATGATGTTGAAAGAGCAAAAATGATTTTAGAGGATAACAAGAATATCGTTAAGTCGATTACTCTATCTCCAAGAGGTTTTATTGCTGATTTAGAGGGCGATTCTTCTTCTAAGATTAATGAAATTCTGGTTAAGAATGGTATAATGGTTCAAGCCTTAATTCCTTTAGAAAGCTCTTTAGAAGATACATTTATGAAACTTACCAACAAAAACGAAAAATCTGTTGAAAATAAGATAAATTTAGAAAATAAGTCTCAAGAAGAATTAAAAGAGGTACAATAAACTATGCAAAGAATGATGAATTTAATTCTTTTTGAATTAAAAAAACTACTTAATAATAAAAAAGCATTTCTATTTCTTTTGGTTTTAAATATTACTCCTATAATAGCTAGCATCGTTCTTTTGCTTGTATATATTACTTGTAAAGGTTTCGGTTTCGGTGAAATCCAGTTTTCTGGAATGAAAAAAACTATTCAATTTCTGTTTACTACTCATTTTACATTGTTTGGCTATATAGCTCCGTTTTTTCTTGCTTTATTAGTTGGTGATAGTTTTGCAACGGAATTTGGCCGTGGTTATATGAAGATGCTTCTTATTACACCTGTTAGGCGTTGGCAGGTAATAACTGCAAAAACTGTTGCTGTTATTACTTTTTTGATAATAGCGGTGCTGTTAGGTGGTATTATTTTACAGACTGATTTATTGGTGGCCAGGGCTGTGACGCAGACTTCTGGACTTCCATTGCCGAGTCCTTTGCAACCAAAGTCAATTGATAATTCTCTTGCTATGGTTTCCGTGTCTTCTGCTTTCCAGCTTTTAACTCTTGCTTTTGTGTCTAATCTAATGCTGATTGGATTCTTTATTTTTGCTTCTATGTTTTTTGAGTCAGCTATACTTATGTCGTTTAATAGCTTAGGAATGGTTATGGGCATACAAGTATTTTATATGCTTTCTGCTGTTTTAAAAACGCTATTTTCAGGAATGCCAAGTGGAACTAGCATAAAAAGTTTAATTGCTATCATTGATTTTATTGGTCAAAAATTCTGTTTTACCAGGTATTATATTGATATTTTTTCACCGGAAAACATTAGAAAGGTTTTGGATGGCAGCATAACTATATGGCAGGGAAATGTTTCTCATTCTTTGCTGTATTGTTTTTTATGGTCGGTTATTTTTTATGGAATAGCTACTTTTGTATTTTCAAGGAAGCAAGTTCTACATTGAAGCATTAGCTAAAATAATAAAATTTGAATAAAATAAACAGTTTTCTGATAATTATTTTGTTTTTAATAATAATATAGATGAAACGAGAGAATTTTTCAGCAATACTTTAAGGAAAACAATGTTAGATAATAATTTTACTTTTTATAATTGTCATGCCGTGAATGATTATTTTATTGTAAGCTGATATGTTTTTTTTAATCTGAATTCTAGAATTGAGATACTTAAAAAGTGTCAGAAGATTTTTGAAGTGATTTGCAATAAAAAATTTTTAGTGCATCACAGATATGATTTGAATTCCTTATTAAATTAAATCTTTTCCTAAAAGCTTCCGATAGGAAAGTGTAAGTAGCACTAAAATATAAACAAACAAACAAAAACAAATACCAACAGGCTACTTTTATCGGAGGCAAATATGCGTAAATATGTTCTTTTATTCACTGCTTTATTAGGTCTACAACTAGCAGTTGTACCTTCTTTATCTGCAAAAGCTTTAGAACCTGTAAAGGGTCGTGTTGGCTTAGGTTATACCGAAAGTTCCGGTAATACAGACGAAAGCAAGATGAATTTTACTTTGAATTTAACTCAAAAACGTAGCGAACAGCTTAAGTTTGGTTATGATGCTCTTGCAATATATGGCAAATCCGATGGGCAGAAAAATGCAGATAAAAAACAGCTTAGATTCTCTAGTGAATTTATTAAGAATGACAAGTTTTCTTGGTATGCAAATCTTGGTTATATGGAAGATGAATTTGCTGGTTATGAAGAACAATACAAGCTTGGACTTGGTATGATTAATTACTTTATAAAAGGTGAAGAAACTGTATTTTCTTGTTCTTTGGGTCTTGATTTCACAAAAGAAGAATATACCGATCATACTAGCGATGATGAAACTTGGTTAAGAGTTGGTTTGGATGGGAAAAGAAAAGTTGCTGACAATATTCGTTTTGCAGGTCATTTTGGTTTTCTGGCTCCAAAGGATGATACCGATGAATGTTATCGTACAGAAACGGCTGTTGGCTTAATCTTTACTATTAATGAAAAGATAGATGCCGAAATGAAATATATTATTGATTATAATAAAGCACCTGTAGATAATAAGGAAAAATACGATAGAACTTTTATTACAAGCATCTCATATAAGATTTAAGAAGGAAGATTGAAGATTGAAGATTGAAGATATGATTCTTTAATCTTATGTTTCTTTTTATGGTCTTTAATCTTCTATCTCAAATTTTGGTCTTCTATCTTTAATCTAAAAAAATATTTAAAAAAATAGTTGACAATGTTTTACATATATAGTAAGATAATAACCTCGCTAAGGCGAGAGGTACCGAAAAGGTACAAGCTGATTGAAAATAATATCCGATGAAAAAACATCCAACAAAAGGTCTTTTGTAAGTGGTCTAAC
>CAJOND010000047.1 GCA_905236675.1 Candidatus Rifleibacteriota bacterium | reverse complement strand
CCATTCTTTGGCATAGCATTCATAACAGCGAATGTTTCTTTGTTGATTTTTGCTTCCATATGGTTGCCGCTGAAGAACAAGCAGTCGTCTTTTTCTTCAATACTGTATTCTCTGCCTTTAACTCTTTCACGAAGAACGTTTCCTGAAATTCTATAGCCGTTTTCTTCAGCTTTGAAGCTTTCTTCGGTCAAATAGAACTTTGGTTTCTGCTTGTATGGGTCACCAGCAGATGGACAGAACATGGTGCAGTTTGCACATTCGTTACAGAAATCACCAATATTAAGAACCTGATTAGCCTGAGTAAGTCTCAATGTTCCATCTTTTTCAAGAACTAATGTACCCATCTTGTTTTTGCTCTTATAAATTGGATAATCACCAGTCTTAATTGTATAAGAGCGGTTAGCACGGTTTGGACATACGCTTACGCAAACATTGCATACATCATTACAGAACAAGCAGCGACCAGCTTCAGCTTTTGCTTCTTCATCTGTAAGTTCACGAATTACAACTTTGTTCAAGCCACAGCGTTCTTTTACTGGTATTTCTGGAATTCTCAAACCTTTTACCTTGGTTGCACTTCTTCTCATGCGTTCAGCAGCAGACAAGCCTTTATCAACCTTCATTGGTTTAATACCGAATTCCTGACCAGCCTTAGCAACTATATTCATAGCAGCGATGCGGCCGTCACCACAAGCCTTAACAACAGTAGCAGCACCTCTAGAAACGTCACCACCGGCGAATACATTTTCTAATGAAGTTTCGCCAGTTACAGGATTAGCTCTAAGAATTGCAGAATCTACAAAATCAACTTTAACACCCTGACCAATAGCACTAATTATAGAAGTGCATGGAACATCAACAACAGCACCTTCGATTGCAACTGGTTTGCGGCGACCATCGGCACCCTTTTCACCAAGTTTCATCTTCTGAAGTCTCATGGCAGTGACTTTGCCGTCATTTACAACAACTTCAACAGGAGCATGGAGTTCAAGAATTTCAACGCCTTCTTCTGCAAGAGCTACAACTTCGTCTGGGTCGGCTGGCATTTCGGCTTTGGTTCTTCTATAAGCAAGAGTTACTTTTGTGCCGTTGCCAAGTCTAAGGGCAGTTCTAGCAGCATCCATAGCAGAGTTACCACCACCGATAACAACTACTCTTTCGCCTAAATTTACTTCTTTACCGCGTCTTACATCGGACAAGAAGGTAAGCTGATCTAAAACGCCCTGAGCGTCTTCACCAGGAACACCCATCTTCTTCGCAGTTTGAGCACCTACAGCTACATAAACATAGTTGTAAGAATTTCTAATTTCTTCGAAGCGGTTAGCATCAATCTTTTCATTATAATGAATGTTTGCACCAAGGCCAGCTATAAAATCAACGTCTTTGCGAATTGCTTCATCAGTAAGTCTGAAAGCTGGAATAGCATCAGAAATCATACCACCAGCAAAAGCCTTAGTTTCGAATACATCAACACCAAAGCCTTCAAGTCTTAAGAAGTAAGCTGCCGCAAGACCTGATGGACCAGCACCAATAATTGCAACTTTTTTGCCGTTATCCTGACCAGGCTGCAAAGCTGGGCGGTTTTCGTTCTTGGCTGCAATAAAGCGCTTAATTTCTCTGATGAGAATTGAGCTGTCATAATTCATACGAGTGCACTTGTGCTGGCACTGATGATCACAGATCATCCCAAGAACATTTGGCATTGGGTTATTCTTCATGATGACTTCATAAGCTTTTTTATAGTCACCTTTTGAAGTGTAATACATGTAATCAGGAATATCCTGTTCTACTGGGCAGGTAGTAAGACATGGAGCCTTAACGCAATCGAAAGTAGTAAGCTTGCGACCAGTCTTTACAGAATCTCCAGTCTTAGAATCTTTGTGATAAGCAAGATTAGTTGGAGCAGCACCAGCATATCTGCGAAGATTAATCAGAGCAGCTTCCTTAACATCGTTAGTTCCAGCATCAGCATACTTAACGATATATTCATCAATATTAGAAGCACCAGCAGCACGCATAGCCTTAGCAACATTTTCAAGAGTCTGTAGCTGACGAGCATATCCACCTGGTTTCAAAATATCTGAAGAAGCGGTTACTGGCTTAATACCACAAGCAAGAATTTGGTGCATATTGTTACAATCAGCACCAGCACTGAAAGTAATATCAAGCTGACCGTTAAATTCGTTCTGTAACTTAGCTGCAAGATTAATGCTGATTGGGTGCAAAGCACGGCCACTCATATACATGAATTTTTCTTTTTCTGGGAAAATAGTCTTATGGTTGCAGCTTTCAAGAGTATTAGTAAGCTTGATACCAAAAGCAACGCCTTTTTCAGCAGCAGCTTTAGTCATATTCTTCAAAATTTCGACACCATCAGGATATTTGAGATCATGACCAAAAGCTTCATCAGGAACATTAGTATCAAAACCACAAACATCATTCAAAATGTGGCGGAGCTGAGCTGGACCAAGAAGAGTAGGATTCAACTTAATAGTTGTATTGTATCCACGTTCTTTTACAAGATACATAGCTATCTTTTCGATTTCATCTGGTGGGCAGCCATGCATTGTAGATAATGTGATATTATCAGAAAGTTTAGCTGGAATATCTATTTCATCAATTTGTGGATAATATTTCTTAACAGCCATAAGCTTTTCTTTAAGGTATTGTTCTGAATTAGCCATTTTATCAAGGAATTCCTGAACATTTGGTTTCAAAACACCTTCAAGATTGTAGCCTACGCTCATATTAAAAATGAAGCCTCTGCCCTTTTCGTTTGTCCAACCAAATTTGTGTCGAAGAACATGTAGCATTATCCATGCATTCAAATATTCATCGAAACTATCTTCTAATTTAAGTTCCTGTGACCATTCACAGTTATAGCCTTCATCCTGCATATCAATACAGGGTTTGCTGATAATCTTTCCAAGATCATCCATAGTCTGGATAGTCTTGAGTTCAAGATATCTTGAACCGCAAAGCCAAGCAGTAATCAAGTTTTGTGCCATCTGAGTATGGGGGCCAGCAGCAACACCAATAGGAGATTCCATAAACTGACCATATCTAGTCATTGTAAAGGGATCATCGGCTTTCGGTGTAAAAAATAAATCCTTATGAATACCGAAAATCTGCTGAGTTTCATCATATTCTCGGAGAATCCAAGAAGCGAGCTGTTCAATACCTATTCTGGTAAATTCTTTAGACATATAATTCCTTCCTTTTTTAAGGGTTAGTTTTCTCATCTCTTTGGAAGTTTAACACAAATTATGTACAAATTTAATAATTTTTTTAAGTTAGATTAGTCTAATTCTGATTTTGACAAATAAAGGTTAAATAAATTCTTCAAAACTAGATTGCTACACTTATTTCAGAGATTCGCAATCGCGAGCATACGAATTATGTGTAGCAACATAACGATCTAGAAAAAATCTTTGGCAATTACCTGGTTTTTAGACAGTCTCTTAAAAGTGATAATATTTTCTCTATCTTCTATCTTTCAGCTTTCAGTTCTCAAATTTCAGCTTTCTTCTTGTCTTTACGAGGCAGTTTTTTTAAACGCTGAACTTCTATAAAACGTTGTTCAAAAGGAATTCTCATTAAGCGAACTTCTTCACGTTCAGGTATCTGTCTAGAAGGCTCTAAGGTATCTGCCACAGCTAAAATTTTTGTAAGCATTGGTGCGTCATCAGCAGGAAAAGTGTGATCTCTAACGGCTAAAATTATATCGACGCCAATCTGAGGAATATTTTTCATTAGCCAACCTGACGCAGCAGGACCGTGGGCTAGCATTGGAACTTGTTCCATCAAATCAGAAATAACAAAACCTGTAGAATGAGCATATTTTAGCGTTTCTTCTGGTGACGCATGACGTAAAAGATCGTGAGCCATCCCTGCAAGATTGGCAGACTCAACATCATAACCAACTTCTTTGGCATAACCAACTGCTAAATCTGCAACAGCTTGCATATGGGCTTGAAGTCCTTTTGGAGAAAGAGCCTGTTTTTCGAGGATTATATCTAGGTATTTTTTGTATTCTTCTTGTTTCATATCATTCCCCCAAAACTGTCCCCAAGAAGTTAGGGGAAGTGGCAATCAAAGGCTGTCGGGAGTTTTTGTTTTTTTTTAGAAGACTCCCTCAGTCACTACGTGACAGCTCCCCTAGCAGCAAAGCTCTGGGGGAGAATCGGTAAAAAAGAGTTAGTCGAAGAACTCGTGATATTCAAATTCCATATCGCCAATGGAAATAGTATCGTTGTCCGCGGCTTCTAATGTTCTTAATTCATCTATAAAACCCATTCTTTTTATTTTCTGTCTGAATCTAGCGATGGCTTCATCGTTTGCAAAGTCTGTCATAGCAACCAAGCGTTCTATATCCGGTCCTGTGACTTCCCAATAACCTTCTTCCAACTCTTCGATTCTGAAAGGTTCTATAAATTCATATAGTTTTTCGTCTTTATTGGCTTCAAGCAAAACAGGAGTTTTGAGTTCTTTAAGCTCCTGACTTAAATATTTAAGAAGAGAATCAATGCCTTCTTTGGTAGCTCCAGAAATTGGGAATATCTTTACCCCTCTGGCATCCATTTCTTTTTTGAAATCGGGGAATAGCTCTCTAGAGTCTGGTAAATCCATTTTGTTTGCAGCTACTACAACAGGTTTTTCTGCCAGTTTTTCAGAAAATTGTCTCAGTTCTTCCATGATAATATCGTAGTTCTTGGTTATGTTTTCCATATCGAGCTGACTGACATCAACAAGATGGAGCAATATTCTAGTGCGTTCAATATGCTTTAAAAACTGAGTTCCAAGACCTGTTCCTTCATGAGCACCCTCAATTAAACCAGGAATATCTGCAACACAAAAAGAATTTAAACCTTCTGGTTTTACTATTCCTAGACTTGGAGTAAGAGTAGTGAAAGGATAATCGGCTACTTTTGGTCTAGCATTACTTACTGCACGTAAAAATGTTGATTTGCCAGCATTGGGCAGGCCAACTAAGCCAACATCTGCCAATAATTTAAGTTCAAGTCTCAGTCTAAGTTTTTTACCTGGTTCACCTTTTTCAGCACTTCTCGGAGTACGGTAGACAGGGGTAGCAAATCTTGCATTGCCCATTCCTCCACGACCGCCTTTAAGTAAGACTTCACGCTGACCTTTATGTTCCATGTCTACTAAAAGACGACCGGATTCCAAATCATAAACCAAAGTACCGACAGGAACTTTAACCACACAGTCTTTGCCGTTGGCTCCAGCCATATTTTTAATCTGACCATTCTGACCATTTTCAGCTTTATGTACACGAACAAAGCTTAAATCATAAAGGGTAGTCAAATCATCGGTGGCTTCAAAAACCAAGTCTCCGCCTTTTCCACCATCTCCGCCAGAAGGACCACCCATAGGCACGAATTTTTCACGACGAAAAGCAACGGCTCCATTACCGCCGTTACCAGAGGATACTTCAATTGTTACTTCATCAACGAATTTCATGATGCATGATTATAGCATTGAGTATTTCTTGCTAGCTAGTCTTTTAAACTTAAATAAATTAAGACTATGATAACAAGAAAAAACTCTGCATTTCTAATTATTTTGTGTCATTAATAACTTTATAAGTTACAGCAAGATTTCCAAGGATTGAAGCTATACTAGAGATTTCTTTAAGAGTATCTTTTCTAACAATACTTGCTTTAGGTGGAACAAGTATAATATCTCCTCTGCCAATTTTTTTGACATTTCTTAGTCTCATAACTTCTCCATTGGCTTTGACGACAACTGTTCGTTTGTGGTCGCAATGTGCTGTATAACCACCAGCTCTATTAATATAATAGGCTGCATTACCCTTAGAATTGTACATTATTGTTGTTGGATTCATTACTGCACCCAAAACCGATACTGTATGAGGAACTACAGGGATAACAATTTCGTCCCCGTCCATAAGTTCTATATCTTCTTCTTCTGAAACTTTACCACTTAGAATTTCAGCCATAGGAATAGCAATACGTGTCTTTACTTCAACATTATCACGATCACTCATACCATTATTATTTCCATTCAAAGCTCTGGAAAAATCATCTTGTTGAACTTTAGAGCTTTCCTGAGAATTAGCTGAAGTAGAAGAAGAACCAGCTCTATCCATCATTTGCTTGGTGACTCCATCACCTCTGACATCACTGGTTATTTTGCTAATATCAGCATCTTTAGCCCCGGCTTTTATCAAATCTGCTCTCAAATCAAGGTTAGCTTCTCTAAACAATTCGTCTTGAACCCCAACAACTGTTTCTAACTGATTAGAAGAAGAAATATTATTTATATTTCTCATAAAGATAGTACCTTCAGCGTAGGCACGGTTTGTCAAACCGCCAGCCCTTTTAATCAGACTGCTGAGTTTTTCGCCTCTTGAAGTAAGAGCATAAGCGCCTGGTCTCATAACTTGTCCTTTTAAAATGACAACTTCTGGTTCAAAAAGAACATCGCCTTTTGCCATAACATTAATCTTATCAAGAGCTTGAATGGCTATATTGTCGGGAGAATCTTTGTCTTCAAGTGCTTTGTTAATATTTGCTTTTAAGATTACACTGGTATTACCTTCGCCTTTTCTAGCTATTTCAACTTCACCAGATGCATCATTATTCAAACCATTAGCTATTAATATAAGGTCTGCAAGTTTCATTCCTTCATTATAATCATAATTGCCTGGATTTCTAACAGCCCCACCAACAAAAACATCCAGTATCTCGTTATTTATATCTTTTTCAACAAAAAGCTTAACTTCATCCAATGGCTTTAATACAATATCATTCTTGGAATCACCATCTAATGCTTTTCTTAAATCAAAAGAAATAATTTCGTTTTTACCGCCCGATGTTTTTCTTACTATTTGCCCATGATGATAACTAACAGTTTCAGCTACCACGCCACCAGCCATTTTAACAAGACCACTCAAAGTCAAACCGCTATTCACAGAATAGTTACCAGGTTTATAAACCGGACCAGATATTTTTACGGAGTTTTCTATTATGCCATTTGCTCTTTCAACTTTTATTTCGTCTCCATATTTTACTTTAAATGAACTCATAGCATTTACATCAGAAGGATTAATATCAAATGATTTTCTGCGTTCATTGCCAGTCCATCTTGTAACAGAAACTCTTCCTGAATAACCTTCCGGGAGTATATTTCCAGCCATTTTAATTACTTCAGCAAGAGAAGTTTCACTAGTTAATTCATAAATAGCAGGTCTTGCAACCATACCTGCTACGGTTATATATTTGTCTGTTGTTGGAACAAATATAGTATCACCGTTCTTTATTGGAAAATCCTGTTTTCTATCACCAGAAAGGAAATATCGATATAAATCTATATTTTTAGTATTGCCATTAGCTTCGATAACACGAATATTTCTCATAGAACCTTTTTCTGTAGGTCCACCGGCATGATATAAGGCAGAGAAAGCGGTAGTCAATCCAGAAACCATCATTGCACCAGGTTTTTCAACTTCACCCGCAACAAATATCATAATAGTTCTAACTTTGCTTAATGTTACCTGACCCTTAAAATGACTAAACTTACCCGATAGCTTACCTAATACTATACTTTCAAATTGACCTACAGTTTTACCAGAAACACCTAAGACTCCGATAATAGGAATATAGACTTGTCCTTCTGGATTTACCTGAACATCATAAACTGTTTCGTCCCCTAGTTCTGACCACACAATAATTTTTAAACTATCACCAGGACCTAGCTGATAGTTAGATGGAGCAGAATCTGCAAAAAGTGTAGAGTCATCGTGACTACCATTTCCAAAAAAATCTTTACCGAATTGTTTAAGTACAACTTCATTTTCAAGTTTTTCTTTAACTTCCCGTTCTAATTGTTTTTCTAGATATTCCTGTTCAAGTGTTTGTTCTATCTCAGGTGTAGTCCCAGATATATCCGACTTGCTTTCTACAATTTCTTTTTTTGTTTTGTTGTACAAAGCCCGTTCTAACTCTCTCATCCTTCTCTGCACGTAGGAAAGGTCATTTAATTTATCGTCTTTTGAAAAAGCAGCCTTTTCTTTTTCTGCTTGTTTCCTTTGTTTTTCTAATTCATCCTGAATGGTAGAATCTGATTGATTTATATTATTTGCTTGATTGCTTGGATTTTGATAGCCAACTAATGCGTTATTACGATTAACAGATGAATTATTTTTTGAAATATTCTGCGCAGAAACCTCTGTTAATGTAGAAACAATAATAGCTAGACTAATGCATAAAATAGCGAAACGTTTCATAAAACCTTCCTAAATGACTTATGTTTAAATCTATAATTAAATTATTAATTTGTGTACTTAATAATCGGTAAAGTTTACTATACCATAAATAAAATAATAAGTGAAATTCTTCTAATTTTTTCAGTATTAGATGGTAAACAAATATTGCTTTTTTTATTATAAACTGGTATCATAGATGAGCTTACGAGGCGTAGCACAGTTGGTAGTGCGCATGGTTCGGGACCATGAGGTCGCTGGTTCGAGTCCAGTCGCCTCGATTTTTTGTTTTTAGTTAATCGGATATCAACAGTTTATATATTCGTGAAATTAATCTTGACACATTTGTGAAAATTAATTATTATAAAAATACGAATACACGAACGTGAAAAATTTCATCAGGAGTAAAAAAACAATGCCTGAAACAAAACCCACAAAAGTCCCTTACTTAGAATTTGGGCAGCGATTACAGAAACTTCGCAATGATTTCGGTTTTACAAGAGCAGAACTTGGCGAAAAATGTGGCGTTGCACAAAGCACCATAGTCAACTACGAAAGAGGCACACGTATTCCATTTGCCGACACAGCAACAAAAATGGCGGCAACCTTTGGAATCACAGTAGAAGAGCTTCTTGGTGTAGAAGACAGCAATATAGAAATGAAAAAAGCCGAAGCCCTAGACTCCTTAAAAGGTTTTTATGGCAAAAAAGGCGAAGCACAGGCACGTGCACTACTTGAAGGAGCTGGAAGTCTTCTTGCCGGTGGCACTCTAACCCGTGAACAGCAAGAAGACTTTATTCTTGAAATGCAAAAGCTATTTATTATTGCGACAGAAAAAAGCAGAGAAAAATATACTGCAAACAAGTTTAAATCTGATAAAGCTATCAAATCAAAAGAGCACCTAAATAGGGTCGAAGAAATAGACCAAAAGTTGAGAAAAAAGAAATCGGAGAATTAAGAGATAAAAATAAACCACGCAAAGCTTGGTCCGCGATAAGTGATGTGTGATGGGTGATGATTGTTTAGGCCTAGATTATTAAGTTTTAATTATTAGAAATATTCAATAATTTGCAGAGCAAACAACTACTAGGCTTAGTCTTCTTCCCTCTTCCCTCTTCCCTCTTCCCTCTTCTTTCTTCTTTCTTCTTTCTTCTTTCTTCTTTCTTCTTTCTTCAACCTTCAATCATAAAATGCAAATTACAGAATCGTTCAAAAAAATAGATAAAATTATAAAAAAGATAGGTACCGACAACCCCGAAGAAGTCGCAGCTTATCTAAACTACGAGATCATTATGCTATCAAGCAGTCTGATAGGTTACATAACTCGTATAAAGAATCATATTTTCATAGGTATTAACAAAAATCTAAGTCCAATCCAAAAAAAATTTGATGAATGGCATGAAATAGGACATGGAATTTTAGGGCACCTTAAAGAATTTGATTTTACACAAAACACTAATTGTCACTTAGATCTGAGCCTTTTAGATCCAAGCCATCAATTAAACAGCAAAACAATTAGTAAATACGAACGTGAAGCTAATATATTTGCGGCCGAATATTCTGTAGAAACAAATAAAATACTTGAAATGACAGGTTACAACAATTCTGTCATTCAACAGTTCAGAAACTTAAAAGCAGCTCAGCAACAGCTTAGACGGGAATACGAAAAGCTTCTGTTTGCAATACAGAACAAAAAATGTTCTGAAGCTCAAAAATACCGTCTTACAGAATACAAAAAAGAATTATCTAAATTAGATGAAAAAGAAAAAGAACTAGGAGACGAAATATCCCAATGTGGAGTTTTGTCTATTCCAGAAATAGCTCATCATTTAGACACAAATAGCATAATAATAGAATATAAATTAGAAGCAATGAGACTAAGAGGTTATAACATAGAAGGAGTCGAACTAGCCACTTATGACAAAGTTTTCAAACAAGAGGCTATATGATGAAAAATCGAACTTATATCTGTATAGATTTGAAAAGCTATTATGCAAGCGTAGAATGTGTTTACCGCAATTTAGACCCATTAAAAGCATATCTTTTAGTAGCTGACGAATCACGAACAGATAAAACAATCTGTTTAGCTGTTTCCCCAGCTTTAAAAGCTTTGGGAGTGCCTGGCAGGCCAAGACTTTTTGAGGCAAAGCAGAAGATTCGTGAAGCTGAATCTATGCTGAAAAAAAAGATAGATTACATTATTGCTCCACCTAGAATGGCGGCCTACATAAAACAGTCGTCAGAAATATATAAAATATACCTAAAATACATATCCTCAGAAGATATTCACGTTTATAGCATAGACGAAGCCTTTATGGACCTAACCAATTATCTGCATTTTTATCAAGGATCAGCTCACGAAATGGCTATAACAATGATTAGAGATGTTTTAAAAAGCACAGGGATCACAGCTACAGCAGGAATAGGCACAAATATGTTTCTTGCCAAAGTAGCGATGGATATTATAGCTAAACATTCAGTAGCAGATTCCGATGGTGTTAGAATAGCAGAACTCAACGAACAGAGTTATAAAGAAAAGCTCTGGAATCATAGACCTCTTACAGATTTCTGGCAAATAGGTTCAGGCATTGCAAACCGTCTAAAACGTTACGGAATCAATACCATGGGTGACATTGCAGAATATTCCATACACAATGAGGAATTTTTATATAAACTTTTTGGAGTTAATGCTGAAATTCTAATAGACCATTCATGGGGGTTAGAGCCATGTCTGATGCAGGATATAAAAGCATACCGTTCAAAGAATTCTAGTTTGAGCAGCAGTCAGGTTTTACCTCGTCCATATAAATTTGAAGAAGCTCAAATCATAATAAAAGAGATGTCTGATTTACTAAGCCTTGACTTAACACGAAAAAACTTAGTATCTGAATCAGTTTCTTTATATATAGGCTTTGAACATCTACCTGACACAAATGATTATAAAGGTCCTTTTTATATTGATCATTATGGAAGAATTGTTCCTAAACATTCTTGTGGTACATTCAGATTTATAAATCCGACAAATTCATCGAAAGAAATCATTCAGGCCTTTTTGACTATATTTAATGATGAAAATAAAGTTAGTAGAAACTTATTGATAAAACGAGTAGGACTTTGTGCAAACAAAGTTGCAAAGCATACTGGCTGCTATCAGCTTGAATTATTTAGAGACGATGAGAAAGAAGCCAAGGAAAACAATCTACAGCAAACCATATTGCAAATCAAATCAAGATTTGGCAATAATTCGCTTTTAAAAGGCATGAACTTCCTTGAAGCCAGCAGAACAAGAGAACGAAACTCGCAAATAGGCGGTCACAAAGCATGATTAGAGAACTGATAACTGAAAATTGATAATTGGCATCTCCAATCTTCAATCTTCAATTTTCCTTCTTCCTTCTTCAATCTTAAATACTAATCATCATGAAAAACTATTACTATCTAATGACAAAAGAGCGTCCGGTACATAATGGAGACTATTTCTCCTTTAAGCATCCGCCAATGAAGCGAAGCCAACGAGCAAAGCTATTTATGGCTTTTGATGCTTTAAGTGGCTTTGGCGATGAAATAAATAAAACAAAAGAAATTATCAACAGTAAAGCCTAAAAAACAGAATTATTTCTTATTCATAAACCTTTTTGGTTATAGGAAGAACCTTGTCATACAAGCTTTTGCTAGCAATGGCCATCACTCCATGTTTATGCCTATAGTTAGTTGGATCATAACAAAAATCAACCCCTGTAATATCACTCATCAAACCGCCTGCTTCCAAAAAAAGAATTTCAGGGGCTGCAACATCCCAAGCTTTGGTTTTGTTTGAATTGTTAATATAATAATCAGCTTGATTCTTGGCAATAGCCATTAACTTCAAACCTACTCCGCCATGAGTAACAAGACTGGCACCATGAAGCTTAGAATGAACGGTCTGCCCTATTCCACAAGGATGAGAACGGCTTACAGCAAGCCTGAGGTTATTAAAATCAGGTTCTTTTACTTCGAGCTTTTTCCAGCCATTTTTCTCAGAATGCCACCAACAGCCTTCACCTTTTGCAGCAATATAAAGATTCTTGCCTATAGGCTGGTAAACAAGCCCAAATTCTAGTTTTTCATTTACAGCCAGACCAATCTGAATTGCAAATTCACCATTTCTAGCAATAAATTCCATGGTTCCATCTATAGGGTCTATAAACCAAGTTTTGTTATTAGCATTATCTGGAGTATATAAACCATGTTCTTCACTTAAAATACGGTCGTTTGGATACTCTTTTTTTAACGCAGAAACTATAAAGTTATCTGACTGCTTATCTGCGATTGTAACAGGTTCATCACCAGGCTTATATTCTGTTTTAAAGTCTGTCGCATATATTTTCTCAATAATTTCTGCCGCTCCCAAAGCTGTTTTTATAACATACTTAGCAGCGTAATGCTTCAATGGGCAACTATCAATAAAAGTATCCATTTATTAATTTCCTTCCGAATATTATACAACATATTTATTATAAAACTATTTTACAACTATTTACAAAAGAGGCAAATAATTATTTATTAGATAGTTAAAAGCAATGAGATTGTTGTTTGAATTAAAAACTGATATAATTTTTAAATCATGTTCTGTTCTGGAGGAATATAAATGTCGTTTTCTTTAAAAAAAGCTTCTGAAAAAGCACCTTTTTTCTTGATTGCAGGTCCCTGTGTTATACAAACAGAAGAACTCTGCCTAGAAATAGCACAAACTGTTAAGAATATTGGAAATGACTTGAATATTCCTGTCGTATTTAAAGCTAGTTTTGATAAAGCAAACCGAACTTCAGGAGACTCTTTCAGAGGTCCTGGATTAGAAAAAGGGTTAGAAATATTAGCTTCTGTAAAAAGTAAAACTGATTTACCTGTTCTTACTGATGTACACGAACCATTTCAGGCTCCATTAGTAGCTCAAGTCTGTGATATTCTTCAAATTCCTGCATTTTTATGCCGTCAAACAGATTTAACAGAAGCTGCAGCCAAAACAGGCAAAATTGTAAACATTAAAAAGGGTCAGTTTTTGTCCCCATGGGCAACTAAGCACTTGGCTGATAAAGTTAAAAACGTTGAAGGCTCTAGCGAAGTATATTTAACTGAACGTGGGGCTTCCTTTGGTTATGGCAATCTTGTAGTGGATATGCGTTCTTTCCCAATAATGAAGGAATATTGCGATGGAGTAATTTACGATGCAACCCACTCTTTGCAGCTTCCAAGTTCTGGCGGCGCAAAAACAGGCGGGCAGCGTGAATATATTGCGACTTTGGCCAGAGCTGCCATAGCAACAGGAGCAGTTGATGGAATTTTCCTGGAAGTTCACCCAGAGCCTGAAAAATCACCGTCTGATGCAGATAATATTTTGCCATTAAGTCAGCTTAGAGAATTAATGAAACAACTTATTGCCATAAAACAAGTAGTAACACAAGGAGCAGAATAAATATGAATACTCTTTGTCTACACACTTTTACACGTCATTGTGAGCAGTCAAAAACTGCGTGGCAATCCAGTAAAATATATTTGGCGTTAACTTGTTTTTTTGTTCTTCTTCCATTATTAGTATCAGCCGATGGTCTTGAACTATATTCCTACCATGATGACCAAGGGCAACTTATTGTCGTAGACAGCATAGAAAGGATACCACAAAGATTCCGCTCCAGGGCAGCCAGAAACTTTATTCCATCATTCAAAGATGATAATTCAACAAAAATTAATAAAAAAGCCACAAATAACGTAAAACTTTCAAATGAAGAAAGTTTTTCTACAAATAGATCAGATAATACAAGAAACACTACAATATTACCATCTGGTTCACAAGATTCATCTGTTGATATAGTTAATGCTCCTGAAGAAGTTGAACCACCAGATCCAGGTCTAGATGAAGCTGCAAATATAGTTAATGCAATGAATACAGTCATGCAGAATAACAAACAAATATACAACCTGGTTTTGAGCACTAAGATTTACAGCCCAGCAGTAAAAAACATACATACCCAAAACATTGCTATACTAGCTAGAATTAAGAATCCAAAGCTTATAAACTGGAAAAGAATTCATCAAAGAAAAAGTCAATGGAGCTCAAATGCAGCTTTGTTAATAGAAAGATATAGAACAATTCAATACACCGTTTCAAAGTGGTTTAGCGAATCTCCAGGGAACTTGCTTTCAGGCTTCCCTGCTTTTATAAAGGCTTCAGAAGGTCACTTAGCACAACTAAGCTCTTCTCTAGAAGCTTTGAAAGAACTAGATAAAGAACAAATTGCCCAGGAAAGCAAAAAGAAGAAAACTAGTAAATAATAAAACATCTTAAACTTATAACGAATTCTACCTTATTTTCTGCCCTTTTCTTCTAATACTTTCAAGAGTTTTTTGCAATATTCATACTTATAAAAAGTTCTATAAATGGTTATCTAAAAAAGCTCTAAGAAAAACTACATAATCCTATTTACATATAACTATTCAATATTGTTAAAATGAACTATAGTTGATAAATACCTAATCATAACCTAATTTGTTAAGATTTCCCTAAAATATAAATTTATCATCCCAAAAGATAACTTCTGGGGAAACAGAATCGACACATTTAACACCATCAGTCAGAATTGTAGCTGATGAAAGCCTATTATGACCGACAACCTGCATAATATCAGCCCCAAAGAAGTTTTCTTCGCCTTCCCATTCTGTTGAATCAGCCCAGACAATAGAGCCGCAGCTTCCATTAAAACCGCCACGAGCTGGTCCTACAAGCCAGAGAGCCCATTTTAAAAAATCCCTATATTCTGGCTCGTTATATTTTAGAATTAAATAATTGAAAAAACCATCAAGAATTACTGACTGTAAAGAAACATCTCCCAAATCAAGCTTCTTCAAAACTTGCTCTACCCATTTTTTTAAAATGCCAGCATGAGAAAATAATATTTTTTCATTATTAAGCTGGACATATTCGGTCATCTGAAATAAATCAATATTTTCTTCGAAATGATGCTGATAGAGGTCGAACATTTCCCCATAAATCTGTCTGGAACAGCCTAATCGTAAAAGGTAGCCAATATCGTGGTTGCCTAGCAGTAAAACAACTTTTTCAGGGTATTCTTTTTTTAAATTCAAGATTTTCAAAAAATTATCGAGTTCAATTTCTCTGTTTGCAAGTATTTTAAATGTATAAGCATCTAGATAATCGCCTAAAAAAACAACTTCATCAACAGAATCAATTTTTTCCTTTGCTTCTTCCCAGAATGATTTTCCATGAACATCTGGAACAACAGCAATCTTATTTACGATTTTCATAACTATTCCTTTATTTTTTGTTATTATAGTCAGAAATAGGAAACTGTCAAACAATTATAGCAATCCGCCAGGAAACAGAATTGATATTGGACTAAAGGAAGATAGAAGATGGAAGAAAATGAGAATTGAGAATATTATTAAATTTTCAATTCTAGAGTATGTTTTACGACTAACCTCTGTATTGCTTCGCTATCGCTCGCAGATGCTGTGCTAAAACTAATTTTTAAGTCCAAATTATATTGTGTTAATTGCCTAAACATATGTCATAAAAAGTATAGCCTATGAGCTTGCTCTGAAAGCTATACGGTTATGACAAATGTGTAGGCTACAAACGAATAAATACTGATTTTTCAGCAAATTACGAGTTTTAGCAAAGCCTCTGCATGACACCTTACCCAAGCAAACCTTGGTTTAATATATACGCTTTCGCTAAACCATGTTTACTCTGGTTCGGTCACCACCCCGTCTACGCAATGCTGTGCATTGCTCCCCCTTCAGTCACTTCGTGACAGCTTCCCCGCATAGCGGGGAAGCATCTGAAAGAAAAAAATCAAGAAGGGGCTTTTTTAGGAGAACTTTACTAAATTATGTTGCCATTTTCGTCTATGATGCCTAATTGTTTATAGATGCAAGAGGTGAGAGCAAAAAGATTTGCTGTAGGATAACAGACAAAAGACTTTGGACAAAGGTGTTGCTAGTCCAAAGTTGGATGTCCGTAAACGGTTTGGTAAACAATAACTACTATAATTACCAAAAACAATAAAAACGACCCCCAAAAAGCTAGATTGTAACACAATATAGCTTTTTTGGGGGTTCAAGCTTTAGCTTCAATCAACAAAAACCAAAAAGTATTACCAAACGTAAATTGTCTTTTTATTCGAGTTTTTGTCTATAACCAAATCTAGAATTCCATTCAATGATGTTTTACATTCAGCAAGTGTAACTTGGTCATTAAGACCAGTTGTCTTTAAAATATCATTTTTAGCACTATACCATTGATAAATATTACCTGAATCATCCATATAACAACCACTATTTGATGTATTTTGTGAAACATCTACATCATTATTAGATCTGATAATATATCTGTTAGAAGGAGTTTCCACATAGAAATTGCCGTCGCTTAAGCAATTGAATATTTGCAATTCACCAGTAATTTTATAAGTTACAACTGCTGTTTCAGGAGAATTACTATCAAGATTATAAATAGTTAAAGTATTATTAGCATAAGAAGTTAGTGCCAAATAACAATTTCCATTTGAAGCCTGTGAAAGCCTACAAACTTTATAATTATCATTATAATTCAGATAGTTAGCTATTACATTACCATTACCACTTACAGAATGTTTGTATATAGCTACTGTATTTGTTGCCACAAGTTTACATTTATTAGATTCAGTAACTTCATGGCGTGCTAACTTAGGATTGATTGCTATATATTTGCCTGCTATTATTGAAGCAGAATTTGCATCACAATAGTATCCATCGTTATTGGGGTTAGAATTATCTGAATAGCCTAATAAAGCAGAATTACCTTTAGTCCAACAAAGGGTTACACTAAAAGTTGCTGTTTTATTGCCTGTTTCATAATATTCATCATCTAAATCTTTATCGTAATATTTATTATGTTGATCAGCTCTAATCACAGCATAGCAATCAGAAATTCCAATAATATTGGTAGGTATGGTTCCAGAACCACCGTTTTTATCATCTCTTTCTTGCATAATATCGTAAGAAGAGAATTTTTCTTCATCATCTGTTTTATATAAGAATATTAGATTTGCTGGAATTCCTGCTTCTTGCCCATCAACTTTGTACCAAGCTGTGGTACTTTTATATGTACTATTGTGACTAATTCCTTCGTAAATATAACCAGTATCTTTTGTAACCAATTTGAGATCGAAATCACCGATTTTGCCAACTACCATTGGGTCTGTTGGAGTAACTGGATTATCAGGATTTACTGGATTATTATCAGTAGCAGGAAGTTTTTCGGTATTAACAGCTTCAATAGTTGGTAAAGAAGCGTTTGAATCAGTCCCGCTAGTAATCTTAACTAGGCTTTCTTTAAAATCAACTTTAGGAAAATTTACAAGATTATCAAAATAACTGTTTTCAGATAAACCTTCCTTAGAAGCTTCTTTAACACATTCTGCCTGGAAATTATTAAACTTTTTGTCAGTAGGATTATTGGCAAGCCATTTTTCATAAGCTAAGACTTTTTTGGTGGAAATATCATCTACTTTAAAAGAAGCACCTTCTGTAATACTGGCAACACTAACATAACTATTGAGAAGCTCTTTTTCATTAGCTCCTTCACCAAATAAAACAGAAAACCTATAATCGTAGGTTTTGCTTATATCTAATGGATTAGTTATAAAATTGTTATCTTTAAGACTAGCTTCGCCAAAAACTGCTGGATGTTCACTGTCTTGAACGTAAGTTCCATTTAAATATGGAGTAGCTCTTACTTTAAGAATTTGAACAGTATAAGCTGCTCTAACATCAGCAAAAATACTGTCATCAAATAAGTCAGCAGGAATCGAAACCTTGACCTTTGCTGTTGTTGGAGGAAGCTGATTGCTTCCACCACCGCCGCCACCACCGCAAGCGGTCAAAGAGCAAAGGGTAATTACTAAAAACATAGCAATTAAAGACTTAAATAACATATTTTTCATCACAAAACCTCCTACTACCACCAAGCATAGCTTGACATTTTTATTCAATGTACAAAATTCACATAAAATAATTAATCACAAAAATGGAGAAAAATCAAATTTAATCTATGCTTTCATAATGGCAAACGCAAACTTTTTAGGGATTAGGGTGTAGGGAATTGAAAATAGAGAACTTCACATCCCCCTAAAAAAAAGGGGGGGTAAATTAGTTTTTATCTTCCGCGCTTTTTTGTGTCTTCTTCAATATCTCTTTTCCAATTCATGGACATTGCTTTTTTTCCAACTCTAGCAAAACCAGATGTTATATTTGCTAAGGCACCCCAAGCTGTAGTTGTACCGATAACATCAGACATATATGTTACTGCTTTATCAGCATCAATACCATAAGTATTAGCGGTTTCAACAGCATCCATATTTGCACCTAAGAACAAGAATTCCCAATCATGTTTTTGCTTCTGTTCTGTTATTAGTTGTTTAACTTTAGCTGAAGAAAATTCTCGGCTGGAGTTTTCCTGACCATCTGTAATAATAACAAACATTGTTTTATTTGGTCTTCCTTCTTCTTTTAAGTATTGCTGTGCATATTTAATTCTATTGATTGTATCTCCGACTGCATCGCAGAGAGCTGTTCCACCTCCTGGGCAGTAATCTTTTGTGGTCATATTTTCAATATCAGAAATATTAACTCTGTCGTATAAAGTCTTAAAAGTTGTATCAAACAAAACTGCTGTTACAAGAACATTTTCGCCTGTTTCTCGTTGTTGTTTAATATTTGAGTTGAAACCGCCGATAGTATCGCTTTCTAAGCCAGACATAGAACCGCTTTTGTCAATAATGAAAACCATTTCTGTTGTATTTGCCATAACCAAAACTCCTTTTTGAAATTTTTTACTTCCTAACAAATACAATTCTAATGATTTATAAACAAAAAAGGTCATTTGCGAAATGACCTTTTTTCTTCTTAACTTCTCTTCAATCTTAAATCAATGGCATTTCGAGCCTAAAATCGGCTGCTTATAAGAGAAAAGAATTTCGTTAACTCTAAGAACGTCATATATACGATTTTCAATACAGTATTCTACTATAATGTCAGCTTTATCACTTCTGGAAAAAGCATAACCTGCTTTTTCCAATAATTCTTTGGATTCATTCAAAGGTAGTCTTAAGGCTAATGCGAAAGACATTGCCGTAGATTTAGTTGGTCGATAATTTTCGATATCTGATTCCCCTGCACTACTTCTAATCTTTGAAAAAATCTGTTTATTCACATTAGCTGCTTTATAGCAAGCAACTTCGTTCATTCCTGATTCTTTAATTTTTCTCATTACCATAGAAGAAAAACTTTCATCCGGACTATTTAATACTTCACCTAAATTTGCTATTTTTTTGCTTGTAGATTGGCTAATTTTATCTGAAGCTGATTTACATAAATAATTAACCACAGCTCCAGCCATAGAAAGCCCCGAAACCCCATAGGAAGTATAACCGAAAAGATTTGGAACACTGTCAATCAAATAATCATTAAGGCCGTCTTCAATATCAAAAAAACCAGATATATCATTTCCAAAAAGAACTAAATAAACATCAATATCATCTTCTAATTTATCTAGGAAGTTATTGATTGTCTTCTTAGCAACCTGCATAGCTTCATATTTTGGATAGCCATAAACACCAGCAGAAATCATTGGGAAAGCGATACTCTCACATTTATTTTCAATAGCCAGATGCAAAGAACGATTATAACATGATGTCAGAAGTTTTTCTTCACCATTTTTACCGCCTCTCCAAATAGGACCTACGGTGTGAATAACATATTTTGCAGGAAGTTTATAGCCCTTAGTTATTTTAGCATCACCAGTTTCACAACCATTAAGTGTTTTGCATTCCTTTAACAGTTCTGGCCCGGCTGCTCTATGAATACAACCATCAACTCCGCCACCACCGAGCAAAGAGTTATTGGCTGCGTTTACAATTGCGTCAACTTTCAATTTAGTAATATCATCATTAATTATAAATAAAGGCATAAAAACAACCTCTCTATTTTTTTATGATGATAACATAAGTTTTGTTTTTGTTGTAGTTGATTTATGTTGTTTCACTCTAATTCGATCCCTCTCTGAAACTTGCTCAATTTCTCAGGCTCACTTGCATAGCAACATCAGTTATTTATCTGCAATTATCTTCCTCAAGTAGAAGTTTTAAACAACCACTTTAATATCATTGCTAAAAGAGTAAATTGCTATTAAAATATAGCTAGATTAAGTAAAAAGAAGAAGAAAAATGAAACAAGTTATAACTCCAGAACAGCATTATCACTACGAAAATGAAGCAAGAAACGCAGGTTATAAATTAATTGCCGGTGGAGATGAAGCAGGCAGAGGTCCTTGGGCTGGTCCTGTAACTGCAGCTATAGTTATTTTGCCTGAAGAGCCATGTATTGTTGGACTTAATGATTCAAAGAAACTTACTAGAAATCAACGTAAAGAATTATTTGAAGAAATAAAAGAAAAAGCTGTTGCTTACGGTATTGGCTGGGCAACCGCTGAAGAAATAGATAAAATAAATATTCTTGAAGCAACAAGATTGGCTTTTAAACGTGCTTTTGAACAGCTCAATCCACAACCGGACTATGTTCTATTAGATTTTATTAAATTACCTTGGTTAAGATTGCCTCATCAGGCTTTTGCAAAAGGAGAAACTTTGAGTGCTTCTGTAGCAGCCGCTTCAATACTAGCAAAAGAATCACGAGACATTGAGATGGAACGATTAGCATTGGAATATCCTCAATATGCTTTTGATGCTCATAAAGGCTATGGAACAGCCGCCCATATGAAAGCTTTGAAAAAATACGGTCCTTGTCCTTTACATCGAGTATCTTTTAAACCTATAAAAGCTTTGTTAGAAGAAATTAACGGTCAAAAAGAAGGGAAGAAGAAAGATGTCGGACTCTTCGATCTCTAATGTTTCTGCCAGACCTGTTTACACAAATACTAATACTAATTCTGTAAATGAAGCTAAGACTAATAATGAAGGCAATACAGCAAAAACCAATTCAAATAATTCTTTGCCAATTGTTAGAGATAATGCCGAAGGAGTTACTTCAAATAAAGTTGTTCAAGATGGTAACTTGCCGAATCTAGATTCCAAAACCTTATCTACTCTTAAAAGTTATGGCGTAAATCTTAACCCTGAAAACCTTAAACTTATAGCCACAATAATGAAAAATATGCCTGGCAAAGTTAATATGGGCGACTTGCTTGGGCTTTTGATTTCCAAAAAATTACCTGTAGAAAATTCAGAACTATTAAGCAAATATATAAGCGGTGAGATTAATTTTTCAGCTCTTTTTGCCAATTTGAGCGAAGAAGCTTTGAATGAACTGCGTGCTTCCTGGAATACTGGCAAAATGTTTGAGAAACTAGAAAACTTACTTAAATTAGGTAATTCTGTTTCTAATATGAAGGGGAACTCTGAATTAGCCGAAGAAGTAGCTGAAAATCTTGCGCTTCAAGAGCTTTTTTCTAATTTACCAGATGCAAACAACGATGGAAACATATATTTTCAGTGGCCAATCTTTTGGAATGGTCAGGAATTGCCTGATTACTTAGAAGGCGAAGCATTTTTCCCAAATAAAAACAACCAAAAAGAAGGTTTTTGCTTAAGAATACTTGTTTCACCACCAAATCTGGGACAAACCGAAATATCTTTGACCACAAGAGGAAAAGAGCTTTATGTACATTTTGGTGTGAACGAAAAGCTGATGGATACATTCAGAAGCATTTTTAACCAGACAAGAGAGAGAATTTTAGCATTAGGTGATTACGAATCGGTACAATTCACAATCGGCAGAAATAGAGAGCACCGTAATTTCTTTTCCCGCGAAGCAAAACTGCCAAATTCCCCTCAAAGAAATACTTACATCGACTTCAAAGCTTAAATTTTATTTGTGGTTATAGTTTATTGGTAGTTTACTCCTAAAACTAATCTCTTCCTCCCTCCTCCCTATACCCTAAGCAAAAAGGCTTTAACTTTTTTGCTTAATCCCTTTTATCTAAAATGTCTTTTTAGAAAAGACCTTTTGAAAGCAGAAATTATATATAATTTCTGCTTAGAGAAAAGAGAGTAGAGATAAAGGGATTAGGGGATTGTTTGGTTTTCAAACTAATGAATAAATATGGTTTTAGAGATTTTGCAAACTAAACTAATTCATAATTCCAAATTTCTAGACTTTTATTTCTAAATAATCTGGTTTTTAAGTTTATAGCTTAGGTCTTAGGGCTTAAAGTTTATTACAATAAAAGGAGTTGGTTTATGAGTAATAAAAATAATTCCAGACAATATTTAATTAGTCTTTTCCTTATATTTACTATAATATTATCTATTCTTATCCTTACCGCTTGTGGTGGGGGCGGAGGCGGAGGTTCAACTCCTTCGGAACCGACTGAATTTATTTATTCTACTACTGCGGATAATAAGGGTACATTTAGACTAACTTCTGCAAAATCTGATGCAACTGTTGAATCAAGCGAAGAAGGAACTCTTGCAAGCGGAACTAGTGTTGTTCTCAAAGAAAGATTACCTAAAAGCAATGAAAGCAAAATTTACGGTGGTAATTCAAGCAACGT
>CAJOND010000046.1 GCA_905236675.1 Candidatus Rifleibacteriota bacterium | reverse complement strand
AAGATCAGATTTTCATTTCCGCCGGAGCCGGCCTGCGACGGCAGGATCAGATCCTTCTGGTGGTTCCGAAGCAGCGTGATCATGAACTGGTCCAGGAGGCATTTGATCATGTAGTTCCGGAAGGATCTGTGGGAGCGGCTCTCCCGGATCCCTTCCTCCAGGACCCTGTAAAGCTCTTCGTCCGGCTCCCCGTGGAAAAAGATGAAGGGAGACGTACTGTCCGAGTAAATGGTCTTACTGAAGAACTCGGCGAGGAACATATCATGGTGCTCCAGGATCCCGAAGAAGGCTTTTTCAAAGGAACTTTTCCGGAGCAGGACATTATATACAAAAGAGTCCGAAAAACAGCTGATGGCATACCGGCTGTCCGGAGCGATTATGCAGACGTTGCCCTCGCTGAGGGTCAGTTTCTGGTCCGCGACGTAGAGTATTGCACTGCCGCGCAGGACAATATTGACTACGAAGAATTTATTTTCGTGCCAGATGGGCGGAAACCATGTCAGGTGAGGATGAAATACGGTATCACCGTCCACTTCGAAAAAAACATTTTCGTTCAGAAGCGAAGAGCAGCTGTGTAGGGTGAAAGAATCCGGATACTGGTTGATCACCTGATAGATCTCTTTCTTATAATAATCAAAATCATGAGGAAGCCGGTAGGACGGATCCTCGGAACTTTCATAGAAGGATCGGAACATCGCTTCGATCTCCATATCTTTTACACTTTTCTCCAGATAATTCATTTTCAGTCATCTCCTGTTGGTGTCGCAAAAGCGTCGCTCTATGTCACTATTATCTCTGTTTTTGAAAAAAATGCAATGATATAATTTTCGCACTTATATGCAGATAAAGATATTTTAGCTCCATATATTGTACATAACGTTTCAAGAGGTGACTAATCAGTATGTCTAATCCAGAATTGCTTGAAAATAAGACAAAGCAGAAAGGTAAATACACAAAACCTGTTCCTCGCATCATGTCTTTAACCTGGCTAAGACTTCACATGAAGTTTTTTATTTATGCTGTTGTTGCAGCTTTTGTTGTTTCTCTTTTCTTTATCGGATATGGAACTAGATTACAATCAAATGAAGAAGAAAAGCAGAAATATGAATATAATTCCAGAATTAAGGAAGATTTTAATAAATCTTATGCTCTTCCTTCCGAATTAGAAGCTATGGCTAATGAAACTGTAATTAACGGTAATTACGGGAATGCTTCATTTTCTATAAATGTTAAATCATTTTATAATGAGCTGGTCAATGCAAGAAAAAGTATATTGTTTAATCGCAATATGAATGAATTTCAGAAAGGTTTCTTCTTGAATACTCCAACTGGTGTTAACGTTATAAAAGATGAAATTGCTAAAAATCTAATAAAAAGTAATATTATTTCTGCATATGCAAAATCTACTGGATTAGTTTCAAACGAATCTCTTGAGATTGAAGCAAATAATTACATAAATCAGAGAAAGCAGTCTAATAATAGACAGTTTGAAGAAGAAATGTTTGAAATGGGCTGCTCAAATACAGATGAATTTAAAGAAACATATAAATTGCAACAAGCTGTTAGAGCTGCTAATAATGTCTTTTTATCAAAAGATAGGATAGCTGTAGCAAGTGCTAGTGAAGAATACTATAAGGCTTATTATGAAAATAATAAGTATTTGTTCAAAAAAGATGATGAAGTAAGCTTTGAACATCTTCTTGTTGCTCCTTCTGATTTAGTTGAATCATTGGGAATAGACGACAATCAAGTTGATAATTACTATAATTCTCATAAATCTGATTATATGAGTTTACCTCAGGTTGAAGCTTATCATATTTATATAAAGGATAATGCAAGTGCTGCTGAAATATTAGAAGGTGTCCGCAATAACTATTTGACTAATAAAAAAGAAGAAAGCTTTATAGAAGCTGTTAAACAGTATTCTCAAGGCGGATCATCCAGTAATCAGGGAAAACTTCCAGTATTCTATAATGGAGAAATAACAGAAGATTATAACCTAGCTGATTCAGTTATATTAAAAGATGAATTGTGCGATGGCGGTAATCTGATTAATTCACAGATTGAAGAAGCTGTTTTTGGCAAAGATAAAAGTACTCTTCCATTTGTTACTAATGTTATAAAAACTGATAATGGTCATCATTTGCTTTTGGTTAAAAATTATCTAGATCCAAAAGTACTTCCTCTTTCAGATAGTTTGAAGACTAAAATAAAAACTACTATAGCAAAAGAAAAAGCAGAAAACGAAGAAGCAGAAAAAATAGCTAGAAAACTTCTTACAGATAATCCTAATGCTAGCATAGAAGATATGGCTAAAGCTTACGGTCATGATAGTGGTAACAATCATGTATATTCCGGACTATCTTTCTCTATTCAAAATAATCAATCTTTTGATGGCTTAGGTGGTTATGGTATTTATTCTGATGATGGAAGAACTTATTTACCTGAATTTTATAATGCTATTCAAACTGCTATAAAAGAAAACAAGCTGAATACTTATGTTGAACCATTTAAAACAGCTTCAGGCTGGAATATTCTTAAGGTTACTTCATATAAAACTGGTTTATATGAACCTTTTGAAAATTGCAGAGATGTAATAAGACGAATTGTAACTTTAGAACCATCTGATGCAGAAATTAATGAATATTTCGAACAGAATAGAAGCCGTTTTGACATTCCTGCAAGAAGAACCATTAGACAAATTGTTTGTGGAAAAGAACGAGCAGATTTTGTGTATAATGAATTAAAAAAAGGTGCTGCTTTTGCTATGTTAGCTAAAAAGTATTCTACTGATTTTTCAGCATCTAGCGGTGGTATGGTTCCACCAGTAGTTAAGGGGACATTTACCAATTTTAATGCAAAGTTGGAAGAAGCTATTTGGAACTCAAAGATAGGTGAATTATCTGCTCCAATAGAAACTAATAGAGGTTATTATATTATATTGGTAGAAAACGAATCTGCTGAAGTAAAAGCTACTGCTCAAAAGTTCTCTAATGAAATAAAAAGAATACTCGGTTCAAACTATCAGCAAGAAGCTATATCATATTTTGTAGATGGTCTTGAAAAACAAGCTAATGTAGTTAAAAACCAGGAATTGATTAATAAAATCAACTTCAAAAAAGAAACTGAAGAAAAATAATTCTTTGAATTAAATGAGCAGGCGAACTATATGTTCGCCTGTTTGTTTTAGGAGTTTGTTGATGAGATTAGATAAGTATTTACAAGTAACTGGACTAATAAAACGTAGAACTTTGTCTAACGAAGCTTGTAAGCTAGGTTTGGTTACCGTGAACGATGTTATAGCAAAAGCTACAAAAGAAATATCTGTAGGTGATATTATAGATGTTAAACTTGCTAAACGAGAGATAAAGATAAAAGTATTACAGCTAGTGACAGGTAATTCAATCAAAAAGAGTCTACGTGACGAATATTTTACTGTTCTTGAAGATATAGCAAGAAAGCCTCTTGACAATGAAGATTTTTGGGAGTCAGCAAAGGATGAGTAGACAATTCAGAGGAAGTCAAAGTTGTTTAAGGGCAAAAAAATCATTGGGGCAGAATTTTTGCATAGATGAGAGGATTCCTAATGAAATAATAAAAGAACTTAATCCAAGTAATGATTATTCTGTCTGGGAAATTGGACCAGGTAAAGGGGCCTTGACGAAGCGAATTTTAGATACTGGTGCTGATTTACATTTATTTGAAATAGACGAAAGACTGAAAGATATATTAGAGGAGTTAAGCCCTAAAGAAAAAATAACCTGGGGTGATTTTTTAGAATTAAAGAACGAAGATTTGCCTGTTCCCACTAAGCCATTATTGGTTTGTGGAAACTTGCCATATTATTGTGGTACTCCTATCATTAAACGATTTTTAGAAAAAGGTCCAACCCCTGTTAGAATGGTATTTTTGTTGCAGCACGAAGTTGCTTTAAAAGCCAGCGTTCCTGTTAATCACAAAGAATATTCCTATCTTTCTGTACATACTGCTCTTTTTGCAAAAGCTAGAATAGGTAGTAACAAATATGGTCCAGCCTCATTTGTTCCTCAGCCAAAGATTGATAGCAGCCTATTGATTTTGGAACCGATACAAATGTCAGAACAGGAACGGCAAAAGCGTTTAAATGCTTTAAAATATATCTCTGCTTTATTTAATCAGCGAAGAAAAATAGCTCTTTCAACTTTAAAAAGAACTTTCCCTGAAACAACAGATTGGATAGAAAGATTTTCTAAATTAGGAATAGATGAAAAAGCCAGACCAGAAAACATTTCACCAGAGCAGTTTTTAGAGTTGTTTAATTAAAGTATATATGCGAAAACTAGAGTTATAGTTGTCTAGTTTTCGCATTAACTAACCTTTAACAAGAAATAACAACAACTGAAAGAGCTGGTAAATTGATAGATTCTGGAATATCTATTTCAGCTATATCTGCAGCAGTATGTAAATAACCTTTTTGGGCTTTTCTAATGCGTTTTGGAAGTTTAACGCTGATTGTATCATCAGAGTTATTTACAGCTACAAAAGCTTGCTTTCCATTCTTAGCAGTTTTTACAAAACCTCTTACGCCAGCTTGATCAAGCTTCCAAAGACCAAATGGAATAATAACGCCTTCACAGTTGAATATTTCAGCAGAGGCTTTTATATTCAGGCAGTCTTGCATAAAATTAGGTAAATCAGATTCTATTCCCTTCTTAAAATCTTCTGGATTTGAACTGCAAACATTATTTGATTCAAACAAAGCTTTTTCAGAACCTGCAACAAACATCAAATCTGTGCTCATAAAAGCAGATATAGCAAAATCAAGTTTCATTTGAGCAATAACTTCTTTCTGAGTCGGTTCATCAAACTGGTTTACTGAATGCTTATTTTCATATTGTACGAATTGTCTGACAATCGCTTTGTTATTCATTCCCTTTATGTCTTTGCTTCTAAGTCTTGAATAAGCCTTCATAGCAGGCATCAATGTGTCATGGCTTGAATATATGGTACTTGTTGGAACCCCATTGGAACGTTTATAAAGAGTGTAAACATCTGTTGGAACATATAGACCACCGTTATACCAATACATATTATTAAAGAATCTATCTGCACCAGCTTCAATTCCTGATTTTGCTAGTTTAATCAAGGGAGCCATTCCAAGATTTTCTGTTAAAAACCAAACCTTTGGGTAACGCTTTTTAGTTTCTTGAACAATTCGTTTCAAGCCATTTGGGTCTAATCCCCAGGCAGCATCAATACGTATAGCGTTTACATGACGTTTTTCTATATGTGGGTAAATAACTTTTTCTAACCAATAATCTTGAAGTTCTTTAATGGAATTATCTAATATAAAGGCGCCCCAATTTACGTGTATTCTGTTACCATCAGCGTCTTCATCATCTGCTCCAGCTTCAATACCATTTGTTTTGTATTCTTTATACCATTCTCTTTGAAGATGAGCACAATTCCAATCTGCATGATTGAAAGGAATGTCAATCATTCTGTCGATGCCCAGTTCTTCAACAAACTTTGTAAATTCAGCGAATTTTTCCCAAGAGCCGAATAAAGAACAAGGCTGTTCGTAATCGGCAACGACATAGGGTGAAAAGCTCGGTTTAAAATGAGGGAGTATCAAAAGAACATTAACGCCTAGCTTTTTAAGTTCGACTACATAGTTTTTTAAATCTTCAACGTTGTTAAAATAATTAAGAGGAACATCTGCATATATTTTCCCTCTTTTATCGCTTGGTAAAGCTTTTGCTGGATTTGTTGCCTTAGTAGTTACCTGGTTAAAAAACATCTGTAGTGCCTCCAAAGTGTGATTATATAAGAAATATAGCACCGATTTCTCTAATTAGCAATTAGTAATGAGGAATGTGGAATTGAAAACTGAGAGATGGAGATGCCCTAAAGCGTCCCGGCGGGACGCTACTTCAATAACCGTGGGCAACAATGTTGCCCACGGACTAGATCCCGTGCATTCCGATCCTCCCCCAATTTTACAAAAATTGGGGGAGGTGGCACGTATGTGACGGAGGGGGCTGATTGCTGAAAGCAATCAGTAAGTGGCGCTACTTCTTACCAAGGGCATCGATGATGCCCTTGGAGCTTATAGTATCGTCCTACCGGATGAGGATTTAGAGAGAGTTCTATCCCTAGGGCGTTTTCAACGCCCTAGGTTATTAATGTAATGTCCTGCCAGACATATACTACGCTACCGCTAAACAAGTTAAACACTAGCTCAGCCACCCCTCGGTCTACGCAAAGCTAACGCATTGCTCCCTCTTCAGCCTTTGGCTTCGCCAAATCCAGCTTCCCTGCCTAGCGGGGCAGCATTTTCAAAAAAAACAGATCGTAAGCTAAAAACAATTCCCAAAATTCCTTTCTCCCTACACTCTTTACTCTCACAGAAATAATTAAAAAAGCTTACAAATTATTGCTAGCTAAAACAATTCCCTTATCTCTTCTCTCTTCTCTCTTACCTCTTATCTCTAAAAAAGCTGGATCGCCACGCCTTTGGCTCGCGATGACGGTTATACCAGAGACTTCCGATGGCTCACCACTCACCACCCATCACCCATCACCCATCACCCTAAATCCCTCCCCCCTACGCACTAATCCCTAAAAGAGGCTTTATCCTCGTAACAATAACTACAACAATTACCAAAAACAATAAAAACTAGGCTGAAGACCTATTTGCGATTTAGAATTGAGAATCTCAACTAAAAAATGAAACACCTATCTAATAACTTAGATAGGTGTTTCATTTTTGTCTAATTAGTTAAGCTTGTGAGCTTTGAATATTTCTTGCAAAGCTGCATTAGCTGCAAGTCTAACTTCCTTACTCTGGTCTCTCGTTGTATTCTTCAATGCAACGAGACATCTTATATCACGCAGGTTGCCAAGAGCTTCAGCTGCAGTCTTTCTAACAACAGAGCTACGGTCTGAAAGCATAACCATCAATGTTTCAACAACTTCGCCATTTCCAATTCTGCCAAGTATTCTTGCAATATTTTCACGCAAGAAGTTATTTCTATCTTGTGCAATATGGAGAAGTTTTTCAATGAGATGAGATTCGCCGATACGTATAAGCAAGTCACAGGCATGTCGTCTTATGCGTTCTTCAGGATTCTTGAGAGCTTCGATAAGAACTTCGTAAGAGTTTTCGCCGAAACTTACAATTGCTTCACTACATGCTAATGGAACAAGTGGTGACGGATCGTCTAGTCTTGCAAGCATTGGAAGAATTGCAGAAGGTTCGCCAAGTTTTGCAATAGAATCTGCTGTTGAACTGCGAACTTTTTCTGAAGGATCGTTCAAAGACTTGATTAACTGTGGCAAAGCAACTTTATCTCTGCGTTCACCAAGAGCTTCAACTGCTGTAGAACGAACAGATTCAGCTTTGTCGGTAAGAGCAGAGATTATTATTTCTGGAACTCTAGCATCTGCCATTGTAGACAACGATTTAATAGAGAGTTTTCTAACCAGTTCAGAAGGATCGCTACAAGCTTTCTGTAAGAATTCAACTGCAGCAGTATCTTTAAGATCTCCGAGAACTTCAGCAGCTTTTGCTCTGACAACTTCGATAGAGTCTTTAAGGGCTTCAATAGCTGGTTGAACAGCAGCTGTTGTTCCTATTTTACCAATTGCTTCAATTGCAGAAGTTCTGACTTTTTCGGCAGGATCTTTAACCAAATTAGCAAGTGTTCTTATAGCACGAGGATCTCTTGTATCACCCAATACTGTTGCTATAGCAATCTTAACTGGTTCGGCAGGGTGAGAGGCACTACGGATAAGTTTTTCAACAAGTTTTTTGCTTCTGTTAGAAGTTAATGTTCTAGAAAGCAAATCTATAGGAATATTGAACTCAGGTTTCTTTAGAATGTCTATAAGGGCATCTAATGCTCCTTCTGTCTTTATTCCGCCCAAAGCTTCAACGCACCACTGGCGTTGGAATTGGTCACCTGCGATGAAATAGTCCATTAATACTGGTATTGCTTTGTCATTACCAACTTTTGCAAATAGATGAGCAACATTTAACTTGATTAAATGAAGAATTTCGTTGTTATATTCTAAGAAACTCTTGTTTGGTATACCGGAAAGCTGTTTAATGTCTTTGTCGGTAAGTGTTTCTCTTGCTATTTTTACAAGAAGACCGAATGCTCTTTCGTCTTGTAGATTGGCAAGAGATTGAGCTATTGAGAATTGTGCCCATGCGTAACCTTCTTTTAGAGTTACATTCATTTGGGCAGCAGTTATATAATTATCTATCGAGACAAGGCTGTCTGCAATACACTTAGAAATCTTCGGTTCGTCTGTGCTATCTAATACTTTTAATAATGGGAATATAGCTTTAATACTTCCAATGCTGCCAAGTATTCTTACCAAAGACGGGAGTATTCCATGATTTTCTTCGTATTCTATAGCTTTAGTTATGTATTCAACAGCACTTTCACCCATTTCGCAAATTGCCCATTCGGCTTTTTCTACAATTTGCTGGTCTTGTTCTGCAAGAGATTTAATTAAAGGATCTATTGCTTTGACACCCTTGATATAACCAAGAGCTTCGATAGCTGCCAATCTTACATCTCTTTCAGAATCTGTAAGTTTTTGTATTAATGGTTCTATGGCTATTGGATTGCCGATTTTTCCTATTGCTTTTGCAGCAGTAATCTTAAATTCGGCTTCTGGTGAATCCAAATATTTAATAAGATTTCCAGCAGAAGATTTTTCACCTATTTCACCAAGTGCTTCAATAGCTTTGAGGCTTAGAGCTTTATCTTCTTTATCCAGGACGGCAAGAACGTAACGGCTTGCTTTTGGAGATTTAATCTTGGCAAATGCTTCAATTGCAAGTGTTGTCATTCGTGGATTGAAAGCATTTGACAATTTGAGCATTGGATCAACAGCCTTTGGACTGCCGATTTCGCCAAGAGCCCAAATGATTTTTTCACGAAGTTGCGGAGTGCTGACCTGATATATTTCAATAAGAGGTTCAACGGCATTGGCATTTTTAATTTGTCCAAGAGCTTGAATAGTCGCAGCCCTGATTCTTTCATTGTCTTCGCTTAATACTACAAGTAACTGGTCACAAGCAGCTGTTGAACCAATCTTTCCAAGAGCTTCAATAGCTTTGAGTCTGACTTCGAATTCTGGGTCTTTAAGCATTGGAAGCACTATAACTACAGATTTAGGTTCTGCTATGTTACCTATAGCTTCACAGGCTATATAACGCAAATCGTTGTTTCGGCTCTTTAAGAAAGCACTGACTGCTTTGAGAGCAGCTGTTGATGAACCAATTTTACCAAGAGCTTCAAGAGTGACGTAACGTAAATCTTCGTTATCTTCTTCCAGAAGTCTGATTAATGGAAGAACAGCATCTTTAGAACCAATTTTTCCTAGAGATCTGGCGGCAATAAATTTAAGTTGAGTATGGTCTGAACTCAAGCACTGAATAAGAGGTTTAACTGCTTCTTCTGCTTTTAATTCACCAAGATGATCGGCAGCAATTTCTCTAATATCTTTTAACTCGTCGTTTAATAGAGCTATAAAGTCTGGTGTAGATTCTTTTAGATTTAGTTCCTGCATTTGAAGAACTATTGAGTAACGTTTATCCGGGTCTGTAGTATCTGCCAGAATTTGACGAAGTTCTTCAAGCTGTTCTTCTGGAGTCTGTGGAACAACTTCTTCAAGAATTGCCTGGGGTTGAGTTAATGCAATAGCTTCATTTAAGCCTTCATTAGAACTGCTGGCAACATCGTTTTCTAATTTGTCGAAGTCTATTCCAGGTTCTTCTTGTTGAGGTTCTTCTGCTTCGGGAGCAACAGTTTCTTTTTCTGTTACTGGAGCTTCGGTTGTAGATAAGTTGTCTAAATAACCCAAATCTTCATTTGGTTCAGGCTGTTTTTCTTCCTCAACTTTTTCTTCTTCAAAAGGAGTGTCAAGATTTTCAAAACCAGCACCACCAAGTTCAAGGAGAAGATTGTTCAAATCTTCGTCTTCTTGTGACTGGACAGGTTCTTTCTTTTGTTCAACTTTTTCTTGTTCTTTGACTGGTTCGGGTTCTTCTGTTGGTTCTACAATTAAAGAACTCATAAAATCATCATTTTCGTCAGTGCTATCAACAGTAACTGGAGTTTCGGTAGGAACATCGAATCCAGAGCTTATATCAGCTGTTTCTTCTGTGAAGTTTACACTATCATCTGTTGTTGTAGAAGTAGAATAATCATCGTTACTGCTAACAATAAGACCGCTTAAGTCATCGTCTGATGAATCTATAGTGGTTTCTACTGAAGAAGTGTTGTCTAAATCACCGAAATTAAAACTATCTGATTCTGTACCAAAGTCTTGAGAAGATAAATCAATGTCACTGCTGTTGGTTTGTTCGGTGCTAGTCAGGTCAAAATCTGAAGTTTCATTTAAACTATTATCAGTATCAAAAGAAATATTTTCGACATTGTTATCTGAAGATTCAATAGTAGGTTCTGTTGGAGTTTCTTCTATATTAAAGTCTAATGATGAATCTTCTGTATTTGTTTCTGATACACTCAAATCAAATTCAGAAGGAGCAGCAAAAGGATCTTCTGTAGAATCAACGGTGGTATCAATATCTATTGTATTGGTATCTTTTTCTTCTGTATTAAGATTTAAATCAGTATCGGTAGAATTAGAACCATCTAGATTTAAATCAAGGCTATTTGAGTCTTCTGTTGTACTGGAACCAAAGTCAAATTCTGTAGCATTGGCATTCAAATCAATATCTAAGGTATTTGTACTCGCAGAATCGTTTAAATCGAAATTTAAAGCTTCGGCTTCATTTGCGGGAGCACTTTCAGCTATATTATCAGAAAGATTTATATCGTTAGAGGTGGATGAATCATCTAGATTAAGTTCAAGGGATAAATCCAAATCTAGCGGTTCGCGTTCTGCAGGAGAATTTGTATTCCCTTCTGCGTTAGGTAAAGCCATTCCACACATATTGCAGAACTTATTATCATTTTCGTTTTCGAAACCGCAACCTGGACAGAGCATAGTAACCTCCGAGGAAATTTTTACAACTTATTAAAATTTCAGTATATAAGATTATCAAAACATCGTTTATTTGTCTTGTTTTTTTTACCTTAAAATAAAAAAAATAAATAAAATTAATGGTGAGGGTTTTGTTGTACTAATCGATATGCTTTTAATACCGCTTCTTCTGCAAGACGGATATTCATAACATCCTCGGTAAATTTTTCTGGAGGGCAAAAAGCATCATAGCAGCCAAGTATCCAATACCTAGTAGGGAGACTGTTTAAAGCTAGCGCACAGGTGTCAAGTACGCAATCCTGGCATGAACACATCTCATTCCTTTCTATCATATCTGCAACAGCAGTAAATACAAGGTTTTCCCACATATTTACCATTTTGGTAAAGTCATATTTGTTTAAAGGTTCCCGATCGAGAATATTTTCCATTGTAATCTCCGGTATTATTTAAACCCTTTCAAAATACAGTCAAGCACCATAATTTGAGCAGTTCTTATTCCATTATAATCATTTGGCTCAACATGGAATACTATATCACAGGTTCCATCTCTTATAAATTCAGGAACCATTAAATCTCCCATACTGAAACCTATTCCGAACAAACTTCTACCATTTGAACGTTTAAATTTAAAACGTAAATGATTTTTATTTTCTCCAACTTTTTTTATTTCATGAAAGGCCGCATTTTTTGCCATGAATATTGGAGCTGGATTATCTATACCAAAAGGAGCAAATTTTAGAATTTCTGCTAAGAATTTTTCATCTATTTCATCTAATGAAACTTCTGAATCGATTTCCCATTCAGCTTTTAAGTCTTCAATAGAAATATTTTTAGAAGAAAATTCGCGTAATTTCTCTCTAAACATATCGACCTTATCAGGTGAAGTTGTTAGACCTGCTGCTCCAACATGTCCACCATACTTTTCAAGATAATCTGAACAGTAATTAAGAGCTTCGATAATGTTTATATTTTTGAAACTACGTGCGGAACCTAAAAATTTACCCTGATCTTCAAGTAATACTATAACTGGTCTGCTATAATCAAGCATTAATCTTGTGGCTACTATACCGGTAACGCCTTGATTTTTCATAGGAGCTGCTACCATGAGTATTCTATCGTTTTCTAAATCATTTTGTTGGCTTAAATACTCTTTAACTCCATTATAACATTCTTCTCCAAGTCTTTTTCGTTCTGTATTCAATTCGTATAATTGTTTTGCTAAGCTTTCAGATTTGCTGTTTTTACTGGTACTTAGTAATTCTATTGCTAATTCAGCTGTTTTTAAGCGGCCAGAAGAATTTAATATAGGAGCTATGTTAAAACTTATGTCTTTTTCTGTAACCTGTTTATTTTTCCATCCAAGAGCATTGAATAAACTTGCTAATCCTAAACGCTTACTTTTTGTAACGAATTTCAGTCCCATTTGAATAAAGGTTCTGTTTTCTCCTTGCAATGGAACCATATCTGCTATCGTTCCTATTGTTAAAATATCCAGACATCTGATCCATAGCTGTTTTATTGCCGGGAGACTTGCTTCTATACATTTTAAAAACAGTAATAACAGAGATTTTCCACCAGCTATATGGTTTAAATTGAGAGATTTTTTAAGTTCTTCCTTGTTTAAATTTGAGGCATCTGGAAGATATTTTGAAATAAAGCTATGAACAAATATCGACTTAGAATTTTTATTGTTTGTTGCAGCGGCAATAGAAGGAACCAAATTGCCAATCATATTTTTTTCTTCCTGATTAAAGAAGATCGGAACAGAATTAGCAATAATGGAAGAATTTATATTTTTTAAAGGTGTAAATCCTTCTCTTGGTGTAAATCTTACTATTGTTATATCATTGTCGCTTAAATCAAAAGCTATTAGAGGTTTAGATAATTTTTGACATCTAGCCATTTCTAAGGCCATTGATAGTTTAAAAGCAACTGCTACACCAGCTATATTTTTTTGAGGGCAAAGGGAATCGTGAAGTTTCGGATCGACTAAGGCTATTGCATTTGGGATTTGGGCAGGAGGTTCATGGTGGTCGGTAACAATTATATCTATTCCTTTATTTTTGGCATAGTTTACTTCTTCATAATTGCTAATTCCGCAATCTACTGTCACTATAAGACCTATCCCATCTTTTGCTGCAACATCAATATAGCCCGGATTTAAACCATAACCATCTTCTATAACAGGTACCGTGTAATCTACAAATTCATAGAATGATTTTAATGTTTCTGTTAGAACTACAGTAGAGGTTATACCATCTACATCTCTATCACCATAAACTCTGATGCTTTCATTGTTTTCTGTTGCTTTTAAAATTCTATCTATTGCTGTACACATACCATCCATAATGAATGGAGAGAATAAATATCGACTTTTTGGATTAAAATAACGTTCAATAGAAGCAACATCTGTTATGCCTCTATTTATAAGTATTTTAAGAAAAGTATCAGAAAACCCGGTAGATTTTAATCTATCGATACTTTGTTTTGATACTTCCTTTAGTTTCCAAATTTTATCTGTCATTTTATATTTCTGATTTCTTTGATTATATCTTCATTCTCAATGACTTCTAAGAAAGCATTAACTATTTTAGGATCGAATTGAGTTTCAGAGCATCTAATCATTTCTTTACGTGCAAATTCAATTGGCATTGTGTCACGGTAAGCACGTTTACTTGTCATAGCATCAAAAGAGTCTGCACAGCATATTATCCTTGCCATAAGAGGTATTTCTTCGCCTTTTAGACCTTCAGGATATCCTTTTCCGTCAAATCTTTCATGATGATATTTTATTAAAGGTACTTTTTCTTTTAAAAATTTTGCAGGTTCTATTATCATTGCTCCACGAGTAGGGTGGGTTTTAATTTCCTGGAATTCTTCGTTTGTTAGTTTATCTGTTTTGTTTATTATTGCCTCAGATATACCAATTTTACCAATATCGTGCAAAAGGGCACCAATATAAAGATTTTTAAGCTCTTCATCAGAAAGGTTCATCTTCTTACCTATTTCAACAGAGTATTTTGCTACTCTTTCACTATGACCCATTGTGTAAGCATCTTTTGCATCTATTGAGTTTGCTAAGGCTCTTACTGCCGATAGATAACTAGCTTCCAAATCTTCATACAGTTTTGCGTTATTAAGTGAAACTGCTATCTGGGAAGCTAACGTAACCATCATATCAAGATCGCTTTTATCAAATGGTTCCCCAGATAGTTTATCTGTTATAGAAAGAACTCCCACGCATTTTTCTTTAACTTTAAGAGGTACACATATTGAGCTTGAACCATTATCTATAGAGTCATTGTCTTCAGTGGTATGCATATCATTGATTATAATAGGTTCACCTCGCTGGAAAACCTTTCCTGCAATGCCTTCACCACTTCTTATAGGTTTAATTGCTTTGTCTGATTTTTTCCCCTTATAAAGTTTAATATTCAGCAACTGAGTTTCTTCATCATATAACATGATTGAACTTGTTTTTACGTCACCGAATACCTTAGCAGTCAAATCTAGAATAAGTTCTAATAGTTTATTTATATCTAATACTACGCCTATGTTTTTGGCTATTTCATGTAATGTGTTTAATTCTATTACTTTTCTATGTAAATCCTGCCACATAATGGCATTTCTAATAGATATAGTGGTTTCTTTTACTATTTCATCAATAAGAATTAAATCAGATTCTGTAAATTTTTCACCAGATATTTTATTTTTACCGCATAAAATTGCGATAACTTTCCCTTCTACTATAATAGGAATATAGAATAAATTATCTACTTTGGCTTTGTTGATAATCGAAACAGTATCACCATTACTATCAGTGGATATATTGTTTGATTTATTAGAGGTTTCATCAATAATAAGATTCTGGCCAGTCTGATAGACTTTGTACGCCATTAATGATTCTAAAGGAACACGTTTATTGGGAACTAAGGATTCTGTGTCCAAACCTTTTACAACTTTGTATTCAAACTGGTTGTGAAGTTCATCAACTAATAACACTATGCAGGTCTGAATTCCATTTAAAACATTAAGAACATTATCTGCCAGCTTTGTGTAAATTTCATTTAAGTCGTGTACAAAACTTAGAGAATGATTAATCTGTTTAAGAGCTGTAAGTTCGAATATTTTCTTTTCTTGAATATTGGTTTTTTCTGAAAGATCCTTGTTTTGTTCGTTTAGTTTAGTGAGCATATTGTTAAAAGCAATACTTAAGGGAAAGATTTCTCTTGAATTATCAACTTCTACTTCTATGTTTGAGTTACCGTCAGCTATTTTATTGGCAATGGCTGTAAGCTGATTAATAGGTTTTTCAATATTGTTAGAAACTGTTAAGGAAATTAGAAAAGATAATAAAAAACCAGCTATTAAACAATATAGAGATATGGAAAGAACTTCGGAAGTTTTATTAATAAAATATTCATTGGAAAAAACTATTTGTATAAAACCAATTATTTCAACTTTTTCATCGGTAAGTTCTTCTTCTATAACTCTTGATGGAGGATAAAAGAGAAAGGGACCCTGTTTATACTGATTTTTTGATACTGTATTGATTAGAGTCTTCTTATTTGCATCAAGAATATATACAGCAATTATGTCATTGTCTTTAATATTTACATCGGTAAGAGTTTTAGCTAGTTCTGTAAGCTTTGACAAGTCATTGGAGAGAATATAGTTTCTAATTAAAGGGTTAATTGTTCTGATAAGTTTTGTACCTTTTTCGTTGATGTAGGTATTGCTAAGATCATGCCATCTATTTAATTCAGTCCAGGTAAATATTGTAATTATAATAACAGCCAACAAGGAAGAGAGTAAGAATACCTTGCTTTTTAGAGAAATAGTATTTGCTGTATTTATATTATAATTATTATTCAATTGGTGTTTCTCCTGATTTTTCCGAATCTTTTTTCTCTATGGCGTTTACTTCAGAGATTATTGCATCTGTTATATTGTTATCGTTATTGTTTTTCTTGTTAATATCCATATTTTGAATAGTATTATCTGCGGAAACTATAGAAGCATCTTCTATATCTTTTGGTTTCGAACTATAATTTATAATCAGATTTTCTTTATTTGCTCTAGCTTCAGCATTTACCTGAGATATTATAGATTCTCTTAATATGGATCCAAATAGGGAACCTTTAGATGGTAATGGGTGCATCAAACCGCATACTATAAAATATAGAATACCTGTAACGAAAATAAAAAAGTTCCCAAAAATATATTCATCAAAGGAATTATTTTTTAGAATAGTAAACCATACAGAAAAAGCTATTATTACAAAAGAAACTCTGAAGAATAAACCACGTCTTTTGTCATCTGGTAGAACGGGTGCTATACCTCTAACCATAGTCTGTAAAGCAAGAGAGAAATTGATAAACATAGCAATTGCCGCTGACGGTACTATCCATTTTAACAAGTCTGAAACAATTTCTGGAATTTCAATTACCTTAAAAGATAAGAGAATCATTATCGTAACGGTCAGGTAACTGGCAATTATAGAAACGGCTCTATAAATATAGTAAAACTTAGATATACGTTTCTTATAATCTTCTGTTAAACGAATATCGTCCCAGCCATTTCGTTCTTCTAATCTTATTCGCCCTAAAACATAGTAGTTGACCGCGTCTCCCATAAAATAAGGTACAACACAAATGAGAAAGGCAAAATTATCTGCAGTTGAACTGAGTTCATTGCGACTAAGAGCTATCCAAACAAGAAGACAACCTAAAAGTGTTGTCCTATTGCAGGAAAGACCTAGAAAAAATATACTTTTGAGTTTATTTAAACCCGAGTTGTCAGAAGTTAATGATTGCATAAATATATAATAACATTTACACAAAATAAATTCTACCCTGTATTTTTAACGACAGTAAAAACAAATACTATTGCTGTTTTCACTATAATATGGTAAGAGTCATAATCTATTTAAATAATTAGTGGGAGAAATATAAAAATGCGTGATTCTAAAGGTTTTGATTTGTGGGCGGAAGAATATGATGAATATGTTAAAAAAGTTGAAAATTCTGGCAGATACCCCTTTGCGGGATACAGAGACATTCTAAATTTAATTTTAAATAAAATACAAAATAAACCAAGGGCCAAAGTATTGGATATAGGTTTTGGAACGGCTCCGATTTCATCTGTACTTTACAGTCAAGGATATGAAATATGGGGTCAGGATTTCTCAAAATCAATGTTGGAAAATGCTCAAAGCAAAATGCCGGATGCACATCTGTTTCTTAAAGATTTTTCAGAAGGCTTGGACTCTGAGATACAAAAGAATAACTATGATTTTATTATTGCTACATATTGTTTGCATCATTTGTTAGATAATGACCAGAGAATTTCTTTTATAAAAGATTTAGTAAGTCTTCTTAATGATTCTGGAATAATAATGATAGGGGACGTGATGTTTCAGAACTCTAGTGAACGTGAAGAATGCAGATTAAAAGATAAAGATATTTGGGATGAAGAAGAAAACTACTTTATAGTAGATGAGATTAAAAAAGTTTTTCCTAATATTAAATTTGTGAAATATTCATACTGTTCTGGGTTGCTAAGTTTATCAAAAGATTAGATTTTTTGACTTTGATTATGAAGTAGTAATAATAAAAAATTTTATTATTCATAAAAAATGCTTTTGTCATTGTCGATAGGGCATAAAAGCGAAAGGATTGATTGACTAATCTTTCTAAGATTTATTTTTCCGTGTATAATTAAGGATAAGTCAGATGTTTAAAAAAATTGTAAAATTATCTATAGTAACCATTTTTATTGCTAGTGCAAATCTTTATGCTTTGGCTCCTTTAGATATGCTTGAAGATGGGAAAAGAGCGTTTGATTTATCTAATTGGAAAGAATGTCGTGAAATTCTTCAGCGTTTTATGGAAACTTGGCCAGAACATGAAAAATATAACGAAGCGTTATATTTTTATACTATTGCTTCAGCTAAAACAATAGATTCTAGAACAGAAACATATAGGACCGCCTTAGGAAACGAGTTAAAAGATGCTATTGCAAGTTTATCACTAGATTTGCCAGATATGGATGCCAGTGAAGCAAAAGCAGCTTTAAAAATAGCTGAAAAAGAGACTAAACCGGAATTATGGGATGATTTAGTTAAGCTACCACCAGTAGAATTAAAACATTACCTTTCAAGAGGTTGGTATCCTGAGCCTTCTGAAACACCTTTTGAAACATTGAACTGGGCTAAAATAAGACTGAGTAACGATTCTGATATTGATTCTGAAACAAAATCTTCTATAGCATTAATCAAATTAAAAGCTCTATGGAAGTTAATGCTATCACCTTTGGTTGTTGCTAATTCACAAGAAAAACTGGAAAAATCTGGTTGCTTACCCTTAGATAAGGCGTTTAAAGATACTTTACAAGTAGCTTTTAAAAACGGGAATCCTTTTCAAAAAAGGGAAACAGCAATATTGGGTTATCATTTTGATTATTTTAAAACTAATAATTTTTTATCAAATAAAAAGGTTAATAGTTCTTGGTTACGATATCTTAAATCTAGAGGTATTTCTTTAGAAGATGCCTGGAGCCCAAAATGAGTGAAAGATTACCGCTCAAGCAAAATATAACTTTAAAAAAAATCTGGCCAACTATAAAAAAAATATTTTTGTTAATATTAATTATAGGGTTGGCTATATTTTTTATAAATTTGCCAGAAGCTACATATAAGGATTTTTCTATACTTCGTAGTAGTCTTAGTAACTATGGAACAAGGCAAAGAAATACTAACTTAGATTTAAAAGAAAATAATAATTCTCCTAAAAGTGCTTCTGAAACGGCTGCTTTAGAAAAATTAAAAAGAGAGAGAATGAAATATGTTAATGAAAGCAGAGCCAGAATGTATGTTGAATCTGCTACTAACGACTATTATAAAGGAAGTTACGACGAAGCTCTTAGAAGATTGAACAGAGCTTTGTTGTATGATCCGAATAATTTTACTGCCTTTAAACTCAGTGGTCAGATTTTTTTTGAAAACAATAAGTATCGTAAGGCTTTCAATAATTTATCAATGGCTAATCAGTTGTCTAATGACGATAAAACTTTAGCCAGAGACCTTGATGTTTTGCGTAAACTGTTAAGACATAACCGTTTAGAAATAAACAAGCTAAGACATACTGTAAATACTAACCCTGACAATAAAATTGCCAAAGCAAGATTGAAAGAACTTGAAGAACGTGCTGAAGAATAAGTGCTTTATTAAAAATGCGATTAAATACTAGACAAACTAGATTGCCACGCCATCTAAATATGGCTCAAAAAAGTTATGCGAAAACTATGTTTTTAACAAAGAATTATTGTGGATCGCCACGGTGTCTAACAACACCTCGCGATGACGGTTTGGATTATAACGTTGTTTAATATTTATATACTGAAGTAATAATATATAAGGTTATATTCTCTATTTATTAATTAAGTGTCTATGAAAAAAATAATCAAGAAAAAAAAGATAGAAGCGGTTTCTGTAAATCAGCTTGAAGTTTTGGATAACCGCTTTAAACTGAGGGAATATTGTAATCAGAACAATATTAAAATACCTGATTTTTTTGCTTCTGACCAATTCTTAAAAATCAGCCAATGGGCGATGAAAAAAAATTCTTTCCCACTTTGCTTGAAATCAGAGCAAAATCTTTCTAATAATCATCTAATTTACATTTTGAAAGCTTATCGTGAATTACCTGAATTCTTTGAGGCTATTCAGGCTAAAACTAATAATGGGAAAGTAATAATAGAAGAATTTATAGAGGGTAAAGCATATTTAGAAGTTACGGTTTTGGAAAAAAGGATAAGATTGATTTCTCAGGTAGGTTTGAGTAAAACTATGAAACTCCAGCAAAGGTGGAGAGCATTTCCTATTAACCTACCAGAAAGTATTCTGACTAAAATAAATAAAACCATTAATGCTTTTGATAAGCTGATGGAGTCAACTATTAAGCCTTTAAGATTCTCTTTTGTTATAAAAAATCTTGAACCAGTTTTAATATCAATAAATAGTGACAATAATAGATTGGAATATCTGGATGAATGGAGGAGCGTGGCAGCATTAGATTCTTTGTCAGCAACTAGTTATCCTGAAAATATTTCAAAAATAAACAAAATTAATATTTATAAATTAAAAGAGAATAATTATGATTTTTCAGAAGCTGTTAATCTTTGTGAAAAATCTAGAGTAAAGTATGAACAAATAGATAATAAACTTTATTTTATGATTTCTTCAGATAATCCTCAAAATCTTGAAGAAGATTTTGAAAAGGCCAATGCAATTATTAAACAAATAATCAGCAGATAACAATTCAAATCTCTAAAAAAAAATTGTAAAAATTATTTTTTTCTACTAATATATTTTACGTGAGTATTTCAAACGAACAACAAAATATATTAGATAATCTTAGGGTACCTATAAAATCCTTCAGAATTTTTGCTCTGGAAGAAGTCATAAGAACTGGTGACAGCCCTGAGATATTATCTGTTTTAGAAGAAATTAAGATTTCTGAAGACGATCCAGAATGTTCTATGCTTATTTCTCATGCGATTTCTGCTGTTCAGAGTCGTTTGACAGGTGCAAAAAAGCCAGAGCCTGTAGTAGTCGGTGATACTTCCGAGTTTTTAACAAACTGGAAAGATGCTGACGAAAATATGAGAATGCATATAGTTTCCAATTTGCCAGCTAGACTCCCTAAAGAATTGAGGGCTATCGGGCCAGAACTATTAGCAGGTTCTTCACCTATTGTTGCTGCTCGTGTAATCAGAACTTTTAGCCGAAACTGGCCAGAAGAAAAATTTAATCTGATTACTAATAATATTCATTCGGACAGTCTTGTTCTTAAATTAGCTGCTTTACGCACTATGGTTCACTTGAAACCTGAACTTCTGCTCCCTGATTTGCCAGTATTACTTTCTTCTAAAGACCCTGAAATAAAAGCTCTTGCTATTAGAGGTCTTGTAAAAATAGACAAAGAAGAAGCATTAAAACACTTACAAGCCCTTTTACTTTCGCCGAATCCAACAGAACGTCTTGCCGGCATTCAGAATTGTCCATTTTTGCCTTTCGATATGGTTAAGCCTCTTTTATTGAAATACTTTGCAGCTGAAGCAAACAGTGAACTTCTAACTAAAGCAGGCTGGATAATTGAAATGAACCCAGATGTAGAAGTTCCATTCAGGCTTTTTGAAATAGCAGAACGTTCGCCTGCCAAAAAAACAGATTTAGTAAAAAAAGTTTTAAATGAAGCTGTAAGACTCTTAGATAAATCAGGCATTCTTGGAAAACAGTTTTCGGTTTATACCAAAAAGCTTCAGGACTGGGTTAATAAAAGAAACACTTTGCGCTATGTAAGACAAATTGTTGCCAGATTAGATGGTGAAACTGTTCCTCCAGAAATAGAAAATAATGTTATTGTTAGCATAAAACAGCCTTTAGTCTATGAAACATTTAAAGAAGCGCTAACATGGCCTATATCTAACAGGGTTAAATCAAGAATATATTCTTATCTTGGAATTTCTGATCCAAGTATTCAAATTCAGGAACAGCAACAGGCTCAAACCGTTGCAAAACCACAGTCGACCGTAGATAGTTCTCAAAATCTGTCACAAATAGAATTACTTGCAAATCTTACTCAACAGAAGGCTGTAGAAAAATTCGATCAGATTCTGATGATGATTAATCATAAAGATACATCAACTGATGTTAAGATTGCAGCTTTACAATGTTTGACAAGATGTCGTATCAGTGGTGCTGAAGATGTGGCAGTACGTCTTATTAAGCATCATGATGTAACTCTGGCTACTGCTGCTGTTGAATATCTTGGTATAGTAAATCCTGATGCAATATTCCCATATCTTGGACAATGTTTAAAAGTTTCATATGTTGGGATGAAGTCTGCTGCATTAGGTATTTTAAAGAATTTCGACTATAACCAGGCTGTTTCGTATTTGAGAGCTATGCTATATTCTTCTGACAAAGATCAACAGAATATGGCTATGGAATGTATGAATCAGTTTGATTTTGATCTGATCCGTGACATGCTTACTGATTTCCTGTGCATGGATTATCCAGAACCATTGCTGGAAGCTGGTTTGTGTCATTTCGCTGCCAACCCATCGGCTGATAACGTTTATTCATTATATAAAATTGAACAGGCGCATAAAGGAAAAATAGCAGAACAGGCAAGAAATTTAAGAGATGCTTGTCCTAAGCCTACCGAAGAAATAGCTACAAATTTAAACAGTGGTCAATCTGCTGTTCCTGAGTCAATTCAAGATAAAGAAGCTAGAGAAGCTGAATTAAAAGAACGATTAAGAATTGAAAAAGAAAAGAAAGCAAGCAAGAAACCAGCATATGCTTATCAATCACCTTCTGAAATGCCTGAAAGAACTTCTAAACAGCAGTTAATTGCTATTTGGGAAGGAATATGTGCATTTGTTCATTCAAAAGCTTTACCTATTTCTATTATAGCTCTTATTGCGGTAGCGATTGGTTTTTGGGTTTTGTTTGTTCCAAAATCATCTGAAGAAGTAAAATCAAAGGGCGGTACCCTTTCTTCTGTTCCTAAAGTATATGAAGGCGAAGTAATTGCTATAAATAACAAAGTTGTTACTATGAAAGCTTCTACAGGACAAAAATTTACATTTAAACCTTTGAAAGATGGTTGGAAGTTACCGGAATTGGGTGCACTTATACGTATTCAGTTAGTTCCCATTAGAAAATATGATAATAAAGAAGAAATATTTGCAAAAATAGGTAAGATTGGTTATAAACCGATCAAAAAATATACAAAAAGGTAATATGGCACAATGATTTCCGCCAATATTTCTGAAAAGATTTCTGATTCAGAATTGATTAAGCTTATAAAAAAGGGCGATTCAATGGCCCTTAATAAGTTATTAGATTTATATATTCCTCAGTTAACAGCTTTTTTTAAATATATTCACGTTCAAGAAGATTTGATTGAGGATTTGATTCAAGAAACTTTTGAGAAAATGATAAATAAAATAGATAGTTATGATGAAAGCAAAAAATTTTCCACCTGGTTGATGACTATTGGTAAAAATCTTTATGTTGACCAATATAGAAAAAAAGTAAAAAGCGAAGAATATATTGCTAACGAAAAACAGGATAATTCTTTTTCTGACCCTGAAAATGAAGCAATTGGCAAAATTAGCGTGGAAGAATTGTTAAAGGTTTTAACAGAAAAAGAAAGATTTATAATTGAGATGAGAATCTTTAAAGAAATGCCTTTTGCTGACATTTCTCAAATCACAGGCGAATCAGAAACCTCTTTGCGTTCAAGATTTTTTAGAGTAATCAATAGACTTAAAACTATTGCTTAAACATAAAAACAAAAAACATTACATCAATTAAAATTAATATTTTAATTGATGTTTATTATTGAATAAAACTATCTATTTATCTCTGTTAATCAGATGAAGACTTTATAGTTTCATCTTCATTGTCTTCTGAAACAGATGGGATGCCTATTTCACTATATTCAGTATCTGAAGTTTCACTCTTCAAATTGGTATTATCAACAATGTTTTCTTCATCATTTAATGAGTTATCATTATTTGCATCATCGTCAGTGTTTTTATTTAAATTAGCACTTTCAGATGCTGGTTGTGAAGAAGCGATTACTGAAGGATTATTTGTCTTAGGGTTATAAGCCATTTCGTTTTTATTACTAAGGCCTATGACTCCACAGGTTATCACACCACATAATCCAAGTCCTATAACTACAGAACTAATACCTAATATAGTTTTGGCTGCCGCCCCGCCACTAGCCATTGCCTTTCTTGCCGTCATAGAACTTTCTAGCTTGGAGGCTATTTTACTTTTGAGAGCAGGGGAGGCAGCAAAAGGAATAACAGACACCGCAGAAGCCTTTAAAGCTTTGATTGAGTCAAGGCTTTTGCGGCAGTCAAGGCAGGTTTCGATGTGCGCTATCGCATCTGCTGACAACTTTGTTAAGTCGCCACCAGCTGTTATAGCTTCATCAATTATTGCTTGGCATTTGTCTGTTAACATGTTCTAATTCTCTTTTATCTTTTAATAATTAATTAATATTAGTTTACATTCATATAACTGCCAAAGAGTGTTGCGTAAGCATCTTCAACAGCGGTCATAAGAGTTTGCAAACCAGATTTTACAAAATCACTCTTAGCTTTCATTTCTTCAATCTGTTTCTTTATAGAATTTAATTTATCTTCTAATAAAGTGTATTTTGCTCTAGATTTCTGAGAAACTGGATCAGCTTTGCATTGTTCAAGAATTTTCTTACAATCATTAAGTTGAGCGGTGATAGAAATAATATTGTTTTTCTTAAAAATGTTATTATTTAAGAATTTTCCTTCTTCTTTCATAAAATTAATAGCATCATCAATATTCTTTTCTAAGCCAGCAATACCATTGGTAATTTCATTCTTAAGTTCTTCTTTTGCAGCAGCAGCAGGATCTTCATCTTCTTCTGGATTGTCTAGAGTCTGATTTGGATCATCTGTGGTTACTGAAGTATCGGTATTTGTATTTGTATCGGTATTATTTTCTTGATCACCATCGTTTCCTGGAGTTCTGCCAATGTCGG
>CAJOND010000045.1 GCA_905236675.1 Candidatus Rifleibacteriota bacterium | reverse complement strand
TAAGGGTCTTACTGTTGAAATGACTTCAAATCCTGCCTGGTATGCAATACAAGCTTTGCCATATCTGATTGAATACCCACATGAATGTTCTGAACAGACTTTCAACAGAATTTACGCTAATAAGCTTGCTGCTCATATTGCCAGATCTGATCCTAAGATTAGAAGAGTATTCGATATATGGGCAAAAGATGAGCTCTATAACAAGGGTACAGCTTTGATGTCTAATCTGGAAAAGAATCAGCATCTTAAATCTGTAACTTTAATGGAAACTCCATGGGTTCTTGATGCTAAAGATGAAAATGAACAGAAGCACCATATAGGAGTTTTGTTTGAAGAAGCAAGACTTACTCGTGAAATAGAAGAAGCCACCAAAAAGCTTAACAATATGCAGTTGGGTGATGGTTCATTCCCATGGTTCCCAGGCGGTTACGGTAATACATTCATTACAATGTATATTATGACCGGCTATGGACGTTTGAGAAATCTTGGGGTAGAAATAGACTTGGTTACTGCTTTACGTTGTGCTGACTTCATGGATCATAAAATAGTTGAATATTATGAAAATATTATCAAGTATGATAAAGACTACAAAGATCACAATCACATGGATTCTACAATTGCTTTCTACTTATATGGTCGTTCTTTCTTCCTTAAAGATAGACCTATTCCTACTGAAAGCAAAGTTGCTGTAGATTTCTTTATCGAACAGGCTAAGAAACACTGGTTAAAAGTTAGAATGAGTCAGGCTCACATAGCTCTAGGTTTACAGAGATTTGGAGATAAACAGACTCCGTTAGATATAGTCAAGAGTATTAAGGAAAGAAGCATAACAGATGATGAAATGGGTCGTTTCTGGCGTGAAAACGAAATCGGTTATTCTTGGAATAGGGCTGATATTGAAACTCAGGCTATGATGATTGAAATGTTCTCTGAAATAACCAATGATGAAGAAGCTGTAGAAGACTGCAAAGTCTGGTTGTTGAAGCAGAAACAGACTCAGTGTTGGAAAACAACAAAATCAACTGCTGACGCTATATATGCTTTGATTCTTAGAGGTTGTGATCTTTTGGCTTCTGATAAGATAGTAACTGTTTCTCTTGATAATAAAGAAGTTAAGCCAGAAAAAGTTGAAGCTGGCACAGGCTACTATCAAAAGATTTATTTTGGAGCAGAAGTCAAGCCTCAGATGGGTAATATTCAAGTTAAAAAGGAAGATAAAGGCGTTGCCTGGGGTGCTGTACATTGGCAGTATATAGAAGATATGTCCAAGGTCACTCCTTTTGAAAACAATCTTAAATTGAAAAAATCTCTATTTGTTAAAACAAATACTGAAAAAGGTCCTGTAATTACTCCAGTTTCTGATGGAAAACTCAGAGTTGGCGATTTGGTTGTGGTTCGTATTGAACTTAGAACTGACCGTGATTTGGAATTTGTCCACATGAAAGACCAGCGTGGTAGTGGTATGGAACCAGTTAATGTTCTTTCTCGCTACAAATGGCAGGATGGTCTAGGTTACTATGAAGCAACAAAAGATGCTGCTTCTCACTTCTATATTGATTATTTGCCAAAAGGTACATATGTGTTTGAATATGAACTTCGTGTACAACTTGCTGGTCAGTATCAGACTGGTATAGCTGAAATCATGTGTATGTATGCACCTGAATTTAACTCACATTCCGAATCATTCATGTTGAATGTAGACCCACAACAATAAAAAAACAAGGCTTGCTTTGCAAGCCTTGTTTTCGTTTTATAGAGTAAATATATTTATGGCTATTAGAGAAGACTTAGAAAAAATTGCAATTGATATATCAAATACATCTTCTAATTTAGAAAATATACTTAATGAATCTGTTGGTGTGAATAAAGATTATGATATTTTATTAAATTTAAAAAAATCATTATTTAATAAATCTAATTCAGATAATCAAAAATTAAATAAAACAGAAACAAAAACAGAAACAAAAACAGAAACAAAAACAGAAACAGAAACAGAAACAGAAACTAAAACTGTAACAGTAACCGAACCTTCTATACACTATTTCCCTAAAATAGAACTTATTACAAAAAAATACAAAGATAATAATTCTTTTCAAAAAATTGAAGAATATGAAAAAAAATATGTGGTTAAGAGCTTAAACAATAAGATTAAATCATTATCTGATAAAGAAAAAATTGATTTATATTGTTTTATAGGAAGAAAACTGAGGTCGCTTCCTTATAATGGAAGAACAACTATTGACAATTTGGCAATAAGCTTTTTTGAACGAGCTTTTGCTATTAACCCTGAAAATATAGACTTAGCCTACGAATTATTTAATGTTTATAATGAACAAGGTCTTAATACTTCTTGTGAAAGAGGAGCTGAAGTCGCCAAACTTTGTATAACGCTTTCAGACAATAAAGATATAAAAAAAAGTTTTGAAAAAATTTATAGCTACTTAGGAATCTTCTATTATTTAGAAAAAAAAGAATATAAAACTGCGTTAGAATATTATCAAAAAGCACGAGATTATGCTGAACATAGTACTTATTATTACATTAACGCAGAGCAGTATATGGCAATTTTATATGATCATTTAGGCGAATATAAAAAATCATTGGAGCTTTTTAATTCTGTAATTAATACAAAAGAAAAATGGATAGGTGAGCATATCTTTGAATTTAGAGACCGTGTCAAAGAGAAAGTTGATAAAGGCTTGTCTAAGGAAGAAGATGATAATCAAGTCTTTAAATCTAATATGAACTATGACTTCAAAGAAAGTGTTGGAAAACATTCGGAAGATATTCTGGTAAAAGCTTATAATCATTATTTAAAAGCAAAAGATTTTATGAAAAATCGTAAACGACCTGAGGCAATCGAAGAGTATAAAAAGGTTAAAGAGCTGCTTCCAGAACAGACTATGTACATGAATGAACTTATAAGCATGTGCATAAGTTTAGAAAACAATAATAACGAAGCTACTTCTAATGAAGAATTATTAAAAGTATTGAACGAACGATTAGAAATCGCTTTAAAAACGGGTGAAAACTTAAGCGATGTGTATAATGAGTTAGGAATAGCTTACTCCAACTGTAAAGAATATGACAAATCAGTAGATTGTTATAAAAAAGCGATTAAAAATTCAAGAAATCCTTGTCTTTATTATAGTAACCTCGGTAGATGTTATGAGGATATGGAATTATATGATGATGCCATTTTTGTTTATGAAAAAATGCAAGAAATAAATCCTCAATTTGCTAAGGATTTTAAAGCAGATTACCGTATTATGCGGATAAAAGATATAAAAGCAGGAAAAATAGATAAAAATGATGAGGACTATAATTTGGCTTATGAACATTGCTTAAAAGGAAATGAAGCTTTTAATCAGGGCGACTTTGAAACAGCAAATCATGAATTCAACACAGCATATGAAATTAATAACAACAACCTGGATTATATTTTTAGAGAGCTACTAGTGAACGAAGTTTACGTATCACATTATGGTGAAGAATCTGATTTGTGTGTTAAAGGACTTTTACTTTGCGAAAAGCTAGAAAACTATGATTATTTACCGTTTTTCTTAACAATTTATGGGGATTCTATTACATATGAACAATGGGGAAAATCAGAAAAATCTTTAGAAATATATGAAATAGCTACTTATTTATTAAATCTTGTTCCTATTAAAGAAAGATTTGCAGTTCCATATTACAAAGTGGCAAGATTAAAAGAGCAATATGATAAATCTGAAGAAGCCCTTTATAGTCTAAAATCTGTTTCCGAAATAGATTCCACTATTAAAATAGATAAAGACGTTAATCGTTTGTTATCTAAATTACGAGATGGTGGAATTTCTAATAGCAGTCAAGAGAAAGAATATTTAAATTTACTAAAAAAACATTTAGATTCCGGTTCTTATGATGATGTAATTACTTTGGGTAAAGAAGCTTTAGATTGTGCTCCAAACAATGTTGATATTTATTATTATATATGTTTAGCGGCAGAATACAAAAAGCAATATTATGAGTTAAGATGGGCAGCCAAAGAGGGACTTCGCTTAAGTATAAGTAACTATAATCAAACAGATTATTTCTCAAAATTTATTAGTGAATTGGGGCTTTGTTGTAGGTTTGAGAATAAAACAAAACAGGCAGAGTATTATTTCGACGTAATATCGGATCGTGATTAATACCTAGTAATCTTATAATTATGATTAGAGAAATGATTGATGATTATAAAAAATCTCTAGAATTTTGGGAAAAGGCTTATGCTGATTCTGGAGACCAAAATACTGATAATTCCAACAATTGGGAAACATTAGCTCCCTCAGAAAAATTTATTTATGCACTTTCTTCTTTTTCTAAATGCCAAAATGTTTTAGATTATGGTTGCGGAGAAGGGTGGGGGAGTATAATTATGGCAAAGACAGGCTGTAAAAATATTACTTCTGTAGAATTGTCTAATAGTGCTATAAAGAAAACTATAAAAAATAGTATAATATATAAGGTTAATAAGTTTGTTAATGCTTATGTGATTTCTGAGAACTGGATTAATACCGAAGAATCAGATAAATATGATGGATTTTTCTGCTCCAATGTAATAGATGTTATTCCTGAAGAAATTGCGGATAATATCTTAAAACAGGCTCAGAGAATAGTTAAACCATCTAAAAGAATAATAATCAGCTTAAATTTTTATCTTGATACGAAATTAAACAATAATCATGAAGTGAAAGGAAAATATTTATATAGAGAGGGTATTTTACGTATGGTTAATAGAACAGATCAGGAATGGTGTGACATTCTTTCTAAGTTTTTCAAAATAGAAAAAATAGAACATTTTGCCTGGCCAGGAGAAACCAAGGAAACAAGAAGACTATTTTATTTAATAAATTCTCGTCATTGCTTCGAGGGTTAGATAATAAATTAATTCTTTATAAATATAATTGTTATATCTGAACAACCTAATTAACTATAACCTAAAGAACATATTTTTCTATTATTGTATCGTCAACAAAGTCTTTTTTCATTTTCCCTAGATTAGCAAAATGAGGTTGTTTACTATGCACGGCTAGTGCATCTTCATCACGCCATTTTTCAACAAGAAGTAATTCGTCGTCATTATCTATAGGAATGTAGTAATCATACTTTATATTGCCTTCTTCTGCTCGGCTAGAAACATCTATACCATCTGCCATAATCATTTCCAGGAATTCTTCTCTCATTTGTGGTTTGCATTTGTAAGTAACGTTAAGAACTATCATATTTTTCTCCTTCTTCTAGAAATATACCTAGAATCAGTTCTGAGACTATATATTACTATTATCTTTTCTCTCTAATAGGAAGCCAGATAGAAGAATGATAATTTGGATTATTTTTTACAGGGTTATCGAAGTCATACCATTCGATATTGGCTTTCATCGATAACTCATATTTGGGGTTATTTGGAAGCCATTCTTTGAAAATTTTGGTGTTTAGTTTTTGAAAAGCTTCCGGAATAGGACCAATACAGTCGAATATGGCCCAATTATTTTCGGGAAATTCAAATACTGTTATCATGTCAGGGATATCACCGCCCATATATTTGCCTGCAATGATATATCTGAATTTGCCGTTACCTATGTCATCTATGCAGACGCCATATTCGCCAATTTTGTTATCTGCTATAGCTTTTTCAATAGCGTTTGTTGGAGATTTACATTTATAAACATTATTAGCATACTTTTCGCAGATTTCATCCCAGAATTTTGGAATTTCTTTGTAGCCATTATCGTTGTTAAATTCTTTTTGAAATCCAATAACTTTGAATGGCAACAGAGTTTTTATAATAAAGTCCATTTTACTATCTCCCTATCTGGTAACTACAATTATTTAATATATCATTTTTATTGTGTTAATGCTATAAATGTTAATATAAAACTACCATCTTGATTGATTTGGTTCTTAAATGTTAGCATATGTATAACTATAATGAACTAAGGAACGAAATTTGATTTATTTTGTAATGTTAATGATGCTTGCTTTTATGCAGGCACTTGGATTTTTTACCTTTTTTAGAGGAATTTACTTATATGAAGTTCCTGTGGTTTTTAAAGTTATTCTAGCCGTAATTATTGAAATTGGTGTTTTTAATCTTACTTTAATGCTGTTATTCTGCAAATATTTACCTACATGGTTATGTATAACATTGGGTTTCTCGGGGGTTTCTTTTATTTATCTTGTAGTCTCAACTACTTTAATGGAACTTATAAGGCTCTGCAAATTAGATAATAAAAATATATATTGTTTCTTTGCTGTTATAAGTATTGCTCTAGCGATTATTGCATATTGTCGCTCTATAAGCCAGCCTGATATAAAAAATATAGTTATTGCTTCAAATAAATTGAATAAAGATTGTAAAATTGTACAACTTTCTGACTTGCATACAGGGCCAGTTTTAAAAAGGGCCTGGGTTGAAAAAGTTGTTGAAAAAGTTAATGAAATAAAACCTGATTTAATAGTAATAACAGGTGATTCAATGGATAGCTTTGTAAAAGAGGGGTTAGATAATTTAAAACCATTAAGCAGTTTAAAATCTCCTGTTTATATGATTATGGGAAATCATGAATATTATTGTAATGCAAAAGAATGGATGAAAGAATTTAAGCAAATGGGAATCAAAATACTAATAAACAATCATCAGATAATAGATGATAATTTTGCTTTAGGTGGAGCAGATTGGATACACAATTATAAAGACGATTCACAACATTTGATATCAAAAACATTTAAAGGTATTCCTGATAATATGCCCAAAATACTATTGTCTCATTATCCAAAGAGTTTTACTGAAGCTAAATCAGAGGGTGTTCTGCTTCAATTGTCGGGGCATACTCATGGTGGAATGACTTTCCCGCAAAATATATTTGTTACAATGGCTAATAGCTGGTATTTAAGAGGACTATATAAAGAACAGAATTCAAAAGGCGAATATTCATATTTATATGTCAACGATGGTACAGGTCTTTGGGCTGGTATGCCTGCTCGATTAGGCTCTTCCAATGAAATTACTGTTATAGAACTGAAGAAAGAGAAGTAAAGATATCTTTTAGTGAAATTTTTGATCTTATTTTTACAATAACCACTCATTACCTCACACCAATCACACCGCTTGCATAAGCAAGCAATAATGACGTGGCAATCAGTTTGTTTAGTATTAAATTGCCATTTTAATAATCTATACTTTCATTCTATCAGACTTCGCAACTGGGCTAGCAGATTTACACCAATTTTTTGTACAAAATTATCATCAATGTATTGTCCGTCGTAAACAATGTTTATATAAATACTCTGGAATAACCAGAATTGTCAGTTTTTTTATTTCAAAAGTGTTAAATTTAAGGAGATACTCATCTTTTTGATTATAACATATAATTCCAATTAAAAATATTTCTCTAAAAAACAAAGTTAGCTGTTTAAGTCTTTAAATAATTCATTAAGCAGACTAAGCTCTATAGGCTGAAGATGTATTTGGCTGTCAGACATAAATCTAATATTTTGTTGACTTTTCGTCCCCGCTGATTATGGTTACCCTATTTAATCAACTTTTTTATTTGCTCCTATTTTTTTGATTATAGCATATTAAAAAAGGAAATTTAATTAGTTTAATTATTTAACATTTGTTTTCATCGCAAACGATGGAATAAAATATGTTTATGGATTTTCTGCAACGAATATTAAGATAATAAAAGAATATCTTTATGCTTTCAATTCTAATAAGGCTTCTACCATATTTGAAAGAGATGAAACAGCAAAAGAGAAATACCGTTTTACTTCAAATCATTTAAAAACAAAGCTTAAACCAATAATCGAAAGAAATACAATAAATAAACTATTTCTAGCTACTGCTGCTTCATGGAACTGTGATGAATTAAAAACACCTTTATTGTGGTTTATGACAGGAATAAACACTTATGATTCCAAGTATAACACCATGTTTTCTCAAGCTAATCTAATGTTTGAAAAAGATGAAGATGGTTCTTTAAAAGAATTCACAAAACAAATTCTAAAAGAAGCAGATTTAAACATCACTGATTATACATTTGAAAGTAGAGATATACCGATAAACGATTCTCTTCCTAATTATGGTCCTAAAGTAAAAATTCTAACTTTTACCGAAAAAGAATACAGAATTGTAATGAAGCATGAAATACTAAAAAATGATGGTTCAATAGAGACTTATGAAATGGGAATAAATAGTGAGTCTAAAGGAACAGTTAGCTTGTTTACCCTCAGCCCAATACTTAAAAGAGCTTTTTCTACTGGTGAAACAATTTGTATAGATGAATTTGATATTAGTTTGCATCCATTACTTGTTGAACATTTAACAAAACTATTTAATAATCCCATTCTCAACAAAAATAATGCTCAGCTTATTATTTCTATCCATACAGTTGATTTGCTAAATCTGAAATTATTAAGGCGAGACCAGATTTACTTTGTTAATAAAAGTAATAAAACAGCAATTTCTGAATTATATTCTCTCGATGAATTATCTCCAAGAACCAGCGAAGATATAAGAAAAGCATATCTTCAGGGACGTTTCGGTTCTGTTCCCAACATTATTGAAGAGGCTTGTCATGCCTAAGAAGAAAAACGGCTACGAACCAAAGAAAATCATTTTCGCCTAGCACAGAAGTTTACAAAATCATTGAAATGCTGATTAAGTAAAAAAATATATATAAATATCCGAAAGCTTTTATACAAAAGTTTTTTAATTAAATCAATAAATGTGTTTTTTCATAAATATTTTTAATGAATGTTAATAAATAACAGGAAACTGTTGTATAAAAAATGTATTTAAATTTTATGCTTTTTATATTTTACCTTTTTGTAATGTGATAATATTTTATAAAAGATGTATCAATTAGGTTACGCTATTTTTGGAGGAAGAAAATGAAAGGTTCTGAATGTAGATTAATAGAATACATGGAAGGTTCAAAAAAGCGTTTCATTATACCTGTTTATCAGCGTAACTACGATTGGAAAACAGAGAACTGCAAGCAACTTTATGATGATCTTATTAAGGTAATTAAAAATAAAAGAAGAAGTCACTTTTTTGGAAGCATAGTTTCTGTATATGAACCATCTGGTAGAAATACAGAATTTCTTATTATAGACGGACAACAAAGATTGACGACGGTATCATTATTATTTTTAGCTATGTATAATCTTCTAAATAATAATGTAATAGTTTCCCAAGATCCTTCATTAGGAGAACAAATATACGAAGATTTTTTAGTAGATAAATATCAGCCACAAGAAACTAGGATTAAACTCAAACCAGTAAAGAATGACCAAAAAGCTTTTGGGAAATTATTCAATCAAGATGATGAATATATAAAAGGTTCAAATTTAACAACAAATTACAATTATTTCTATGAAAGAATTCAGAAACAAGAGATTTCTGTTGACGATTTATTTAATGCTATATGTTGTTTGGAAATAATTAATATAACTTTGAATAATGAAGATAATCCACAGTTAATTTTTGAAAGTTTAAATTCTACAGGTCTTGATTTAAGTGAAGGTGACAAAATAAGGAATTTTATTTTGATGGGCTTACCTGCTAAGGAACAAGAAGAATACTATGAGAAATATTGGAATCGAATTGAAGAATTCACCAAATATGATGTAAGTTCATTTGTTAGAGATTATCTTAGTGTTAAGCAACAGGTCATTCCTTCTCAAAAGAAAATATATATCTGTTTTAAAGAATATGTTGATGATCAACATATAGATACCGAAAACTTGCTAAAAGATTTATTAGCTTACGCTAAACGTTATGAAATATTATTATGCGGTGGAACAAAAAGTAAGTCTCTTGATGCTTGTATCTATAGGTTAAATAGATTAGAAACTACAGTTATTAGACCATTTTTCCTTGAAGCTCTACGATTATTAGATGAAGGTAAACTTGAATTGTCTCAAGTTACAGATGTGTTCTTGATTACTGAAAATTATTTATTCAGAAGAACTATATGTGATTTACCTACAAATGCATTGAACAAAATATTTCTTTTGTTACATAGAGAAATAATCAGATTTGATAATACTGATGTGAATTATGTTGAAAAGTTTAAATATGCTTTATTATCAAAGAAAGAAAAAGCTCGTTTCCCTGATGATGATGAGTTCTCGCAAAGATTTACAGATAGGCAAATCTATCAAATGAATAGTAAAAATAAGATATATATATTAGAGCGTTTAGAAAATTATGGCACAGCAGAGGATAAAGATGTTTATAGTCATTGTGATAATGGAATTTATTCTATCGAACATATAATGCCAAAACATTTAACTCCCGCATGGATTAAAGCTTTAGGAGAAGATTACCAACTTATTCATGAAACCTGGCTTCATAGAATCGCTAATCTTACTCTTACTGCTTACAACTCAGAATATAGCAATAGGACTTTTGAAGAAAAGAAAACTATGAAAAACGGTTTTGAAGATAGTGGTATTCGAATGAATACATATATTGCTAAGAGAAATAAATGGACTCTATCTGAAATAGAAGAACGAAACCAATATCTTATGGGGCGTTCACTCGAAATATGGTCATTTCCAAAAACAGTCTATAAACCTGTTGAAAAACAACTTGATACATTTACGCTAGACGATGATGCTCCATTAGGCGGAAGATTGATAGCCAAATTTAGTTATAAAAATACTGAACAACCTGTTTCAAGTTGGATAGAAATGTTCCAAAAAGTATTGCAGATTTTATATGCTGAAGATAAAAGTATTTTGACAAAACTTGCAATATCAAAAGAAGACAATTTATCTCGTAATTTCACAATGAATGAATCTGAATTTACACAGAGTGTTGAAATAGGTGATGGTATCTTTGTTTGGACTAATAACAACACTATTAGTAAACTTTCAGTATTACAAAGAGTATTCAAATTATATAATACAGACCCAACAGATTTGGTTTTCTACCTTAGAGACGAGAACGATGCTGCAGAAGATGAAACAGGAACAAGATTTGAACTTCGTAGAAAATACTGGGAATATGCCTTAGTATTTATAAAAAAAGCTAATAAAGAAGGCGGTTTATTTGCTAATGTAAATACTTCAAAGGATAATTGGATTAATGGGGCTTTTGGAGTTAGTGGATTTAATATTGCTTGTGTTGCAAATTTTGATTCCGCAAGAATTGAGCTTTATTTAGCAAAAGCCAAGAAGGAAGATAATAAAAAAGCCTTCGATTTATTGTTTGAACATAAAGATGAAATAGAAAAATCATTAAGAGTTTCACTGAATTGGAAACGTGGTGATGATATTAAATCTTCTAAGATTTTTTACCAGATAACCGGAGTTAGTATAGAAAAGGAAACCGACTGGCATCAGATTGCAAAATTTCATGCTGAATGGAGTAAGAAATTCTATGATGTCATTGTGCCTTATCTAAGATAATAATCCATAATTATAGATGCATTTAAAACCTATACTGCTCGCAAAAAAAAGAATATTCCATTATTGTCTGAGTATGCTCGTTTACTACGAGTAGAAAAACGACTTAGAGCTTATTTGGAGGTTTTATTGTGAAAAACGGGTAAATTCGTATAAATAAATGTAACTTATTGACAAATTTACCAATCAATAGTTTCAATTCTTTTTTTATTTTGCTTCTTTTTCATTGAGAATCCCGTTATTTCTTTCATATCTTTACTAGTTCTTACAACTACCCACTTATCAAAATAATTATATATTTCTCTATAATTTTCTGTTAAAACAAAATAGGAGTAGTTTTTATCATTATTACAATAAACTTTTGAACGGATTTCATCGATTCCTTCAGGATATTTCTTATTAACTAGTTTTTGTAATTTTGTATCGGATGAATAATAATCAAAAAGAATATATTCTGTCACCATAGATTTTATTTTTTCACGTTCTTTAAATTCAAAACCATTTTGATCTAAATGGTGATTAATATATAAAAGCGGTATTTTAATCTTAAATGGTCTTGGAATAACATAATACCAAATATTATCCAAGTCATAAAAATAACCATAATCGATAAATAGAATTTTACTGAATATATCACATTCTGAAGTTCCTAACCAATGTGGCTTATTTATAGTATCGGTGGTAAAAAACAATGGAGCTCCACCCTTTTCACTTCCTGGTTTCCCTAAAATATTTAATTGTCCTAAACTAAATAAATATTCAACTTTAGATGGCTCATTATACCATTCTAACAGGCGACTACCTACCATTTTGTGATATCCACCGTTTCCACTCCAACCATATTGAACATGTTTACCACATTCCAATCTTCTTGCTATTATACTTACATCACCCATTATATTTCTCTCCTTCTAATAACGCATTTTTTTTATTAATTATTAATGTCATTTTTTATTCCTTTTATATAAGCTCACCAGTCTACTTCACCATTTGAAGCCAATGCTAATGTTTTTTTGCATAAGCTTTTTCAGAATAATCTTTTACTAATTATTCTAAAAATTCATCAAGAAGGTTGTTGGCTCTTTTTACTGTTTTTTCATGAGTTTGATATAATTTAACTTTGCAGAGTTTATGGTCTTGAAAATTAGGAAACACCATTAGTTCGACTACTGAAAACATATATTTCTCCTTAAAGAATATTATCAGTCTAAACAAATATTTATTTCCCTTTAATTAATTAAAAATAATTTTTTAAGAGAAAAGACTGATAAATAAATTTTTATTGGATTTAATATGCTTAGGAGCCAAAGGTTAATAAATAATAAAACGATGTTACAAATTACCTAAGCAACGAAACTATTCGCTTCGTGGTATTTTTTTTTAATAAGATAATAAAATAAAATTATTTTGTCAATTTTATAGTTTTGCAGAACTAACGTAATTTTTTTCTTAAATAATTAGTTTTTTGATTTGTCACAGCTACATCAGAAAGAGCCGTGGCAATTCACGAATTAGAAAGAATATTGATAAAGTAATAGTTTGTTATAAACCTTGATAAAGCTTACAATAAAAACAACAACTACCAACTACAAGCTGGCTAAAGCCAGCGGTATGATTGGTGTGGTTGTTTAGAGCCTACGGCTCTTGGGATGATTGTAGATTAAGTTACAAGTTATAAGATTCTATTTATAAGAAATCTTGTGTCTCCATCTTTGAACTTGTATCTCAATTTTTAGTCTTAAAACTTACAATAACTACAACAAAAACTAACTACAACGTAAACCTTAGATTTTTGTTTTTCTATTAAGTTATTAAACTTATCTAATTAATTTTTATAAAAGTTAAGTTTAACAAAATGTAGTTTTATATGCTAGAGTTCTTAAATGAAAAGGTTTCTCTGGCGAGAAGATGAATTAAATGCACTAGAAAATCCTTGAAAAAATAGAGAAGAATCGCGAAGAAAAACAAATTATACCAATAACAATAGAAGAATTATTTGGTTAAATATAATAGTAATTATTGTTTTTGGTAGTTATTGTTATTCTTTGGGTTATAATTTGGTGTGGTTGTTTATAGCCTTACGGCTCTTGGTGTTATTGTTTTGAAGCTTTCTTTATATGTTTTTTTACATCAAAAGTGTTAAATTTGTTAATACGACCAATAATTTTACTAATTGATGTATCTGTTAGTAAAATTATTGTTTTTTTTATTAATGAATTAAAGCAAATTTTGGAAATAAAGTGTGTTCAAGATTTGTTTGTCTTTTTCAAAAAACGATTATATAAGATATAAACTATATTTAAAAAAATAAGTAATATTATAATTGCTGGAACGAATGGGCTTTCCAAAAGAATATGAACAAAATCCTTCTTTCTAGCTATTTTGAATTTTGCTATTTTTGATTTTGCTTTTTTTGATTCTATAGTCATTTCAGATTTTAAATTTTCATATTTTTGGTAATATAATTCCTTAGAATTTGTTCCTATATCTGGGTAAATAGGACTTTGATCACTTTTATATTCATATCCTGGCTTTCCATGACTACACAATAAACGCTACCTAAATCAGCTGCATCAATAATACCATATTCACAATAAACTCCTTTTTCATAGGGTTTTAGATATTTATTGTCTATTAATAGTTTTTCGGCTCTATCATATTCTATACCAGGAAAAGCTGTTTCCATCATAGTTGAATTATCCATGTTGTACATATCTAGTGCGCCCTGTATATTTCTTAAAATGCGATGACAATTATCTTGGGCTTGTCTATTTGGATCAGGACGTCTATAGTCATATGGTTGAGCATTTGCGGCCAGTAACCAGATAATTAAAATAACAATTAATAATTCAAGAAAAGAGAAAGCTTTTTTATTTGTATTAAGTACAATCATAATAGTATTATAGCATGAATAATAAAAATTGGGTTATTTTTTAATGCGACAAAGTTATTATTTTCTAATCATTCGTATGGTTTAGTGTAAAAATCATTAAAATATTCGTATTGTTTAATGTGAAACTTTTTGTTATAATAACATTAAATAATACGAAAATAATAAACAGAAATGTATTTTCACGCCATAATTAGCTTGCAAAGGCAATCGGTTATGATTGGTATGGGGTTTGATTAGTTTTGTTGTTTAGCCTATAGCTATAACGGTTAAAACGTTTTCATGCTTATACTTACAAGTAATAATTTGGAGTTGTTATGTTTCGGAAAATAAATTTAGCTTTGTTAGAATGGAAGAATAGCAAATATAGAAAGCCCTTGATACTTCAAGGGGCTAGGCAAGTCGGAAAAACCTATTCCATTTTAGAGTTTGGGAATAAACATTATGACAATGTTGCTTATTTCAATTTTCAGACAACTACAAAACTCTGCAATGCTTTTGATGAAGATATTACTCCTAATTATTTAATTCCTTTATTGTCTAGATTATCAGGAAAAAGCATCAGCAAAGAAAAAACTTTAATAATATTTGATGAAATCCAGCTTTGTGAAAGAGCTTTAACTTCGCTGAAGTATTTCTGTGAAGAAGCTAATGATTATCATATTATTGCGGCAGGAAGTCTGCTTGGTATCGCAGTTAATAGGAAAAGTTTTTCATTTCCGGTTGGAAAAGTTGATTGTCTAACTATGTTTCCATTAGATTTGGAAGAGTTTATGATGGCTTTTTCCGAAAATGATTTAATAAAACAAATCAGACATAGTTTTGATACAAATCAGCCAATAACTAACTATTTACATGATACTGCAATGGATTTATATCGAAAGTATCTTGTTATTGGCGGTATGCCTGAAGCTGTTGCACGTTTTGTTGAAACAAAAGACTATAATCAAGTTAGATATGTTCAGGACAGTATATTAATGGGTTATCTTGATGATATGAGCAAATACCAAAATGCTAAAAGTGAGATTCAGAAAACCAGACTAACTTACAATAATCTGACAGTCCAGCTTTCAAGAAAAAATACCAGGTTTTTATACAAACTTATAAAAACTGGTGCTCGTGCCTCTGAATTTGAAAATGCTATTGAATGGCTAACTTTGGCAAACATAGTTTCTAGAGTCTATAAAATAGAGCAAGTCAAAAAGCCTTTGGAAAATTATAGAGATATAGATTCATTTAAAATATATCTTTCCGATGTAGGCTTACTTTGTGCAAAAAAAGAGATAATTCCTGATGATGTTTTGTATATGACAGAAGAATTAAATGATTTTAAAGGCGGAATGGCAGAAAATTTTGTTAATTCCCAACTAATAATGAATAATTACACTACCTACTATTGGGAATCTGGAAATAGTGCAGAGATAGATTTTATTATTCAAAAAAACGGAAAGCTTATTCCAATAGAAGTTAAAAGTGCTGATAACACCAAAGCAAAAAGTTTAAAGGTATATATGCAGAGCTATAAACCAAGTTACGCAATCAAGATTTCTTCTAAAAATTTTTCTTTTGAAGATAATGTTAAGAATGTACCTTTATATGCTTGCTTTTGCATTTAGGCTATCTATGCAATTATGTTTACTTAAAAGCAATTATTCGCTGTAAAAAGTGTACTTATATAACAAAAACTCGTTGTAATTTTTGTAATAATATGTCATAATCTACTTGTAATATTGCTGTGGAGATGCAAATATGTACCGAATTGCTATAGAAAAGTTGTTAAAGTGGAAAAAAAGCAAAAGGCGTAAACCTTTAATTATAGAAGGTGCAAGACAGGTTGGCAAAACCTGGTTGATGCAGGAGTTTGGTCGTAAGGTATATAAAAATACTGTATATATTAATTTTGACTCTAATTCCAGCATGACAGAGCTATTTGCTTCTGATTTAAATACAGATCGCTTAATTATGGGACTTGAATTGTATGCAGGACATAAAATTGATCCAAACAATACTTTATTGATTTTTGATGAAGTCCAAGAGGTTCCAAGAGCGTTAACTTCACTTAAATATTTCTGCGAAAATGCTCCGCAGTATCATATTGTTTGTGCAGGTTCCATGCTTGGCATAGCTCTACATCAAGGAACATCTTTCCCTGTTGGAAAAGTAGATTTCTTAAGACTTTATCCTCTTTCTTTCAAAGAGTTTTTGATGGCTAGGGGGAAAGAACAATTTGCAAAATTGCTTGATAAGCTAGACTTCCAGATGATTACCAACTTCAAGCAAACATATATTGATGCTTTGAAGCAATACTATTATGTGGGAGGTATGCCTGAAGCTGTACAGAGTTTTACAGAAAGCAGCGACTTTAATGAAGTTCGCGAGATTCAACAACGAATTCTATCGGCTTATGAGCAGGATTTTTCTAAACATGCACCTAATGATATAGTTCCAAGACTACGAATGCTATGGAATAATATTCCAGCTCAATTGGCTAAAGAAAATAAAAAATTTCTATATGGTCTCGTTCGAGAAGGTGCTCGTGCAAAAGATTACGAAACTGCAATTATGTGGCTCATAGATTGTGGTCTAGTGCATAAGGTAAGTCGTGTTAATTCTGGCAATATTCCACTAAAAGCTTATGAAGATTTTAGAGCATTTAAACTCTTTGTCGCAGATGTAGGACTTCTTAGTTCTATGGTAGGCTTAAGTCAGCGAACTTTGATTGAGGGGAACAATCTTTTTGTAGAGTTCAAGGGGGCACTTACAGAACAGTTTGTTTGCCAACAACTTAAAACGATAGAAAACATCGGCATTTATTACTATACCAATGACAGAGGCTCTTGTGAAGTTGATTTTTTGGTTGACACTGGGAAACAAGTTATACCTGTTGAAGTTAAGGCAGAGGTAAACTTAAGAGCAAAGAGTCTGAAAACATATAATGAAAGGTTTTCTCCTGATATTTCTATTCGTACATCTATGACCGACTATAAAAAAGAGGATTGGCTAATTAATCTGCCGCTTTATGCAATTGACCAGATTATCAATTTATTAAATTGTTATTAGTCAATACATCAATATTGTAATTCTATATTTGTGCAATAAACTTTTTCTTTTATGCTATAATTCTAATTAGCAATATTTTGGAGTATCACTATGAAATGTTTTTTTCAAATCTTTTCAAATAAAAAGAGTAAATATTATTTATTCTTTAACATAATTTCCCTAGTAATAACATTTCAAATTCAGTTTGACCAAAAGGTTTATGCTGATGATAGTCTTTTTATAAAAACTGATAAAAATTTAAAACAAATAGAATTTTACCCTAAAGAATATGAAAACAACGAATTTTTCTATTTTACAAAATGTAAAGTTTATAAATTAAATGAAGAGATGCTTAATTTTGTAAATATAAATAAAAGGAAAATAGAAAATGAAATAAGAACTTTTTATAACAATAAATGTAGAGCATTTTATTATGTAAATAAAGATTGGCCAGAATTCTCTGATAAAAGTCAATATATTCGACAAAGATTTGATAAGATATATGGCCCTGCAATTATTCAGTATTTAAGTATTATTAAAGATTCTGACAGTTATGACAGACTTTTGCCAGACAACGTTTTCAAATTTTGGGATACTTATTTGATAAATAGTGTTGAAAAAAATAATAACCAGGAAACAAAAAAAATTTATCCCTTTCTTTTTGGAAATACATACGATAAAGACGAAGCTATTGATTGCATATCAAGTTATTATTATGAGGCAAAAAGAGGTATCATTAGTTTCCCATGTATCTATTTAGCTAGATTACATCTGAGTATTTTGACCAATGATTCAGATTATATTGTCACGAATCTTTTAATAAGAGTTGACCGTGATTTAATATATGAAGGCACTAAAATCAATTGGGATATTGCATTACCGATACATTTCAACCCCAGAACAACTAAATGTACGTTAAGACAAAAAGATGAATACTGTGAAGTCTTTGAAACTAATATTGATGGAATAATGGCTTCATTTCACGCTTATCCAAATCGTGATGCAAATATTTCTGCTTATAAAGCAAATTTAGAAAAGCTTAGTAAAGATAATGAATATTTGAACTCGTTAGTAGGCGATTCTAAGCTCATTACAAACAATTCTATAATAGAATTAGGAAAAAGACCTGTTCTTACTATCCAGTATAAAAAGAATCTTTCGGCCGAAGCCAGTTCTTCAATTGCTTATGTATTTACTCAAAGTAAATTTGTTTTTGAAATCAAGTTTTCTATAAATGTTGATAATGAAAAGCTTGCCGAAGATTGTTTCAAAAATAATTTACCTTTTTTTGAAAAATTAGCTACAGAAAATATTATAAACATAAAATAGAAACTTATGATTATAATCATAAGTTTCTATTAATAATTAATTTAATAGATGCCCTAATATCTTTTTTCTATTAGATTTTATTGAATTTAACGTTCCAAAAGAAGTTCAAGAAAATGCTGAAATAAACGACAAGCTCAAACTCTATATCAAAAATGGGTATTTCGGCTTGCCGTATATAAGCAGTAATAGAGTTCTTGTTAAGCAGAGTAACAACGAGAAATAAACAACAAAAACAAACACAATAAAAACTTTATTCATTAATAACAAACTTTTCTATGATTGTATCGTTTACGTATTCGTTTTTAATTTTAGCAAGATTTAGAAAATGAGGTTGCTTGTTATGTTCTGCAAGTGCTTCTGCATCACGCCATTTTTCAACAAGAAGTAATTCATCGTCATTTTCTATAGGAATATAATAATCATACTTTATATTGCCTTCTTCTGCTCGGCTAGAAACATCTATACCATCAGCCATAATCAATTCCAAAAACTCTTCTCTCATTTGTGGTTTGCATTTGTAAGTAACGTTTAGAACAATCATTGTTTACTCCTTTTTATTCCCCATTTTTACAAAATTACTAATTTCGTTCTGTAATAATTTATAAACTAATGCAACTAAGTAGCCATCAGCAATGGCATGATTTAATCGAACGGAAACAGGCATCATAAAACGATCATTTTCTTTACGATATTTCCCCCAATTAATTATAGGAGAAAAATACAAATATACATCTGGCAATTCTATATTCAAAGAATCGTATGAAAGCCATGAAATATAAGAAGCCTCAAACCAGTTCGGGTGATTTATCATATCAAGACCGTATTCTCTTGTCTGTTTTGCTTTTTCTATATCTTTTGAGGCTTCATAATAAAAAGTATTATAATCTTCATAATAGGTTGTATATACAGGGGTGCAAGTTTCGGTATCTTCATGAAATACATACTGAGTGGGATTAATCTTATCGTAACAAATCAATTCTTTTGTTTCCCAAAGATAACCCATTTTGTAGTCATCTCTTGAATTCAAAACCTTTGAAAGTATATATAGAAAATTGATGTAAAACTTTGTTCCTGTCTTTTTTGAAAAGTCTTTTAGTTCTGTAACATCAATTCGAGCCGTAATTGAAGTAGAACACTTGCAATCTTCAGTAAAATGACGAAATACACCTTTCCTATAATACTTTTCATTAGCTATAATCTTGTAGTTCATTATACCCCCTAAAGAAATTATTTCTCAGAATCTGGTTCTGGCAACTTGTCTAAAGCAGCTTTGATTTCTGGGTCATGAGTCAAGTCATAAAGTATACTGAAAAAATATCTGGCTCCATCAGGGTTTTTATTTTCTAATGACTTAATTCCACATTGATAAGCTAAATTCAAAACATTTAAATCTACACCTATAGGGAAACCATATTGTTCGGAATACTCTTTAAACTTTTCTATAGGCGGCTTTTCAAGTTTGTGATTTGTTTTTTCATCAATGTAATATAATTCTTTTAAAGCTTGCTCTGAATTTCTTTCGAACTGCAGGCTCATTATATAAGCGGCTTTTGTTTCAGAATATAATTCCTTTTCGGCAAAGTAATAGCCAAGATTTCTAAAGCATCTGGCAACATTTTGAGGTCTGAAGGCAATCTTAAAAGAATTTATTGTTAACTTGAAGAAGTTTTCCAAATCGCCTTTTATTTTAAGAATTTCAATGTACTCGCTCATTAGTTTAAAGGAAACAGGATTCCAGCCTAATCCTATTTCTAAGCACTTTTTTGCTTCATCAAAATTATCAAGTTCATAGAGAGTGTAGCCATACATATTATAAATTCTAGTATAAGGAACAGGAACTCTGCGTATTTCTTTTTCTGGGTTATTCAATTCTTTGAATAATACTTCTTCAAAATATTCTTCAAAATTATAGTATTCGCTGACTTCATCATCCCTGTATGGTTGGTTTTCGTCTAATTCAAAGACTAAGTCTTCAAGGAGTTTTAATGCTTTATTAAAATCTTTTTTAAAAAGGAATTGCTCTGCCTGGTTTAAGGAATCTTCTATTTTTGAGAAATGATCATTAGCTACCTTATCTAATTTTTTTCTTATATCATCAGGCACGACGTCATACATAAGTCGACCGCATGCCCTTAGAATTTCTTTAGAGTATTTATGTTTTTTATACTTCTTGCTTTGTTCATTTAAAAAAGCAATATCTTTTTCAGAGTCACCAGTTAAACCTGAATTAATCTCTGACAAAATCTTATCCAATTCCTTGTCCTTGTTCATAAAGCTTCCCTTAATTTTAAATTTATTAACAATAATAACTGATACTTCCGAAATATTTAACCCATTTATTTATAATTTCACTACTTCTGGCTTCTATAATACGCATAATGTTTCTTAAAGCTATTTTAGATATTTGAGAATTATTATTTTCCAAATAGCATTTCCCAGAACTAGTTATTCATATTTTTGTTGCTTTCATTTCATTTTTTCAAAAAGTTCCCTTGAATCCAGTTGCCATCATTAAGTCGATACCAACAACACCCGTCTATTTCTACACTACGTCCTGTAGTATAGACACTTTGTCCATTATTTAATAAATATTCTACCTCATATTTAATGCCAGGGCCACTGTAAACAAATACAAAACTAGATTCGCTATTACTAACTGTTCTTCTAGCTCCACCAACAACCAGGTCTAGTTCTTCATCTGTTAGTTCTGTCTTTTCTTTTAAATCCATATGGAAGTCTCCCATAAATATCTGCTCTTATTTAATATATTAACAAAAATCCTTTTTGCACTCAGATGCTCCACCGCTTTGCGGGGGAGCTGTCACGCAGTGACTGAGGGGGCTGATTGCTGGAAGCAATCAGTGGAATATTCCATTTAGTCTCTATACAGTTTACCCTTTTCTTTTTTCGAAAGATAGTTATCCAGGGATTTCTCATTCACTTCCCCATTCCATAACTCCTCAAAGTGTTCCGGGGCAATAGTTTCACGATCTCCACAAACTCCACCTGTGACCTTATCTAAGATTTCAAGGCTTAGTCCATCTTTTTCACACTTTAAATCTTTATTCATTGAATAATTCCTTCTGTGTTAGTAATTCAAATTATTTGTATGTTCCTGAAAAGGTCTGCAATTTTAATTTTAGCATATAATAAATGATTGAACAATAATCTTAGTATTGCCCTAAGAAAAATGCAAACTTTTTTAGCTAATAATCAGTGTTTGAACTATAGTATGTTTTTGTTATAGTAGCGTCCTACATAAGGCACAGGAGGTGCCTATGCAAGCGAGCCACAGGATGTGAGCGAGTCGCAGACGCTTTAGTTTTTTTCATCTAATCCGTTGGTGTCTTCGACACCCACGGTTATTAAAATAGTGCCCTCCAGGCACAACTTTTTTTAATAAAGCGACTGGAAGTCGCTACTTTAATAACCTAGGGCAACTTGTTGCCCTAGGTATAGACTACAAATATAAATGCGTCTGGAAGACGCTACAATTTAAAATAGTAATATTTACAAATACTTATCAATAAAAGGGAAAAGTTTGCGTTTGCCCTTAATTGCCCTGATGCATTAACTCTGGATAATTGTTATACAAAAAATCCTATGCTATACTAAATTAGTAAGGAATAAATAAAACATAAGGGCTGTTTGCGATGGATAAAAAAGAAAATGAAAACAAAATGAACGAGTATGAACTTAACGAAAATGAACTTGACGAAAATGAACTTGAAAAGGTAACTGGAGGAAAAGGTCTTACTGGTACTTGTCAGGGATGTGGGAAATTATTAACTTCCTTCTTTTATGGCTCCTATTGTGAAGATTGTTATGAAGAATTAAATAATAGTATATAGGAAAAATTATTATAAGTTTAAAAACGTAGTTTTAGAGCAGAATTTCTATAGCTAACTATTTTTATGCTAAATAGTAGGCTTTAAGGAGATAATCGATGAATGTCAGCAACGGTTATAGAAAATATGGATTTGATGCTTACGGTGATAAGATTCTTAAAAAAGAACACATGAGCTATTGGGTGAACGATGAGCAAAGAGTTGATCCTAGGGGTATAGCTCTCGGTCTAGATGAAGAAATCGAAGAAGTTGAACCGGATTTTTTCGATCTCCTACCAACAATCAGTTCTATATGGATTCACAATCCTGAATGTAAAATTCATATGACTGAAAAAACAGTCAATCTCTTTCAGAAAAATGCTGTTATTTTACGTGGTAAGTATGACAGTATGTCAGAAAAGCTGGCAAGAGAATATAATCTTCGTTTCCTTCATTTAGATGTTGAACTTTGCTCAACAGGTGATTATTTTGAACATGGTGTTGATATCGTAACATTACGATTCAGACCAGATGGAAGTCCATTCATTCATCAGGATTGCAAATGTCAGGGGAGTTCTGCTGGTAGCATAGGCGGAGGAGAAGTAAGCTTTGACCTTCCGAAGGATTTTTATCTTAGTATGACAGCCGAAGAAATTGCCGATAAATGCTGGCGCACGAAGCTAATTAATGAAAAGGGCATTCTTGCCTCATTCCTAAAAAAAGCAAAAGAGAAAAATGGCTATTTCCTCGATTTTTCAAAAAAATAAGAACATAAAAGTTTTTATTGTAGTTTGGTAGTTGTTGTAGTTATTGTTATTCATAGATTAAACAATAAAAACAACAACTACTAATTTCAATAACTACAATTAAAAAAGCCTATAAAACCACTATCTTCCATGGACAAACGCAAACTTTTCATTTTTGTAGATAGGATTCTAGTTTGTACTAGGTATTAAATTGTTTTATGCTTGAAAGAAAAAAACTATTAATGCAAAAATGTTAAACACTTGTCGTAAAACAGAATAACTTGATATAGTGCTTAAATTCTAAAAAGTTTGCGTTCGCCTTGGACCTTTAATTTTGCTATAAATAAAAATCCGATTTTTAACAGTTTGAAGAAAAATAAAAAGCCGATAATCTACTATTAAAGCTAGTTATCGGCTTTTTTATTGTGCGAAATTATGTTGTAT
>CAJOND010000044.1 GCA_905236675.1 Candidatus Rifleibacteriota bacterium | reverse complement strand
GTTTCTTTTACTCCTGAAACCTGGGATTATATTCATAAAATAAGAGAAGAAAAGTATTCTAATTATTCTATTATCGGTTGGTATCATACTCACCCTGGTTTTGGGATATTCTTATCTGATATGGACAAATTCATCCAGGATTATTTCTTTAATCAGCCTTACAACGTTGCATTGGTTGTAGATCCAAAAGCTTCTCAATGCGGTATCTTTGCATGGCAGGATGGCAAAATAAGACCGTTAAGACAATGTTGGATTGGAAATAATACAATTCCTTTAACTATTGGTACTGTTGGAGGAGAAGAAACCTATAGAGAAAATTCAAATTCTAATAACAATAGCAATGTTGCTTCGGATTCTGAATTTAATAACGATTCTCAAGAAAAAGAAGAATCCAATGATAATTTTTATAAACATGCTTTTTATTATTTTTTGTGTTTTAACTTAGCTTTTTTGTTAGTAAATTTTTTACACTTAAAAGATGCAAGTAACATTGCTTCTAAATCTTTACATTCTGAAGCTAGGGAATTAATTTCGGATTGGGCAATAAAACAATCGGTATCCGAAGATTTAACTGAACTTATTAATAATATAAATAATACAGTTAATAATATTCCAGCAACTTCAACTATTGATATTAATGCATTAAAAACTTTTGCTCACAGCATTAACTATAGTTTGTTGACCATATCTAACGGCTATAAAATACAGTCAAAATCTACAAAAAATATACTTGAAACAATAGCTTCCAGATACAAAAACTCACAAGAGATATCGGAAGAACAGTTAAAAGAAATCAAAGAAATGGTTGCTGGCAGTATCTTGACGCAACTAGATCCTTATCTGCTTTCTTTAACTGCTCAACCAATAAATGAAGATAGAATAAAAGAAGCAAAAAAAATGCTTAATCTGGTATTAGGTCTTTATAGTGAAGAGTCTAGACAGATTATTAAACAAAAATATCCTTGGATTTTCCAAAATAATTGAGGTTTGCTATGGATAACAATAATTACGATATAACAAAAAACAATAACTATGGTTTAACAGAAGCCGACAATCGAGGCTCTACACAAGATAATTTCTCTAGTAGTAGAGATATATCAACAGCAAACAGCGGTTATATAGTCATTAACAAACATGAATTAAACACAGAATACGTTAATAACCGCATAAAGGAAGAAAAAGAATCTAAAAGAGATCTCAATAAAGCAGAAAGAATACCTGTCGAAACCAATATTTTTTTTAATCCTGTATTCTATACTGCAATATGCGGTATGTTTGCGGCTTTAATAGGATGGGGTCCAATAGAAGCTATGGCAAAGACCCAAGAAGATACTATTATGGATTCATTAATAATAGTAGTTACTATGGCTATAGGTTGTTGTATAAGTGCATTAGATTCTGTAATGTCTGGTAATTTTCCGAAAGCCATAAGAAATGGAGCTATTGGATTAGGTTCAGGATTGTTATCTGGAGTAGTTTTTCATTATGTAGGTAACTTATTGTTTAGATTACTGCTTGGTTTTATTGCTTTAGCTTTATTAAAAATGTTTCCAAGCATAAGAGAAAATGAACCCAAACTTGTTTCCTGTGTTTTATTAATGTCTGCTAGAGCTCCAATCTGGGCATTATTAGGAGCAGGCATAGGTATAATACCAGGAATAGCAAATAAATCCCAAAAACTTATGTTTAATGGGGTTATTGGTGGAATGATTGGTGGATTTATGGGAGGTTTTTTCTTTGATCCCATAAGTTTTTTAGCACACAGTATAGGAACTACTCAAGGAGGCTGGAGCCGAGGAATTGGCTTAAGTGTTTTGGGTCTGATGATAGGAGTATTTATTGGTCTTGTTGAAAATATGGCCAAAGATGTCTGGGTAACCATGAAATCAGGTCCTTTAAGAGGAAAACAGTTCGTTATTTATCATAATCCAACACTGATAGGTAGCTCTCCAAGAAGTGATATATATATTTTCAAAGATCCAAATGTAATGCCTACTCATGCTAAAATACAGAAAAAAGGTAGTAAATATGAGATAATTGATGATAGTAAAGGTGTGGGAGTTTACGTAAACTCAGAAAAAATAAATGGAAGTAAGATTCTAGAATCTGATGATACAATAATTGTTGGACAAAGTATTCTTCAATTCCAACAAAAAGAAAGAAGATAACTCATGTCTAGTAGATTACCAAATCATATGAGTTCGGCAAAAAAAATGCCTAAAAAACAATATACCGTTACTCCATTTGAAGCTACAGACAATGAAATAAGCAAAATTTGTTCTATTTGCGGTTCTGGTATTTTAAACGGAGAATCCATTGTTTTATGTCCCGAATGTAAATTACCCTACCACCATGATTGTTGGAAAGAAATGGGTGGTTGCGGTAGTTATGGTTGTGCTGCAGCACCAGACATAAAAAAAGCAGATTATGCTCCTTCTGATACCTATGTAGAAGGCTGGACATCAGAAAAAAAATGCCCTGAATGTGGCTCAATGATACTCTCCAATGCTATCATCTGCCGTGTTTGTAAATCAGAATTTCCTACAGAAAAGCCAATGACAAAAGAGGAATGGCAAAATAGAACATATGATGGAAAAGAACTTACAAAAATCAGGATTTTTGTAGGAATTCAATTTTTATTAAGCCTAATAATTTGTTTTAATTTTTTTATGTTTCTTATTAATTTTTATACTATATTAGCATCAGACAAAGTTGGCTGGTTATTTAAAATGAAAAGATTGCCAAAAGAACTTAAAATACTAGTATATGCAAGTTCTATTATATCTATAATAAATCTAATTATTACTGGTTTAGTATTTGTAGCTATGATTATAGGTTAAATATTTATGAAAAAAGTAGTCATTGAAGAAAGAGATAATAATAAACACTGTTCTGTTTGTTCTAGGTTATTTAGAACGGGCGAATATGTCGTAGAATGTGATTGTTGCGGAGCTTACGCACACGAAATATGTTATAAAGAACATGGTTGTGGTAGTGAAGAATGTAGAGCTATTTCCCCACATTTTGAAAAAACAGATATAGTATTAACAAAAGAAGAAGTAAGCAATGTAATTGCTGTTCCAGAAAATACAAGAAACCCCACAGAATATTTAATTAAAGAATTAAACAAAGGCGAAAAAACAATCTCAAAAATGGCTGTTTTTTCTACATTTTTCTCTATTATAGTTTTTCTTATCTCCTTATCTCTTTATTTAACAGCAAATTCTAATCTTATAAATATCTTCTATTTTGTTGTCTTTTTTGGTGGATTTTTAAGCATTGTCTTTTCTAATATTTCCTTAAGCCTATTCAATAAAAATAAAAAACTAAAAGGACTATATCTAGCATTTATCGCCCTCTTTTTTAGTATAACTACTTTTATTGGTGGTACTGTTAGGTTAATATTATATCTTCATACATATCAGGACGAAAAACCTGTTTCACAAGAAATAAACCAAAAGCGTGTAGCTGAAGTAATAGAAAAATCAGCCGCCCACATCCAAGAACCGCTAAAATCTAATGTTTCAATAAAATCCGGTTTTGGTTTAAGTCAATCATTAGGGTCAGGTGTGGTTGTCAAAAACAAAGACTCTAAAACCTATATAATAACCAATGTTCACGTTTTAACAGGTGGTTCAATGGTATCTTCCCTTGATGAAGCAAAGAAAAAAGCAAAGAATTTATCTGTGACTTTTTATAATGCGGACACACAAAAAGCAGATATTCTTTGGGTGGCTCCCGAAGGAATAGATTTAGCCATATTATGCTGTTCAACACCAGAAAATTATGGTAGTTCGGTAAAAATTGGTTCATCAAATGAAATAAAAATGGGCGAAAAAGTATTTGCGATAGGGAACCCTATGGGTTTAGATTGGACTTATACGGAAGGCGTTGTTTCAAGTTTTAGAAATAAACAGATAGGAAACTACGAAATAACCGTAATTCAAATACAAACACCATTGAATCATGGAAATTCAGGTGGCGGTTTATATTCTGAAAAAGGGAACTTAGTAGGAATTAATACTTGGATATATGAAAAAGCCCAAACCGAAGGTCTGAATTTTTCTATTGCAATAGACGAATTAACCAAATATTTAGATTCTAATCTTTTAAAAATTATTAATGAATAGAAACAGGAAAAAATTATGAGCATTAGAGATAAACGCCTACAATCTGATTATTTAAAAATGTGTGATGCTTTTCCAAATTCTGGGAAAATAAGAATAATACAAACTTCAGGTAATCCACCTGATAAGTATCAAATAGAATTTGATGTTAATAGCCTTGTTATGACTCCTAAGGGCTCAGTGTCTTTCAAAGATAAACATACAGCTGAAATATACTTAACAGCGACTTATCCAAGACAAGCCCCTCAATGCAGAATGTTAACCCCTGTTTTCCACCCCAATATCGCACCTCATGCCATATGTATAGGCGACCATTGGGCTGTTGGCGAATCTTTGCCCCATCTTGTAATTAGAATCGCAGAAATGTTAGCTTATCAAAGTTACAATTTAAAAAGTCCTTTGAATGGGGAAGCGGCACAATGGGCAGACAAGAATAGACTGAAATTTCCTACAGATAAAACAGACTTTAGCTCATATTTTGAAAATAGTAACAATACTATTTCTGATTCTGAAATGAAATCTATAACAGACGATTCTATCGTTAAGTGTGCCAATTGTGGCGATTCTGTGAAAGGTTCTGATTTAGTTTTTTGTTCTTCTCATCACCCTGTGTGTATAAACTGTGCTTTTACTTGCAGTGAATGTGGTAAAGTAATTTGTTTAAAATGCGTTACAGGCAAATGTTCTATATGTAACCAAATTGTTTGTGCTAACTGTATAAGCAAATGCTCACTATGTAAAGCAGATGTTTGTTTGAGTCACACAAAAACCTGTTACATATGTGGAAACAAAGTCTGTGATGATTGCTATATAACCTGTTCTAAATGTGGTAAAACTGTTTGCTTAGATCACATGAAAAAAATACCTGGAACAAATAATTATGCTTGCGTTAATTGCCAAATATAATTATTTTTATTATGAGTCTAAATAAGAGGAGTGTTATGTATGCCTATAGGGAATGATGTTATTAGAGCTAATCGAAAGTATGAAGGACAAAGCTGTGCAATTTGTAAAAGAGAAATATCCTTAGGCGATTTGATACATATATGTCCTAAATGCCAAAGTATAAATCATGAAGATTGTTGGCAAAACGAAGGAGGGTGCAATTCTCTTTCTTGTAATTCTTTATCTAGCGGAAACATGAGAAGTTCTAATCTTGGCAGCTCTAGTAATAGTAATTCAAACTATGGGGCTGGCTATGATGATTCGAATTATGGTGGCAGTCCAAATCTAGGTGGTTCTAGTTATGGAAATAATAGAGCTGGAGGATTTGGAAATAATCAGAATTCGTTTGGCAGCAATAGAAATATGCCAACTCCAGGAGCAAGTAATGCGAATATGGTGCCTTGTCGTTTCTGTAAAGAACCAATTATGAGAGGTGCTAGAAAATGCAAACACTGCGGCGAATATCAGAATGAAAGCGATAGGAAACAAGCAACACAGGTATACGAAGAAGGCGATTATTCGTTTAATATAATAGAAGGTTTGACTATATTCTGCTGTCCACTTGTATCACTTATAGTAGGCTCTATATATTGTGCAAACGGAAGATCCGGAAAAGGTATAAGAATGATAAAATATTCTATCGGTTGGATGATAGCTAGCTTCATATTAAGAGTTATCTTGAACATAATTGCTGCTGGTTAAGACTACCTTGAAAGAGAAAGAATTTAAAAAAGATCAATGGATTCAGCTACTCTTTGCAGCCTCTATAATATTTTTATCCTGTATTTTTTCTCCTGCCTCACCTACATCTAAAGATGATAGAGTAACTATTTTTGGATTTAAAACTCCAGTTTTATGTATACACAGACTCATATACAATAAGCCCTGTGCAGGATGTGGTCTAACCAGAAGTTTCGTAAGTTTTGCCCATGGGGACTTCGAAGCTGCTTATCGCTATCATAAACTTGGAATTCCATTGTATCTTCTAGTTCTTTTTCAAATTCCAATAAGAATATATCTATTAAAAACAGGATCAAAAGGCTATACTAAATTTATAAAAAAGCTTATTTTTTATCCTGCAATAGTAGTTGTCTTTGCATTAATTATAAACTGGTTAATATATATTTGGCAGACAAGTTTTAGTATGACTTGATTATTTACTCATATACAAATTATTTACAATAGAATATTTATTAGGGAGAAAAGACTAATGGATAATGTTATAAAGGCAAATAAAAAGTATGCCGGTCAATTATGTAATATTTGTAAAAGAGAAATAGAATTAGGTGAAACTATACATATATGTCCGAACTGTCAGGGTATCAATCATGAAGATTGCTGGCAAAACGAAGGCGGCTGTCCAAAATTTTCTTGTAATTCCCTGAGTAATAGTTATCAAAATAATTCTAGTTATCAAAAGCCAAATAAAACAAGTCTTAATCCTTTACAAAGACAAGTAACACTTCAGGTTCCTTTAACCAAAATATGATAGCTTGTCGCTGGTGTAAAGAACCAATACCTAGAGGAAGCAGAAAATGTCCTCATTGTGGGGAATTCCAAAAAGATGATGATAGAGCAAAAGCAAAAAAGAATGATGTAGAAGAAGACACCTCTATACCTTCAGGTATGTGGGTTCCTATGATAATAATTCCAGATATTGCTTTTATTTGTGGAATTGTTATGATGTGTAAAGGAGAAGTAGTTAAGGGTGCCAAAGTAATAGGTGTAAGTATATTAATAATTATTATCAAAGTTGCCATCAGATTATACGCATTAAAATAAAAGATTTTTTTATGTATTTAACAGACGACTCAAAATCAAAAAAAATACCTTCAGATATGGTTCTTTGCAAAATATGCAAAGAACCCATGATGGCTAACGACAAAATATGCAAACACTGTTATGAATACCAAAAAGAAGAAAACTTCGAAAGCACAAAAGAAACTTCTTTGGGAAATACCTGTCTTTCTCTATCAGATTGGATAACTATATTATTTTTCCAATTAATAGGCATAATTATAGGAATTGCACATTTATTAAATGGAGAAAAAATTAGAGGGAAAAAGGTAATCAGGTTCTCATTAATTTCTGTATTCATAAATTTAATTATTAGCGGATCAATTTTTACAATATTCAAAACATTCACAAAACTATTAAGAGCAGGTTTAGATTAATTAATTTTAGCCTGTTTTTAATTAATTTCTTTAAAATTTACGATGAAATCCAGTCTATTTGACAAGGTACCGTTTTTCAAGTAGAATATTAAGAATAGCCTTGCTTTTGGGGGTAAATATGAAATTAAAAAATCTACTTTTAACAGCATTTTCTATCTGTTCTTTAGCTGTTTCTCCTTCTTTCTGTAAAGAACCTGTTACGGCTATTTCCACAGATATTACACCTCTTAATGAAGCCATCGTAATGATGAAGCCTGTTAATATAGGTAAAGGTCATATTATTAGCGGTTTTTTAGGCAAAATGTTAAATATTCCTAAAACAACCAAGATAGCTGATTCTGGTTTTCTAGCTTTTGGATTATCTGAAGATGCAATTCAGGTAATGCCTACTGAAGAAAAAAGCCTGCATATAAAATCTATTCTGCCATATTTAAATGAAAGTAAAGAATTACAAGATTCCTTAAAGTTGCGCAGAACCGCTAGACAAATTCGTTACCAGCACTTAAAAGATAAGATTAGCAAATCAACAGAACTTTCAGAAGAACAAAAAGAATCTATTATCGATTTTCTTTCTCAGTCTATAGGTTCTCCAGTAGTATTGCTGTCAAAGTCTCCATTACCATATTTCATGCCATCTCCAGGTCCCTGTATGATTCCACTTGGTGCCGAAAGACTCGATTCCAAAGGTAAAACAAGCGAAGGGATAGAAACCTCTGTAATATGTTTATTAGACATTAAATCTGGCAATGAAGTTATTTTCTCTATTGAAGATGCTCTAAAAAATGACACATTAGATTTAGTAATCTGCCATGAAAATGCACACGCTATCCAATTTGATATGTATGGAAAGCTTTTTCAAAAAATTCAAAGAACTTCAACAAATGGACATGATGCCCCTTACATAACAGATTTAGGTCTTGCATATATTGAAGGCTGGGCTGAAGCTTTCGAAGCAGTTTATGGTCCAGCAAATCCCAAACTTGATGAAAAAGACAGAACAAAATATAACATTTCTGAATTCCTCTATAGTCGCCAAAACCCAGTCCGCCGAGACAGATATGTTTGGGTAAGTCTGAATGAAAAAACAGGTGAACTGAAAAACGGTTTACAGCTAATGTCTACAGAAGGTGTTATAGCGGGTTTCTTCTACGACATTCTAACAAGTCGTGCTATTGTAGCTCCTTTCGATAAATGTGTAAAAACCATGCTCGAAACCCCAATGAATTTCATGGAATTCGTAAAAACATATGTTAAACTTTTCCCAGAAGATAAAAAAGTTATTTATCGTATAATACTAGAAAATTCACATTATGTAACAATGCATGAAAATGCTTATGAAAGCTACAAAAATTACTACGGCTTTGTAAAAGCATATAAACAGAAAAAAATTGAAAAAAATGACTTCGTAGAAGCTAAAAAAGCATATAAAGAATATACCGAAAAGCTTTTTGAAGAAGCTATGAAAACCGATAACATCTTCGCCAACGTTGGCCCTCAAATGTGGTTCTCAGGAAAAGTCGACATGATTTCTGTCCATAAAATTCCAAGTGAAAGAAAAGAATTAATGGCAGAAGCTTTTGGTAAAAAAGATAAATTCTATGAATTTAGACTTGATTTGAACACAGCTTCAAAAGATATGCTTCGATCTATCGGTTTCAGTTATGATGACGTTAATACTATTTTAAAAGCAAGAACAAAGAAAAATTTCTTCACAGGTAATCCAATCAATGTTTTGAAGAATGTTTTAGGAGAAGAAAAATTCAATTCTTATAATCAGAATCTGAATCTTGCTCCATATGATCATTCTAAGTCCGATTCTATTCGTGATTACGAAGAACAATCTGTTGTTCTTTGGCCAGAAGATATAGCTAAGTTGCGTCAGATTCGATAAAAATCATAATAAAAAAAGGGTTTAAGCAGATTCCTTAAACCCTTTTTTTATGCGGAAATTATATAAAATTATTAATGTCGACGAAGTTGCCAACTATGTTCCCACCAGGTTCTAGATGGAGCACGGCGAATAACACTCAATTTTTCTTCTTTAACTTCTTCTGCTAAAGAACCGTTTACCACAGATTGACAAACATCGGCATTCTCCTGCTGACGTTTCTGATAGTAAAAGTCTGAAAATAATGAATATCTAAGCATTATGATAACCAGTCTAATTTATTTGAATTTTTATTGTCAGGAATACCAACAAGTTCTTCTAGCTCTTCTTCTAGTTGTCTCATTTTCTGGTCTATGAGATTCAATCTGTCGATTTCTTCTCTGCATTTTTCAGAAATAGTAGCTTCAACCATTTTTTCTTCACGTTTAAGAGCTTCAAGTGAACTTTGAATGATTTTAACTCTCAGTTTTTCTTCTTCATCTAATACAAAAGCTGTATGTGGTTCTTTAGTCTTGAACAATGGAATTACTACGCCCATAATATGCCCTCCGCTTTATTTTATCATCTCCGCAAGGATAAAACTGACAAAATCCCTATCGGAAGATTTCATGTTTTTATTAACCTTTATTTTGTCTCTAATATCTATTAAATAATGTTGCTTGATTAGTTAATTTTAGTTAGAATTAAAGATTATAGAGGGATAATCATGAAAAAAAGCGTTTGTTTATATAGTTTATTATTATCTGTTTTAATTTGTTCCCAATCATATGGACAAGAAGAAATAGAAGCAGCCTTAGAGAAAATTGATATTTTCCAAGGTTTTAAAGGTCGACGACTTTATGTTTATGAAGACGTTGATCAAATACAGATTAATCCTAATTTTAGTGAAGTAAGTGGTAATGCTTTTTCGCTTTCTTCTATACCAGAAGGATATATTAGAGATAGTGACAAACTTTCTTATTGTAATGGTATTGGTCAAAATTCTTTAGTATTAGATGGTTATCCTAATCTTCAATCATTTATAAGCTCTAATTTTTATCTTTTATATGGAGATCTTGAGGCAGGTTCCGCCAGAAAAATAAGTAGTAATTATTCGGAAGCTGATAGTCAATTCCCTCATGTCGATGATAATGATGGACAAGATCCAGGTTCTTCAGGCAAATATTATTTTGGTATAGGTGATAAAGCATATAAAAGTACTCTTTCAAATGGCAGTATTAGCAGTATTGTTAGCGCCCTACCACCCTCAGGAAAATCTTGTAATATTGCTCATAATATATGTTCTTATAATTGTGATCATTCCGAATACGATGGAGATAATATTTCTGTTATTTACGGTCCTACAATAAAAGGAACAATTTTAAATGCTTGTGAAACAATAGATGCTAAAGTTTATAATGAATTATACGCCATGATCATATTCAGAGACAGAACTCCGCCAAGAATTATACGACCTGAAAACGAGCCTGGTTACACCTATGGAGTAGATGTCGAAAATAGATTTCCTGTTTTAGGTTTTGGAACAGATGAAAACGATAAAATCACTACAGGCGACTGGTTCAAGTTCGACAGATTAAGAGTTACAGATAATGGTTCCAGTAATGTCAAAGTTAAAATATTTTTAGGCAAAATAGATTCTTTGCCTGATTCTTTAAGCCGATGGACTGATTCTGAAAGATGGGACAGCTTGCCTTCTCAGATATTAGAACTTAACGAAAACAATGATAAAAAACCCTTTTTAAAAGAAATGGCAGCTTTGCCAAATAATTGTTTTGGTTTTATGAGATACACTGTGTTTTCTCAAGAACAAATAAGCGAAAATAATCTAGGAAATCTTAATCCTGGATGTGCAACTATAGTGGAAAATAATCCTGAAAATTGCTATGGTTTTCCTAGTACTGACGATAGGTATCTTGATCTAAATAGAGATCCTGGTAGTGCAAAACCTTGGATTTATAATAATGACAATAATAACGGGGACGCAAACCCTGAGATTTTCGACATAGATGATATAAATAAAGTTAATGCAGAAATAAGAGTTAAAGGACAAGAAGGGGTTATAAAAATATCAGATAATGATTTTCCAAACATACTGATTAGACTCACATCTAAAAAAGATAATAAGCAAATATTTTTCCCACCTTGTATGAAACCTTCAAAATTAGATTTTGATGACCCAACAAATCTTACCGGCGATGATAGGCCTAGTGAAATATATAATAGTTTTGTAAATTCTGCAGATGTATATGAACAATGTATTTATGATAATATAATAGAAAATTCAGAAACAATAAAAAAGAAACCTTATTACACTATTTTTGAATTAAAATCCTTTGATTTTACTGATAATTCAATAAAGAATCAATTAAATAGATTTAAATATAATTCTGATATAGAGTTCGTAAACAAGCACTTTAGACTTGAAGACCAAATAGTATCTGATACCAACGATTTTGGCGAACCTGACAATAGAATTGATGATGAAAATAATATAGATTTAATAGGGAAAAGAAACGGCACCTGGGCTGAAGTCGTTGCCTTGATTGGTGCTTCTCCAGATACTGGAATAATTATACAAGAAGATGTTGAATACGATTTAGACATATGGGTAGACGATAGCGTAAGATGGGCAAATACAGAAAGCGAAAGATCATCTTTCGATGAAGATTTTAATGCTAGATGTATCCCAACAGGTATAAAATCAGGAGAAGTAAAAATAAAAATACCTAATCAGTCTCCTAGTATTGATAGGTCTATCCCTCTACCAAAATACAATTATTCTGTAAAAAAAAATATTAATCAAATAGACCGTATAGTATTCAGAGAACCAACAAAAAATGTAAATCTAGATCAAATAAAAACCGAAAGTGATTTAATAAGCCTAAGACTGCCTTCTATAAGTGTTGAAGCAGAAGATTATGCGGGCAACAGAAGAAAAATAAGACTATATTTCTATGTAACAGATGAAAATGCTAATGTGAGAACTATACAAAGGAAACATGGAAAGCATTAATATTCATAAACTACATAAAAAATATGGTGTGACTTTTATAGAAATACTTATTGCTCTTTTTATATTAGCTCTAGCCATATTGCCAGCAGTTGGAACTTTTTCCACCTATTATACTTCTGCAACCAGACAAATGGAACAGGAAATGGCCTTAAAAATTGCAGAATCAGTAGTTAATTTAATGCAAACAATTTCATATGAACAATTAGCAGATGGAGTTGCTTTTCCTATGCAGCTAGATATTCAAACTTCTGATAATACTATTCCATGTATACTTTCTTTGGTTGAAAACAGCGAAAAAGAAATAGATTACGGAGACGGCACAAAAGCATTCGTATTATATTCGGTAAAATGTGATAACATACAAATAAACAGAATAAAATACAACATAAATGTGGATATAGTAAAAGCTTTTGAAGAACATGATATAGCCGTCACCAGTAATAATAACATTAATTATATGTCTTTTATCTATTACGATAATTTGTCTGAATCTGAATCCGCTGAACCTATAAAAAAATATAATAGCTTTGATCCTGCTTTTATTTTTAATGTTTCAGTAGGTTTTGGCAAGGCAAAGCCTATTAAGCTTTCTGCTTTTAGAGCGGATATGGTCAAATGAAAATTATTAAACATAAAAAAAACAAAGGCGTAGCCTTGGTTACCGTAATCATGTTCTGTATCTTACTAATCTGTATGTTAAGTATTTTATTTCATAACAGCAGAACAAAAAAAGGTACCCATGAACTTCAATATGACTCAACAAGAGCTTTGATGGCAGCTAATACTGCTGTTCAGCTTGCTGTATACAAATACAGAGTATTAACCGCCGAATACTATAGAATAAACACATTTGAGCTTGAGAAAATAATACAGATAAAAAATGCTGGAAATCAACCAGAGGCTGAACATATCACAAGATTAGAATTAGCTAAAAATGTATGGATAAGCGATCTTATAACAAAAAATCCACCATCCATCAATGATTTACCAAATGATTATAATAAAACAGTCAATTATATAAAAAAGAATTTTGAAAACTATATTTCAGAAGAAAAAAAAGATATAGATTTCGGTATCGTAAGCTTTGATCTTATAAGTTCTAACGATGACGGTTATACAAAAGATTATATAAAGATAAAAGCCTGGGGCTCATGTAATAATATACGTAAAGAAGTCGAAGAAGTTATCGAAACTTCTATTGTTAGATAAACAATACAATAAAAAAAGCCACTATTCAAAGTGGCATTTTTTTTAAGCTTTTTTATCGCTATCGCAGTTTATTGGCGGATAAGGCTGAGATTCTAATTTTTTCTCATCCTTTTTATCGCTATCACAGTTTATTGGTGGATAAGGCTGAGATTCTAATTTTTTCTCTTTATTTTTATCACTATCACAATTTATTGGTGGATATGGCTGTCTATCACGTTGAATCTTTTCTGGTTCTTCAGTTGTGCCCATTTCTTCTGGTTTAAGTGCCATATCGTTATCAGTAGAACCTTCTATTGGTTCAAAATACTGAGATATTTTGTCTTCAAATGCTTGTAAGAAAGCTTCTACACATATTGGATCGAATTGCTTTCCTTTAAGTTTCTTCAATTCAGCAATAACTGTATTAACACTTAATCCTTTGCGGTATGGACGGTTAGTTGTCATAGCATCAAAACAGTCTGCAACACAAATGATTCTACCAGCTAAAGGAATGTTTTCACCTTCTAGATGATCAGGATAACCACGGCCATCATAATATTCATGATGGTGTAAAACGCCAGGAATCTTATCTGCCAAAAATTCTACAGGTCTTAGTATTCTTGCACCTATAGCAGGGTGAGTTTTGATTATTCCATATTCTTCGTCGGTGAGACGACCTGGTTTACGAATAATACTATCTGAGATACCAATCTTTCCTACATCATGTAACAAACCAGCATATCTGATATTTTCAACTTCTTTAGGAGAAAGACCTAATTGTTCAGCTATTGCTACAGAATAAAGAGTAACTCTGCGAGAGTGACCTCTAGTATATGGGTCTTTAGCATCTATTGCTGTAGCTAATACTTCAATTGTAGACAAATAAATCTTTTGAATATTTTCATAGAGTCTGGCATTTTCAATAGCTGATACAGCCTGTGTTGCAACAGCTTTTAATGTTTCAAGATCATGATCATTAAAAGGTATATCGCCGGTTCTATTTATGACTTGTAAAACACCTATTACTTTTTCTTTTAAGCACATAGGAACACAAATCATGGATCTTGTTACAAAACCAGATTTTTTGTCTGCACCTTTAAAGAAACGAGGATCTTTTTCTGTATCAGGAACCATTACAGGAGCATTATTCTGAGCACACCAACCCGCTAATCCTGTTCCCATCGGGAGGCGAATCTGTTTTAATTTTGCTCCTACCGTAGAATCACCCTGAACAATACTGAAATAAAGTTCATTAGTAGCTTCATCAACCAGATAAACCGTAGAAGTTTCACATCTCATTACCTTGGTAGCTGTTTTCATAATCTTGTTTAACAGTTCTCTTAGGTCGAGAGTTGAACTTACAACATGGCTAACTTCTATAAGAGCAGCCATTTCTTCAAGATGGAGCTGTAATATTCCAACACCAATAAAGACGCTTAATGAAGTTGTAGCTAATTCTGAAAATTCATTGAAGAGAGTATCATCAATATTTCCAGTATCTATGAAAATTATTTGTCCATAGATATCTTCTTTTTCTCCGATAGGAATCAAATATAAATTTCCAACATCGGGGTCTTTAATTGTAGTCTTAGTTATTGGTTTCTTTTCAATTTTTAGTCTGGTGAAATTATCTGTAAGTCTATCTAAGACTTCATTATTAAAACCTAGATTATACTGTACTCTTGTATTTTGAGCTACAAAGTCAAACGACAGAACAGCAAAGCCTTTTTCTCCAAAAAGTTCATAAGACAAATCGCCCAAAATCCTAAAAATAGCTTTAACATCTTTGCCATTTGCCAATATGCTTTTCTGAGCCTTATAAATAAGGCTTTGATGTTTTTGAGACAGTTCTTCGGACACCAAACAAACTCCTTAAATTTTTAAATAGCAGAATCAGATTTATATTCGAACAGAATTTGAAAAATATTTTACTACTTTTCCTTCTTCCACTTTAAATATAGTATAATCACACTTTAAAGCCCCCCATTTTGGAAGCAACGTTAGTGGTCTTCTATCTATATTCTTTTTCCACCATAGCTCCGGTTCTATTCCATTCACAGTATTTTCTGTAACAACAGAACCCAAATCACTCTGAAAAATACATCTATCAGAGCAAAACACTGATGGCATAGTAAGAAAACCCGTTCCAGCACCACAAATAAACAACTGACTACCATAATTCGAATATCTCCAGACCAAAGCCTGCAGATAACTTGAATCAGCATTGCTTTCTATTATTATTACAGGGTAAGTGTCATTTTTGTTTTTGAAAAATTCATCAAGTTTTATATAGGAATATTCAACTGGAATTTTTCCGTTTTGCCCTGCAGTACTTATAAACCATAATTTTTCATTCTTATAGCTTATAAGTTTTGTGCTGCTTTCGATTGTTGAACCTGGTAAATTTAAAGCTTTTAAAATCGGTCTATCTGTTTTTGCTAAAACAGAACGACAACAATTTCTGCTTATTGCCTGTTCTCCAACCAACATCAAATCTATTCCGCTATCAAAGAACAATTCTATCTGTTCACCTAATTTAGATGAACTAGAAAATAATCCGTCTGCATTACAAACGGTTAATAGTTCACTATCAGTTTCGGCTTCTATCTTACTTATTAGCTTACGAACAGCATCTTTTGAGATATCGTGCTGAATTGTTCCAATAAAAGCTATCGTTACCATAGTAGCAACTATTTTATCACAACATATCTTATATTACTAGTTTTTAGTTGTGTACTTGATAATTTTTATTAATAACATTTATTTGAAATTTTGTAAAATATTAAATGCTTTTATTTCTTTGTAAGTACAAAAGTAAGCCAAAACACACCAGGCCTGCCTATTTTGTCTGGCTCCTCACCACCATGAGTTACCATAAAGCCTGCTTCTTCAAAATATTTTGTCCAAACTTCTGTAGGCATAAGGTTCATCGTGCGGCCCTTGTCGTCAACACCATCTTCATTAACGTCATCCCTTGTTGAAGGGATAGAAACAAGACCTTTGCCACCCTTTTTTGTTACTCTATAAAGTTCTTTCATTGTTGGCAATAGATCTTTTTCATAAAGATGCATTAAACAGGCTACAGAATAGAATCCGTCAAAGTATTCATCAGCAAAATCTGTTTTACATGGCATAATACCAAAAACCAACCTGTTTTTTAGTTCTGGGTGTCTTTTTGGTATTTCTGCAAGCAAACCTTTTGAACCATCTAACGCAATAACATCATAGCCGTCTGCCAATGCTCTTGCAGCATCTCTTCCTGATCCACAACCTATTTCAAGAAGCTTTGAACCTTTAGGCAAACAAGTTCTTATTTCTTTGTGAAAAGGGTCTAATCTTATAGCATCATGTTTGTCACAGAAATCTGCTGCATGTAAATCATAATATTCAACAGTTTCGTTCATAATTAACTTTCCACTATCACTTAAGTATTCTTATTTTGTTTTCTTTTTGCGAAGTCTTACTCTTATAGCCTGCGAAGCAGCGTTGTCGTCCAAACCCACAATGCTTTTTGTTTCGTAAAGAACATCTAGACCTACCGATAAAGATTTCAATGTTTCTTCTGTTAAAGAAGAATAAGGGAAGAAAACATCGCTGCCATCTGCTCCTTTTATTAAACCCAGTTTTTTTTCATTATCAAATTTAGTTATTTTACCAGGAAGAACTTCTGATTCTGAAGGAGTACCGATTTTTTCAACTTCCACAGCAACAGGGCTCATTTTATCTTTGACCACACCAAATCTAACAGCATCGCCTTTTTTTAAGTCGGTATCTTTTTCATTTTTTATGGCAGTATAATGTAACAAAACATCAGGGAACAATTCGCAAGTTACAACGCCCATGCCGGACTCTTTGTTATACCATTTTACTGTCCCCTCAACATAGGCATCTGGTGCTGGATCATAAGTCAATTCTTCAACCGTTAGACCTATTGCTTTTCTGACTGATTCAATCTGAGTGATAAGCTGCCTGACTTCCGGCTGATTTGGATCAGCTTTCAAACAATCTTGAAAAGTTTGAACAGCCATTCCTAGAAGACGTTTTTTGAAATAAACTAATCCTAATTCCATAAGAGATGGAGCATTGCTTGGTTTTATTCTTAAAGCTTCTATTAAGTGACTTTCAGCTTCTTCCAACATATCCATTTCTGACATTATACTTCCAGCTTCTCGATGGAAAGCAGCATTATAAGGATAACGCTTTAGCAGTTGCTGGTAAGTGTCTAATGCTTCTTCGAAGAACTTCATGTGGTGGTAAACGTCACCCAGTTGTTCCATTGCTTCAACATTTTTTGGATCAACTTTCAGAAGTTGTCTAAATTCTTCAGCCGCCATTGCATAATTTTCTTCGGATTTATCTTCATCCTTCATTAAGCCATAAATATCACCTAAATAACGATGGAAGAAAGCTTTTCTCTGACCTATTTCCAGTCCCTGTCTGTAAACTCTAAGTGATTTTTTCAAGTCACCTTGCAATCGATAAACTAAACCTAAAGTTTCATAGTAGTCTGGTTCATTTGGGTTTTGACTCATGCACCAAGTTAGCTTTTCTGCCGAAGATTCCAAATCCCTGTTGTCTAAATCGTATACAGCTTCCTCATATTGTTCATTAACAAGTTCTAAGAATTCGCCTAATTCTTGATCATATGTTTCTCTTTGGTCTTCATCAGATAAAATATCTAAAGCCTGTTTCAGTTGCTTTAGTTTTGGAATGTTTGCCAGTGGGGAATCCGAAGAGAATAATTCATTATACTTGCGTTTGTAAGCTGAGCTTATTTCATCTTGTGCTGCAAAATTTGGAACACCTAATAGCTGATAGTAGTTTAACATGAGCGTTATTATTTTCCTGCGAAAATTTTTATGCAAATATTATAACATTATTAGATGTTATAGTACAATTTTTAATTTAGATTTGTAGAATTTAGCTTACAACCTAAATTGTTGTTTAAAAAGTTATTAAAAACATGTATAATAGCTAAAAATAATATTCGAGGTTTGACTCATGCTGTCTGAACTACATGCTTTGATTCTTGCTGCTGGCAAAGGAACAAGAATGAAATCCGAATTGCCAAAAGTTGTTCACCCTATTCTAGGTCGTCCCATGGTTTCCTATGTTATAGATGCGGTTAAATCAATAGGTTGCGATAAAACGATTCTAGTTACAGGATATAAAAGTAATGTGGTTAAAGCTTCGTTACAAAATATGAACGATGGGTCTATTGATTATACAGAACAAACAGAACAGCTTGGAACAGGTCATGCCGTTCAATGCTATGTCAAATCAGCCTCTGAACGTCCAAAAAATCTGCTTGTAGTCTGCGGAGACACCCCTCTTATTTCTACAGAAACCATAAATAAAATGGTAGAACTACACAAAAAAGAGCAACCCGCAATTACAATGATGACTCTTATAATGAATGAACCAGGCAATTATGGACGTATAGTTCGCTCAGAAAACGAAAATGTTATTGCTATTCTAGAAGCTAAGGATTGCTCTAAAGAAGAACTTGAAATCAAAGAAATTAACCTTGGAGTTTACCTTTTTGATTCAGAATTTCTTTTCAATAATATTTTCAGTCTTAAGCCTAACAACAAACAAAAAGAGTATTATCTTACAGATATGATTGAAATTGCGGCAAAACAAGGCAAAAAAGTAATTGCTGTAATAGAAAAAGATGAGTCATCTACTCTAGGAATCAACAGCCGCCAGCATCTAGCCCTTGTAAGTTCAATTTTACAAAAGCAGATATTAAACAGACTTATGGATTCAGGAATTACAATTACCTCTCCTGAACAAACTTTTATCAGCCCAACAGTAAAAATATCTCCAGATACAGTTATTGAACCTGGTTGTATGATTATGGGCAACACAATTATTGGTAAAAATTGCGTGATAGGTCCCAATGTTAAGCTTAATAATGCTAAAATTGGTGATAATACAAATCTTGAATTCTGCGTAATAGAAAATGCCAGTGTAGATTCATCCAGCAAAATAGCACCCTTTACGACAATAGAAGGTTAATAAAATGAACCATTCAAGAGTTAAGATTTTTTCTTGTGGCGGAAACGATGCCCTTTTTCGTGAAGTTTGCAAATTCCTAGGCATTCATCAGGGAAGAATGATGCGCTCATCTTTTGCGGACGGCGAGCTTTATTGCAGAATAGATGAATCTGTCAGAGGGTGCGATACTTTTATTATTCAACCTACCTGCAACCCTGTAAACGAAAATTTAATGCGTCTACTAATAGCAATAGATGCATTAAAACGAGCTTCTGCTTCCAGTGTTACAGCAGTTGTTCCATATTTAGGCTATTCAAGACAAGAAAAAAAGAACCTTGGAAGAGAGCCAATTACGGCAAAATTAGTTGCAAATCTTATTACCTGTGCTGGAGCCGACAGAATAGTTACTGTAGATATGCACGATCCAGCTTTACAAGGTTTTTTCGACATACCAGTTGACCATCTTTCCGCTATAAAACGATTATCTGAATTCTACATGAAGCGAGATTTAACGGACCATATAGTTGTTTCTCCTGATACAGGCGGAGTGCTTCGTGCTCGCTCCTTTGGAAAACGCTTAAATCTGCCTATGGCAATTATAGATAAAAGACGACCTGAAGCTAATAATGCTGTTGTAATGCATGTAGTTGGTGATGTAACAAATAAACATTGCATAATAGTTGACGATATTGTTGATACTGCAAGTACTTTAACTAGTGTCGTTCAAAGTCTGCTAGAAAATGGAGCTATTTCCGTTTCGGCCTGTTGTACCCATGCCTTGCTTTCAACTCCTGCAGTAGATAGAATTTCTGAATCTCCAGTAAAAGAATTAATAACTACAAACTCTATTCCTATTTCTCAAGATAAAATAGAAAAATGTAAAATAGAAGTTCTTTCTATTGCACCTCTAATTGGTGAAACCATTAAACGTATATTTGAAAGACGCTCTATAAGCGAGTTATTCTGATTTAAGGAAGATTTTTATGAATAAGTTTCCAAGATTATTAACATTTCTAATTGTTGCAGCTATTGTTTCAACAACAATGGGTGGCTGCTCTGGTGGAAAAAAGAAAAATCCAGTATCTGCTGTTTCTAGTTCAAGTTCTGCAAGCAAGTCTGAATACTCTAACTGGGGTAAATCTGTAGAAGCTCGCACTGCATTAGACAACAAAGATTACAATACTGTTGAATCTTTAGCTAGAAAAAGAATTTCAGATAAGCCTGATGATGCAAGTGCTCATTTTTTGCTTGGTCAAGCATTAATGGGACAAAAAAACTATCGAGCAGCTCGCAAAAGCTTGGAAACAGCCTGCTCTTTAGTTCCAGATAATCTTAACTATTCAAGAGAATATTGCAAAGCTATAGAAGCATTGGGAAAAGAATCAGAAGAAAAGAAAGAATATACAGATGCCATTTCCCTTTATAAAAAACTACTTGAAAAAGATTACGAACCAAACAAAACCGAAGATGCTCTTTCAAGAATCTATATCGCTTCAGCTAAAAAAATGATTGCTGCTGGAGATACTTCAGATGCTGAAATAGTTCTAACAGAAGGAGCTAATTTATTGAAAAAAGATGCTCCATTAAGATTGGAATTATCTAAATTATATATAAATGATGATAGATTAATGGAAGCAGAAAGACTTTTGAAAAAACTGGTCAACTCTAATCCAGACAATGCTGACTGTATGGTTGCATATGCAAAATTGCTTCAAAAAATGGGTGATGTAAACGAAGCAGCAGAAATGGCTAACAAAGCTCTAAGCATTAATCCATCTAATAGCGAAGCACTATCTTTAAAAGGAAATCTTGATAGTGATATGCCAGCTATTATATTCAATCCTGTAGATACCTCTTCACTTTCTCTTGAAGCAATTAACGAAAGAATCAAATTCTTTGAAAAATCAGGAAACCTTGCAGAAGAAAAGAAACTATTAAATTTCTGCATTGAAAAATATCCAAATGAAACAGGTGCTATATATAAACTTGCCGAAGTTAATGACAAACTTGGCAATATTGATGAAGCATTAGCTTCAATTGAAAGATTCAATTCTTTGGTTCCTGATTCTGTTGAAGGTCAGTTCATATATGCAAAATGCTTATGTCAAAAAGGCAAATGCGATTCAGCACTTTCTATTTTAAGTAAAATAGAAAATTCTTATCCTGACAAACAAGCATTATTAAATGAACGAGGACAGGCACTAGCAAGAAAAGGTGATTTTAATGCAGCTACTGAAACATGGAATTCAGTATTAAAAGAAAATCCTACCAATGCTGATGCTTTGTTTTATTTAGGTCAGTTGGCTTCCGAAAGTGGAAAACATGATGAAGCAGGCAAATATTATGACTCTGCAATTCAGCAGCAGCCATTCAACAATAAGTTCAGATATTTTGCTGGTTTAAACTATATTCAAAGTGGTAATAAAGACAAGGCAGCTGCTCTTTGGAGTCTGTCTAAAGGTTCTTTAAATCCATCAGACCCATATGCAGCAAGAATTATCAGAGCTATGGGAGACGATTCAGAACTTCAGGCCGCAGCAATAGCTAATGATGGTGGTATTCCTACAGTAAGTGAGGAAGATGCCAATGCTAGAGTTATTACAATTGATGGAAATTCACCTGTAGCACAGTATGAAGTCAGCGAAATGCCGTCTAACGACTATTATCAAGCTTTGGAATATGCTAGAAGCGGTAACTTTGTCGAAGCTGAAAAAATGTTCAGACAAGTAATAAAAAATGACCCCAATAATTTCAATGCATTGATGAATCTAGGCAAAATATATACTGCCACTTCAAAAAACAATATTGCAGCCGCAATATTCCTTAAAGCTCTGAAGATAGATTCTAGAAATATTCATGCTTTGAGAGCTGTTGCTAATTCTTATTCTGAAGTTGGTATGCATAGCCTTGCTTCACAAATTTCAGAACAGGTCAGAACCAATTATCCAAATCAGTTCCAGGACTTTCCTGTTTATGAAAATAAGACAATAAAAAATGACCCAAGAGCAATAGAACCTATGGCAACTGCATTGATTCAAGAAGGCCTTTATGATGAAGCATTAGCAGTTGTTCATGGCGCAATTACAGAACAGTCAGACAATAACAATCTATATTTGTTACAGGGCGATGTTTATAAAAACATGAAAATTTTCGATTTAGCTATGGAATCTTATAGATATGTTCAAAATTCTGATTCAGAAAGCCCTGCTGCTTTTATAAGAGCAGGCGACTTATATCTTGCTGCAGGTCAAAGCAATCAGGCACTTACAGAATACAGAAAAGCCATGAACACTACTTATATTGATCCTGACAGTATGTTATATATTTCAGATAGATATGCTCAAATGGGTAGACCAAACGATTCTAGAAGTATTTTAAGTAGACTTAAAACAATGAATCTTAATATGGAACAAGTCAGAAAGCTTGATAAACGTCTAGGAACAAACTTTGCAGAAGAAACAGCTGCTTCAGTGGCAAAGAAATAATAAACATTTTTAGGAGAAAAAAGATGAATATTAATGATACTGTTTTTAATAATGAAGATTTGCAGAAGCTGGAATCTGTTATAAAGAATGTTAAAGACCCAAATGCCCGTAAAAGACTTGTTCATTTACAACATGGTCTAAAGAAAAGAATCAGAGATCGACAAGAAGCTGCTGATAACCGCAAACGTTTTCTGACTACGACTTATATGGTAATAATACCTTTTACGATTCTTTTTACAATAGTTGGAGTATACTATTTTCTAAAAAAGGAAGAAATAACTAACTTAAAAAGCAGATAATTATATATTATTTTGCTCAAAATAAGCAGAAACTAACAGTATAATTTTATAAAGTTACCAATTGTTTGTTTAGACTTCTATAAAATTATAAACATAAAAAACTTCTTATATTGCTGTAAGAAGTTTTTTATACAAAATCCCCTGTGTTCATTTGATACACAGGGGATTTTGTATCTTCACAATTAATAGATATAATCAAAATAATTTATATATTAATAGTCACTGAAACGTAATCGCCTTCTTCTGGAGCACCTTTAGGAAATTTGCTTACCGGTATAAAAATTTCTTTGACCGTTTCGTTGTCTTCAGGATTTCTTATTACGACAACTACAATTCCATTAGATATTCTATCAACGTAGCCTCTAACTTTTTTGGTCTTTTTTTGGTAAATAGTTGGAGTGCTGCGTTTAGGGCTTTTTTGTTTTTTTTCAGATGAAGTTACTGATATAATCATTTATTGAGATATAAGATATAAGATATAAGATAGAAGATTGAAAAGAGAAGCGATGTGGCAATCTAACTTTTTGAAAGTTTTTCAACTTTCAGTTTTCAGTTCCCGTCTTTTTCAACTTGCTAAATTTTAGTGCCGCAGAATGGACAACCTTTCCAACCAGATTCTAATTGTTTTCCACAAGTTCTACAGGTTGAAGGTTTGAGCTGTTCCAAACAAAATGGACAAAAAGTGAAATCTTTTTCCACAGATTTTCCACAATGAGAACAGGTAATAGTATTTGCTTTAGATAAATGAGTTGGAATTGAAGGCATATTAGCCAATTCTGAATCTCTATCACCAATTTGACCAAGAGCTATGACTGCAGCAGTTCTAACTTCTTCAGATTCATCGTTTAGCATTTCCATTAATGGAGCTAATGCTCTCTTGTCGCCAAGATTGCCAAGAGCCTGACAAGAAGCAGAACGAACAGAACTTTGAGTGTCTTGTAAACATTTTATTATTTCTTCAAAAACTTTTGGTTCTTGAGATTGTCCTAAAAGCTTTACAGACCAATATCTTGCATCGACATTCTGATCTTTGGCGGCAGAAATTAGTTCATCAGAAGCTCCTAACCCCTGAACCCATATAGAATCTGCAGCTGTTTTGCGGATAACCCAAGATTTGTGAGCCAAGTAGCTGACAAGCAGTCTGTGAGCTTCTGGAGTTTCAATCATAGCAAGAGCCTTGATTGCTTCAACCTTTGATTCTATTGGCGAGGTTTCAACTATATGAGCAAATTTTGGAACCATATCTGGTGTTGGCTTTATGGCCAATAGTTTGATTATCCAAAATCTTGCTTCGTCTGAACTTGAATCTAACGCATCAGCAACAGCCTGTTCGTTACATTCATATATTTCTTCCAAGCTATCGTAAGCAGCTTTTCTGACAGGCCAAGCAGGTTCGTCCAGCATTGGAAGCAAAGCTGTTACCATACGAGGATCTTTTATGTTTTGAGCAGCTCTGATTGCTGCAATTCTGATTTTCTGATTAGGATGCTTGAAAACCTTGACCAAATATTGAACCGCTTCGCTTCCCATATGGCTGAGAGTTTGAACCATCCAGTAATCAACATCTTCTTCGTTTTGTGGAACCATTGCCATTAGCTTATTTAAGCTATTGGCACCAAGTTTGCCCAAAGCATAAGAAGCACCCTGTCTTACATGCCATCTATCGCTAGAAAGAGCTCTGACCAAATACGGCAAAGCTTCATCTTTATATGAAAGCAATGTTTTGCTTATATCGGCAAGAACATCATTGTTTTTGCTTTCCAGACAATTAATAAGAATAGGCAAAGCTTCGTTCGGTGAAAGATTCTTAACTTCCGCCAAAGCTATTTTTCTAAGTTCAGCCTTTTCACTGATTATTTCGCGGCGAAGACGGTTTGTCTCAATATTAGTCATGTTTTTTCCTTACATTATAAAAGGGGGGTAAATCAATACTTAGATCATCATGGGCATTACGACATACTTGAATTCGCTGTCGAGGTTGCCAGTCTTGAACAAGCCAGGATAATTAGCAGTAGTCAGTTCAATAACAATTTCTTCGTCTTCTATAACATTGATGAAATCAGTGATGAACTTAGCATTGAAAGCTATGCTCAAAGGTTCACCGTTGAGTTCAGAAGCAACGAAAGATTCAGCTCTACCTTGTTCTTTAGCATCAGCCCATAATTTTATTTCGTTAGCACTTATGCTGAAATTTACAAGGTTATTGCTGTTTCTAGCTATTGGATTAACAGCCTTTATTCCTTGTGCAAGAGCCTTTTTATTAACCTTTACAAAACGAGTAGATTCTTTTGGAAGAACACGTTTGTATTCTGGAAATCTGCCTTCTACAAGTCTTGTTATAAGCTGGAACTTTTCATTGCTGAACAAGAACTGGTTCTTATAAAGGCCAAATTTAATTGTTTCGTTGTTTTCCATAAGTTTTTGAACTTCTGGAATTGCTCTGGCAGGAACAATATAAATCTGCTTCATATTTTCAGGGATTTGGAAATCCTTTACCATAGTGGCACAAAGACGCTTGTTGTCGGTAGAAGCAAGCATTGGATTTATTCCATCGCTGAAATCAAAACAGATACTCTTCTGAACAGGGTTTCCTTCTTCTTGAAGAATAGCAAGAGAAGCTTCTTTCAAAGCTCTAGACCAGCCTTCGCATTTTGCATCGAATAGAGAAGTATCTTCTTCACCCAATACTGGAACTGGTGGAAAATCATCTGTGCCCTGAATTTGAATTGTGAACTTGCTTCGACCACAGCGAAGTTCCATTTCACCTCTTTCTTCATCGATTAGCTCAAATTCGACAATATCGGTGCTTTCAGCAGTTATACTGCTTAATATTTCCTGAATAAGCTTTGCTGGAATAGTAAAATTTACGCTTTCTTCAGTGTTGGCTTCCATATTGGAAATCATCATTATTTCCTGGTCGGTGCCAACAAATCTGATCTTACCATCAGCGGCTGTAATCAAAAGATTAGAAAGAACAGGAATAGCACCCTTTGTTGCTACTGCTTTACTAACTGTATTTACAGCATCAGTAAGGGTCTTGAATTCTATAGTAAACTTCTTCATGCTACTTTTTCCTTTGCTAGAGCTAATTTAATCTTAACTCCATTAATATCCCATTCAGCAGGTTCGCTAAGGTTAGAATCTAGTCCTTCACCTAATTTCAAAGTCAAGGTTTCCTTCTTAACGTATTCGCCAAAGAGTTCAACAGCCTTTTCAAAGTCTGCTTTCTTGTCGGTATCTATTACTTCATAACCTACTCTTATGCGGTCTACAACTTCAAAACCAAGATCTTTTCTCATGAACTGAATCTTGTTGACCATTTCACGAGCATAGCCTTCGAGAATAAGTTCTGGAGTCAAAGTCTTGAGAAGAGCAATACTGAGCTTGCCTTGAGACTGAACAGCAAAATCAGCAGAAGCTTCAGCCTGAAGTACTATGTCTTCAGCTTTAAGAGTTACTGGTTTGTCATCAATTGTGATTTCGTAACCGCCTTTTTCAAGCTGTTCTTTAACTTCATTGCCGTTTGCCTGTTCAAGATGTGCTTTAATCTTAGGCATCAAACTCTTGTATGGACCTTTACCAATATTCTTGAAGTTTGGTTTTGCTATGTATCTCATTAGACTTGAAGCATCTGTAACAGGAGTTACTTTCTTGACGTTCAATTCTTCACCAATGAGGTGTTCCATTATTTCAAGAGTATGGCGTTCAAAATCATCAGCTACAACAACTTTTATTTCAGCAAGTGGCTGTCTGACTTTGAGGTTAGCTTCATTACGAGCAGCACGACCAAGAACTACAACATTCATAATGAATTCCATGCGGCGTTCAAGTTCTTCGTTGATCAATTCTGCTTTTCCTTCTGGATAATCACAGAGGTGAACGCTTTCTGGAGCCTTAGGATCAACATGGCAAACCAGGTTGCGGTAAATGTCTTCAGCTATGAATGGAGTAAATGGAGCTGTAAGTTTGGCAATACCAACCAAAATTTCATAAAGAGTTAAGAATGCTGATTCTGAATCTGGAGTATTGCAGTTGTAGAAACGTCTTCTGCTTCTTCTTACATACCAGTTGGAAAGGTCATCAACGAGCTTTTCTAACTTTTCGGTAGCCCAAACTATTTCGTATTTGTCGAGAGCTTTCTTAACTTCTTCTGTAGCGTGATTGAAGCGAGAAATTATCCATCTGTCTATTTCTGGTCTTTCAGCAATAGCGATGTTGTGTTCGCTTGGCTTGAAGTTTTCTATGTTTGCATAAAGAGTGAAGAAAGAGTATACATTCTGCAATGTTCCCAAATACTTCTTTTGAGCATCAGCAATAGCTTCTTCATAGAAACGGCGAGTGTTCCAAGGAGCAGTGCCAGAATATAATGCCCATCTAACTGCGTCAGCACCGTATTTATCGAATAGGAACATACAGTCTAAAACATTTCCTTTAGACTTACTCATCTTGATGCCGTTCTTATCACATATTAGACCAAGAACAGTAACACTCTTATATGGAGAAACCTTATGGATAAAGGTACTTGTTACTAATAAGCTATAGAACCAGCCTCTGGTCTGGTCTACTGCTTCACATATCCAGTCGGCAGGGAATTCGCTTTCGAATATTTCTTTATTTTCGAAAGGATAGTGCCACTGAGCAGTATGCATTGCGCCAGAGTCAAACCAGCAGTCGATAACTTCCGGAACACGTTTCATTTTGCCACCGCATTTTGGGCAGTTAAGCAAAACGCTGTCAACATAAGGTCTGTGAAGTTCTATATCGTCTGGACAGTTGTCGCTCATTTCTTTGAGGTTCTTTATACTGTCTACACAGTGATGATGGCCACAGTCTTTGCAGACCCATATTGGAAGTGGAGTTCCCCAATATCTGTCACGAGAAATAGCCCAGTCAATCATATTTTCTAGGAAGTTCAAGAAACGACCTTCTTTAATATGATCAGGATACCAGGTTACTGTATCGTTGTTCTTTATAACAGCGTCTTTGAAAGCTGTAGCTCTGATGAACCAACTGTGTCTTGCGTAATAAAGAAGTGGGCTACCACAGCGCCAGCAGAATGGATAAGTGTGCTTAATCTTGGCTGTCTTGAAGAGTTTACCGCTAGCCTTCAAATCTTTAATGATTTCCGGGTCAGCTTTTTTAACGAACATACCTTTGAAAGGTGTGATTTCATCTTTGAAACAACCGTCTAAACCAACTGGTTGAAGCACTGGAAGATTGTTTTCTTTACCAACTCTAGAGTCGTCTTCCCCAAAAGCTGGAGCTATATGAACAATACCAGAACCGTCTTCGGTAGAAACGAAATCACCAGCTATTACGAAGTGAGCCTTTTTGTCTACTTTTGCATAAGTATAAAGCTGATGATAGTCGATTCCGAGAAGGTCAGAACCCTTCATTTCTTCAACTATTTCGTATGGTTCTTCACCTAAAACGCTAAGACGTGCTTTAGCCAATATTAAGAATTCATCACCACGTTTTACTTTTACGTAGTCGATGTCTTTACCAACAGCAAGAGCTACGTTAGCAAAGAGAGTCCATGGAGTTGTTGTCCAAACCAGGAAATAAGTGTTTTCTTGATTCTTGATTGCGAATCTTACAAAAACTGATGGATCTTCAACTTCTTTGTAGCCCTGAGCTACTTCGTGAGAGGAAAGAGCTGTGCCACAGCGAGGGCAGTAAGGAACAACTTTATGACCTTCATAAAGCATATCGTCTTTCCAGAACTGAGCCAACATCCACCAAACTGTTTCGATATAGTTGTTAGTGCAAGTAATATATGGCTCATCAAGGTCCAGCCAAAAACCGCCTCTTAAAGCCATCTTACGCCAAGCACCTTCATATTTGAAAACACTTTCACGGCATTTTTTAATAAAGGGTTCGATACCGTATTTTTCAATACCAGTCTTGCTTTCAAGACCAAGCATTTTTTCAACTTCAAGTTCAACAGGAAGTCCGTGAGTATCCCAACCTGCTTTTCTTGTTACCTGATAACCACGCATTGTTTTGTAACGTGGAATCAGGTCTTTCATTGCCTTTGTTAAAACGTGACCAGGATGGGGAACACCATTAGCAGTAGGAGGGCCATCAAAAAATACAAATTTCTGAGCGCCTTCTCTTAGCTTTATAGACTTTTTGAAGGTATCGTCCTGTTTCCAAAACTCAAGGATTTCTTCCTCTCGTTTAGGTGAAACATTGTTATTCGGTTTGTCGTAAAGCATTTTTCTAATCCTTATTATAAGATCGTCATCGCGAGCATACAATGTGTGCCTGGCGATCCAGACTTTTTTTAGAAATTAGAGATAAGTATTTAGAGAATAGAAAATCGGTTGGAACTCAAACTCATTTATAATTCGTTAGTCTACAAACCAAACAATCCTATTGCCTCCTATTATTTATCTCTTTATTTTTTTATGAATGCAATATACCTTAAAATACCTATCTTATCAAGTATTGATGTTTGAGTTTATTTGTAAGGCTTACTTGTTGAATCTCCCAAATACCCTACTTGATGTTCCTTCTTGAATCACCTAAAGATCCTTTTAGTCTTCGCAATGCTGTCATCGTTCCCCCCCTTCAGACTTTGGCTACGCCAAATTCTGCTCCCCTAGCTAAGATTAATGCTTTTTCCCTTTCTCAACTCTTTTATAACTTTAAGTTTTTTTATATTTCAATTAGCTTAATATTTTTGAAATAGCTATTATAATGTGAAATATTTTGCTGAATGGATTGAAAGGTTGCTGAGTTTATGGAGAGTGAATTAAAAATTCTCAGTGAAAAAGATTTGAGAAACAAGATATACGTAAGTTGTATAGGAAAAGAAATATTATGAAAAAAATTTGTTGTTCTTATTTGGCTTTATTAATGCTGTTAGGTTGTTTGACCACAAATGTCTATGGAGAAAACTTATCTGATAGTAGCCAAATGGAACAATCGACTTCCTCTATAAGTTCTCAAACCCCTGTTATTTGCCCTTTGACTGTGATACGACAGATAGCAAAATTTCAAGCTGTAGATAGGTTTAAACCATTTGAAGATTATTGGTTTTCAACAAATAGAATTATAGATGTAGAGCTTTCTAAAGAATCTGGTCTTATATACTCCTTATCTATTGGAGATAAAACTAAATTTACTAAAATGCTTCCTCAAGGATATTCGCCTGAAAGATTGATTGAGTGGGGTAAATACCCTGGATTAAATATGGATATTTTACATAAGCATGGTTTTACAGGAAAGGGTGCTGTCATAGCATACATATACCAGCCTATAGGTGATAAAGCGCCAACTTATCATGAGCAATATGCAAGTAGTACTCTTCATTATATAAACAACACAAAAGAAGAAGTCAGTATGCACGGACCAGCAGTTTTATCACTGCTTTTAGGCAAAGACATAGGTACAGCACCAGCGGCAGAAGTTTATTTTTATGCTTTTGCTGCTTGAGAAGCTGACCAGTTAAGACATTCTGAAGCTTTATATCAGATTATAGAGCAAAATAAAACTCTTCCAGATAACAAAAAAATTCGAATGGTTGGTTTCTCTGACAATATAGACGAATCTGAAAAAAATCCTGATGCATTCAGAGAAGCGGTAAAAGCCTGTGAAGACGCTGGAATCATGGTCTGTTTCTGTGAAGATTACGGAGCTTATTCTTTTATTCCTTATTCTGACAAGAACTCGCTTAATAGTCTTGTTTCTGAATCATGGTGGAGTAGCCGGCAACCAGAACTTGTGTGTATTCCAACTGCTGGTAGAACAATCGCATCAACTCTTGAAACAACTAAATATATTTACAGTGCAAATGGTGGTCTAAGCTGGGCAATGCCTTATGTGTTTGGGCTTTATGCAATTGCTATTGAAATAAACCCCTCACTTACAAAGAATGATTTGAGAAAAATGATTGTCGATACTGCATATATTAATAATGATGGTGTGCCTATTGTAAATCCTGTAGGTTTTGTGGCATCTGCACTAAAAAGTGTCGGGCGTGATTCAGAAGCAAAAGTTATCTTAGACGAAGCCAAAGCCAGAACTAAGTATTTCTATGCAGTGATGAACACTTCAGCCATGACAGAGCTGGATTTAACAGCTGTAGGTGACTATCTTGCAAACATTACCGATGCAACTGTTCTTACAGTAGATACTGCAAAGATTAGCGATATACAAAGTTTGTATACTACTTTACAGAATGATTCAAAGCAACGAGGTGGTCAAGTTGCTGGTATTCAGATTTTCGGAACAGCTAGCATGGTTCCTTCTTTTAAAATAAAATACAAGGCTAAAAAGGTTGACGGAAGTTATGAAGGTGGTTTCCTTTTGACAGACCTCTTTTATGGAAACTTTGATAGTGACGTTAGTAAGCTAAACTCAGAATATAATGTAGAGGATCATATGGCAAATGGTTGGAATGTTGATTTGATTCCACAGTGGCCTGTTGCTCGTCTGCCACTAAGCAAGGGAGAGTTCGATTCATTTTTTAAGAGATATAAAGCTTTCGCAGTTGATACAAATTTAAATCAACTTGGAGTAGTAAGCTTTTCTAATCTTGTTCCGTATGAAAATAGACTATTTAATAATATGGGTTGTTTCCTTTGTGAACATATAGATTATAAATACAATCTTTTGGATGCTGGTTACCGACTTTATTGTAATGATGATGAAGTTAATTATGTTTTTGGCAACTTTGAATTGGAGAATATGACCAAAGAAAATAAAAGAGATAACATAGAGTTTGTAATTAAAGCGAATGGACAATTCGACAAAATGGAAAAATCTTCATTCGATAAAGGCTGGGAACAGTTTACTTCTATAATTGATATGAACAACTTCAACTCTGTTTTCTCTGCAAACCCTTACTATCTAGATACTTGGATAAATCTAAATGGTTATGGCATGGAAAACAATCTTACTACAACTGCGTTGAATGGCAAATGTGTTGGAGCGTTTTCGGCAACATCAAATATATCTTCTATAACTTTCAATTTAGATGAGTCATTTAAAGATACAGAAATATGATAACTTCTATAATTTCTTTTATAATTATTTCAAAGCAATTCATGATGGAAAAACGCGCAGTCAAGCGTTCTTTATTGCTCAAAAAGAATATGGCAAGACATTGATTTCTTCTAGTAAAATGCCTATTAGCGAAGACAAAAACTATCAGTTAAATCTTTACAATTTGATTGCATATCACAACTTTGGCGTTATAGAACCTAATGTTGTTGCTTTATCATTCTGTGATTCCGAGGGTTATATCAATAAAACTTCTGAACAGATTAAAAAGCTACGTAAAGACGCAGGCAAAATAAGTTGGGACTGGGAAAAATTTAAGCTTACAAACTGAAAACCTGTAGAAAAAACAAAAAAAATCAGCTATGACATCAAAAATAAACTGACTGATAATAAAACTGAAACAATACATAGTTTTACAGCACAACCATTAGATAATGGTTATATGAGGTTTTCCATTGAATATTCTGTTCCTGAAAACATGGAGATTAGCGTTTTTAATAGGCCAAAAGGTAATTTTATTGCATTTCGAAGTGATGAACAAAAAACACCTAAGGATAAAGGCAGGTTTGAGTTTGATATAAGTAATGAAAGCCTTGCTAAGGTATCTGAAATTTGCGTAAGATTTACTTTATATCCGGAAACTTTCACTCTTTATTTCAAACCCGACCAGCTTAAATAGCTTATAAGAATAATCCCTAAGCTCTATGCTCTGTTGCTCTTCTTCTTTTCTATGCTCTCTAAAGTAGTCTACCCATTGTTATAAACGTATAACTCTTAGAGATAAGAGGCAAGACTACAAACAGGATGTTTGGAGTGCAAGCGAGCGCCAGGATGGCAAGCGAGTCGCAGATAAGGGAATTGTTTGGTTTGTAATACTACGTAGGTCAAGTGCTAATATCTCATTACTACTGAATCAGAAAGAAACTTATAGTTAGTCGTAAAGTAATAATTTTCACGAAAACTAATAAGCAGTAAATAACATTTAGCTAAAACACTCCTCTAATCTCTAACCTCTATTCTCTAATCTCTTTAAAAATAGAAGGCCCATACGCTATACTTATTATGACAAATGTGTATACTTATAAAAAGTAGCAATCTAAGTTTCTAGTTGTTTTCTTCCAGGCACTTATAAACTTCGTATTTCTCAAAAATATCGACCAGCTCTTTGTTCAAGGAATTATTTTCTGCTTCTTTACAAAGTATATCTAACGCCTTTTTTAAAGGCAAAGCAGGTTTATATGGTCTATCCTGAGCTGTCAGAGCATCAAAAATATCTGTAATACCCATCATCTGTGATTCAATAGGAATATCCTTTTCAACATAATGATTCGGATAGCCTCTTCCATTCAACTTTTCATGGTGAGCATAAGCAATCTCTGGAACCCTTGCCAAGTCTTTTCCCCAAGGAATCTTAGAAAGAAAGTTGTAAGAATACTTAACATGAGATTCTATTTCTAATCTTTCCTGTTCTGTTAATGAACCTCGTTTTACAGATAATGCCGTTGCTTCTCTTTCGGTTAAATAAGCGGTTTTATTGCCGTCTCTGTCGGTATATCCAGATTTTGCCAATTCTGAAATTTTATTTGAAGAATCTTCTTCTAAAACAGTTGGTTCGTTAGATTTAATCAGTGTATTAACAGTGTTTTCAATTTCTTTTATCTGTTTATTGAAATCGTTTTCCATTTCCTGCTTAACAGACAAAAACTTTTCATAGCCATTCTGAGAAATATAATCGTAACAATTTTTGTAATAATCAGCTTCAATTGATTTTTTAATGAACTTATAACGAGCAATAAGATTATCTAATTCATAGGGGTATAGCTTTTTGCTTTTGGTAAGCACTTCATCGCTAACGCTGACTTTACCGAAATCATGAAGTAAAGAAGCGTATCTAAGCTGTAAGAGTTCCTTTTCGTTAAAACGAAGGTTAGCAAAAGTTCCTTCACGAATATCATTGATTTTTTTTGCCAAAGCTACTGTTAATTCAGCAACTCTTTCAGAATGACCATGAGTACAAGGATCTTTGGATTCTATTGCAACTACTGAAGCTTTCACAAATCCTTCAAAAGTTCTTCTCAAATCATATAACAGTCTCGCATTTTCCAAGGCTACAGCTGCTTGAGAAGCCAAGTTATTAACAAGATCAACATCTTCATTGTTAAATGGAATTATCTGATCTTCTTCTAGCTTTACCCCTTTTTTACTAGTTTCATAGTCTTTTCTTTTATTCATCAACTGAATAACCCCTACGATTTCTCCGCTTTTATTATACATAGGAGCGGTAATCATAGACTTAGTACGATAACCAGTAGATTTATCAAAATCCTGATTAAAACTAAAAGGGAAAGAAGAAGGTACATAATATACGTCTAATAAATTTAATGACTGCCCTGTTTTAGCCGTAAAACCACTTATTGATTTATCGTTTATTTCTAATAAAATATTTTTTTCACCAGTCCAGTCTGTTGATATAGTTTGTGTAAAAACAAAACGCAGATTTTTCTTGCCTTCTTTTAAATAGAGACTGCCAGCGTCTGCTTTAATCAAATGTCTTGTCTTAGTAAGAATAAAATTCAACAGATGTCCTATATTTTTTTGAGTTGTTAAAGCAATAGCAACATTATTAAGTACAACTAGTTTTCTCTGGACTTTATTTAGTTCATCTTCTAAGTCTATTTTAGGCTTATAAACACAATCTTTAGCCTTAGCTTTTAACAAAGTTTCGATGATTTTTTCCTTACAACAGGGAAGCATAATATAAGTAAAATAATGATGCTCAAAAATAGCTTCCAAATACTCTTGGCTATATCTTTCACCAATCGCTACAATTGGATTTTTTTTATGTTTTCTTTTTAGAATATCTAACAAATCAACAATATAATCTTCAAAAGCAGGTAAATAAATGAAAATAATATCGTTCTCTTTTATACTATTATCTAATAGTGATTTTATATCATTGAATGCTTTTACGTTTAATGATTCATCATTAAAAACAGAATTATATATTTCTTCTTCAGGAAAACGATAAGCGTATATTTCATTAGTATTTGACATCATTGCTCCGATTTTTCATAAAACAAATTCCAATACATTATATATCAGATTTATATCTTAACAACAAAAATACTAAATATCAACCGCCACGGGCTTATCTATTACTATTGAATCTGGTAAAACAATACAATCTAACTAAAGCTAAAATGTTCACACCTGCTTTACAAACTACTCGTAAAGCTTCATCAAATGCTTTGTGAGTGACATCATTAGGTCTGAATTCTTTTATATTCTTCATTTGAATAACAAAAACAATGAACACTCCATAACCATATTTGAATATTTCATATCAAAATCTTAAAGACCATTCTTTTATAAGTTTTTCTAAATTGTATGAAGCGTTAGCAGGACTAGTTGAAGGAAGTTTTTCTGCTTTTATACCGTTAATTGGGAAAATAAACTTTTGATATAATTCTAAAGATTTATTGCCATTACAAAAAACTTTTTCTATTTTCGCTGTTTTAAATATAGCAGATAAATCATTTGGAACAGCATTAGTAATAGAAGAATCAGACGAACCTTTTATTTCACAACTAGCAATAACATCCCATAGTGCTATGTTATTTTTAATTAACATTTTCTTTTTATCTTGAATAGTTTTAGGAACTTCTTCTTTAAATATTGATGCAATAACTTTCCAAAACCTGTTTTGAGGGTGTCCGTAAAAGAATTTCTGCTCTCTTGATTTTACAGATGGGAAAGAACCCAATATTAATATTTTTGAATTCCTATCATATATTGCTTCAAAAGGATGTTTAATCTTCATCGGTAAATGAAGGGACCTGATTATTCTAATAATTTCAATATCTTAGTCGAATGTTCCAAGCCTGTAACCCAGTGATAAGCTTCTTCCAAAGTATCTCCTATTGAGAATACACCATGACCTTTAACAATTACTATTGGTGAATCTTTAAAAGCAGGTATAACTAATTCGGCTACTTCGTTAGAAGCTATTGCATTTTTTGCTTCTATAACAAGTATTCCTTTCGGAAAATAATATAAACCTTCTGCGTCTTTAAGCATTAATCTGTTATTTTCTATATGATTGCCACTTAGTGATTCTGCTACAACATAAGGTGAATGAGCATGAACAATAGCTTTTGCGTTAGTATGCAAGTAAATAGAACGATGAACTGGCAATTCTCTGGATGCTTTCAGAGTTTGATAATCTTCATGTCTTATAGATGTAGTTATTAAGTCAGGGTGATCAATATGATGTAACATACATCCAGTCCGGGTAATAATTATTTGTTTTTCATTAATACGAACACTTAAATTACCTGAATGTGAATTGTTAAGACCTGCCAGGAACAAATCCCTACCAACTTGTCTGAAAGCGTTAAACAACATCTTTTATTCCTTATTTCAATCCTAATACCTGTGGTATAGTTTCAGCATAAATAGGTTCAATAATTCCTTTATCTGTAATAATGCCAGTTATTAATTCTGGAGGAGTTACATCAAAAGCAGGATTATAAACTTTTACACCAGTAGGAGCAACCTGAACACCAGCAAACTTTGTTATTTCGTCCGGGTTTCTTTGTTCTATAACTATTTCATCGTCATATTTTATGCTCATATCGAAAGTGCTTGTAGGAGCGGCAACATAAAAAGGAACACCATTGTATTTACACAATACTGCTAAAGAATAAGTACCTATTTTATTTGCTACAAAACCTTTTGACGTGATTCTATCAGCTCCAACTACAACGCCTTGAACCATATCGTTTCTAATTAAACCACCAGCCATATCAATAACAGTAACTTCAAAACCATCTTTCATCAATTCCCAAGCAGTTAATCTAGCTCCTTGAAGTAATGGTCTTGTTTCATCAGCAATTATTTTTATATTTTTACCAGCTTCTTTTGCTGCACGGAATACGCCTAAAGCAGTGCCATAACCTGCGGTAGCAAGTGCTCCTGCATTACAGTGAGTAAGCCATGTTTCGCAATCACCTATAAGTTCTTGTCCATATTTGCCAATTGCACGGCACATAGCTAAATCTTCTTCATAAATAGCTTTGGCTTCTGATAAAGCTTTTTCTGCTGCTTTATCTAAATCTCCTGTATGAAGATTCAATATAGCATTTCTTACTCTGTTAACAGCATAAAACAAATTTACTGCTGTTGGTCTGGTGCCTGTAAGCAAATCGCAAATCTGTTCAAGAAGTTCTTCTAATAAAATCTTTTTTTCTCGATTTTTTGGATTAATTAAACCAAAATAAACCCCGTAAGCAGCAGTAACTCCAATAGCTGGCGCACCACGAACCTGCATATCAATAATACTTTTGGCTATATCGACTTCTGTTCGGCATTTTATGATAACTTCCTGTAATGGTAATAAAGTCTGGTCTATCAATTCCAGACAGTTTTCTTCTTTGTTAAAAAATACAGTTTTTATCATAAGTGCCCCCCTGTTTTTAAACTATAAGTATTGTTTCAAACTAAAAGTTTCTATTGATATCTAGTTTTAGAGTTAAAAAAGAGTTTAGAGTTCAAATGATTGTTTTCAACAATCGTAACTACTGTAATCATTATTTTGAGCCAGTTAAATTAACTCTTGCCCTTATATTCTTTCCCATAAAACTTTAAAAATTATACACGAAATGCCCATAAAAGTACACGTAATTTATTAAATACCTTTTTTTGTTTTAAGATTACGTTTTTCTATCCACTTCTTTCCGCCAAAGGGAAATATATGGAATAAAGAATCATTTCCATAGCAAAATTTTTGACAAATAATTTTGGCTAACTAAAAAAAGATTTTCTTTAAACACCTTTCAGCTTTAAGTTTTCACCTTTAAACTTCCTTGACCTTTGATAGTTAGAGTGGCATAATAACAGAAAAATCAAGCAGTTGGAGCAAAAAGTGACTTTATTTGGTGGCAAAACTTTAATGATTACAGGTGGAACAGGTTCTTTTGGAAACGCTGTTCTTAACAGATTTTTATCAAGCGATATTAATGAAATCCGAATTTTTTCACGAGATGAAAAGAAGCAGGATGATATGCGTCATGAATTCCAGGTTAAAATGCCTGAATATGCTGAAAAAATCAGCTTTTATATTGGAGACGTAAGAGATTTGCAATCAGTAAAAAATGCTATGCATGGTGTGAATTATATTTTCCATGCTGCCGCCTTAAAACAAGTTCCTTCCTGTGAATTTTTCCCTATAGAAGCAGTAAAGACAAATGTATTAGGAACAGAAAATGTTCTAACTGCTGCAATAGACGAAGGTGTAGAATCTGTCGTTTGTCTTTCTACAGATAAAGCCGCTTATCCAGTTAACGCAATGGGGACTTCCAAAGCTATGATGGAAAAAGTTGTTGTGGCAAAAAGTCGAACTAGTGATAAAACCAAAATTTGTTGCACCAGATATGGAAACGTAATGTGCTCAAGAAGTTCTGTAATTCCTCTTTGGATAGGCCAGATAAGAGCAAATAATCCTATTACTATTACTGATGGCTCTATGACTAGATTTATTATGTCATTAGAAGAAGCAGTAGACCTTGTTTTGTTTGCCTTTGAAAAAGGTAATTCCGGAGATATTCTTGTCCAAAAAGCTCCTGCCTGCACTATACAAACTCAGGCTGAAGCAGTCTGCGAACTGTTCAACGCCGATAAGAAAAATATAAAGGTTATAGGCATACGTCACGGAGAAAAGATGTATGAAACTCTTCTAACTAATGAAGAGTGTGCTCATGCTATTGATTTGGGCAATTTCTATCAAGTTCCCTGCGACAGAAGAGGTCTTAACTACGACAAATACTTTATTGAAGGCGACGCAAAGCGTAATACTTTAACAGAGTTTAATTCTAATACCACAAAACTTTTAAACGTAGAAGAAGTTAAACAGAAGCTTCTAGAGCTAGAATATATCAGAAATGAGCTGAAAAAATGATAGAATTTAAAAATAATGGCAAATTAAAACTCTTAATAATAGTAGGAACAAGACCTGAAATAATAAGACTTTCAGCAGTAATAAACAAAAGCCGTAAATATTTCGATGTAATTCTTGCTCACACTGGTCAGAACTATGATTACAACCTTAATGGCGTTTTCTTTAAAGATTTGAAGATAAAAGATCCTGAAGTTTATATGAATGCCGTAGGTGAAACTTTGGGCGATACTATGGGCAATATCATCGCTGCCTCTTATAATCTTATGGAACAAATAAAACCGGAAGCCGTTTTAGTACTTGGCGACACCAATTCCTGCCTTTCTGTAATAGGAGCAAAACGCCTGCATATTCCTATTTTCCATATGGAAGCTGGCAATCGCTGCAAAGACGAATGTTTGCCAGAAGAAACAAATCGTAGAATAGTCGATATAATTTCAGATGTGAATATGGCTTATTCCGAACACGCAAGACGTTATCTTGCTGAATGTGGCTTGCCGAAAGAAAGAACCTATGTTACCGGTTCCCCAATGGCAGAAGTATTAAAAAATAACTTAGAAGAAATCAAATCTTCAGATATTCACAAAAAATTAGGCTTAGAAAAAGGCCGATATATCCTGCTTTCTGCTCACCGCGAAGAAAATATCGATACAGAAAAGAATTTCATTAGCCTATTTACAGCTATTAATAAAATGGCAGAAAAATATGATATGCCTATTTTATACTCTTGCCACCCTCGTTCTAAAAAACGCTTAGAATCAAGTGGTTTTATACTTGATTCAAGGGTTATTCAACATGAACCTTTAGGATTTCATGATTATAATTGCTTACAGATGAACGCTTTTTGCGTCGTTTCAGATTCAGGCACTCTTCCAGAAGAATCAAGCTTTTTCACTTCAATAGGTTGTCCCTTCCCTGCTGTTTGCATAAGAACTTCTACAGAACGTCCCGAAGCCTTAGATAAAGCTTGCTTTATTCTCTCTGGAATAGACGAAAAAGGTTTGCTTCAATCTATTGAAACAGCTGTTGAAATGAATAAAAACGGTGATTACGGAATCCCTGTTCCTGATTACATAGAAGAAAATGTAAGTTCAAAAGTTGTTAAAATTATTCAGTCTTACGTTGGCGTTATAAATAAGATGGTTTGGAGAAAATAAAATAGAAACTAAAAATATAAAACATATTAATTATGAAAAAATAATAGCTTTTATATTTATAATTGCTGTCTATTTTGTAATTTCATTTCAAATCCTTTCAAAGGGTTATAGACCAACAGATGACGCAAATCGCCACGTTGCTTTTTCTATGACATCAAACCAAAAATGGTCTGATGTTTTAGTAATTTCACCTGGTTTAGAATCGGACCATAACGTTGGCTGGCATAGAATTTTGCATTGGGTATATTCTACTTTTTGGATAAATAAAGATCAATTACTCTGTTTTTCTGTTATAGCTCTGTTTATTCTTTTTAATATAATTGGTACCAGACTATCGCCCAATAAAGCTGCCTGGACCATTATTTTAATTCTAATGTTTTTCTTCGACAGGAGTATTATTTTAAGAACAATGCTCGGTCGCCCATTTATTTTTTCAAATATAGTTACATTAATATTACTTAAATTATGGTTTATAGATTCCAAAGAAGAACTTAGCAGACTAATAATATATTCAATATCCATTATTCTTTTAAGTTTAGCTGTCTGGATACATGGAACCTGGTATACTTTTCTTCTTCTGCCAATGGCTTTGTTATTAACAAGTCAAATAAAGAAAACCTTTGAACTAACATCTTGCATATTGTTATCTACAGTTATAGGTGCTTTTATGACTGGGGAATTTAACGAATTTTTACATTTTCATTTATTTTTTCTGAGAAAATTTATAACTGGCAATTAGTAACGGAATTTGCAGAAGGAAATATTCATATATTCTGGGTCTTTCCTAGTATTTTCATTATTACTCTACTTGTATATTCCAAGAAACTTAAATTAAATGATTTATCTAAAGACCCTTTGTTTATTCTGATTTTGCTAACATGGCTTCTTTCAATAAGAGTAGTCAGATTTTGGGTTGACTGGGGAATAGTAGCATTAATGTACTGGTCGTCTATAAAACTATCAGAGCTAATTTCAGATATGAAATCAGTAAAAAAACCTTTCTTAAAAAAAGTATTATTTGTCATCGTAATGGTTTCAGCTATTATTATAATACCTAGTCACAAATGGAATAATAAAAAAGAAAGAGGTAATTATTTTGTTGATTTTTCCAGGAAAGAATTTTCTGATTTTAAACCTTCAGATAATGGTATTATCTATAATGATTCTATGAGACATTTTTATTATCAATACTTTGCAGATCCAAAAGCGAAATATAAATATATTTTAGGATTTGAACCTGCAATCATGCCTGATGACGATAAAAAAACATTTAGAGAGATTACTTATTCAGATTTTCATTTTAAAGCTTACGAACCTTGGATAAACAAACTAACAGAAAAAGATAGAATATTTACAAGTGTTGATATAAGTAGCAATTATCCTGAACTAGATTGGATAAAAGTTAATAAAAATCTGTATATTGGTAAAAGAAAAGATTTCAAATAAAAACCAAATAGAACTAGTTAAAAACAATTTATTTATTTGGATCAACAAATCGTTTTATTCGTTCAAACTCATCTGCAAAATTACTATCAGTTTTTATCATTTTATTAATCTTGTCACAAGCATGCATTACAGTAGTATGATCGCGTCCGCCAAATTTTTCACCTATTTGATTAAGTGAAGCATCTACTAAAATCTGACTTAGACGCATAGCTACCTGTCTTGGTAAAACTAAATTAGCAGAACGCCTTTTTCCTATCATTTCTGCTTCAGAAATATCATAAAACTCAGCAACTCGTTTAATTATCCAGCTAATACTTATTTTTCCGCCAGCAGTTTCTCTGAGCATATTCTTAAGAACTTGGTCAACCAAATCTTTGTCTATTGGCTTGTTCATAATACCAGCAAAAGCCAGAACAGAATTAAAAGCCCCTTCTAGTGCTCTAATATTGGAGGTAACACCCTGTGCTAAATACATAATTACATCTTCAGGAACAGCAACCATTGATTTTTTTGCACAATTCATTAAAATAGCTGTTCTCGTTTCTAAGTCTGGCTGTTGAATGTCAACAACTACTCCCATAGCAAATCTGGAAGCCAAACGTTCATCAACATCTGGGATTTTATCAGGAGACGTATCAGAAGTTAAAACAATTTGTTTCTTTTGCTGAAAAAGTTCGTTAAAAGTATGGAAAAATTCTTCTTGAGTCTGTTCTTTCTTTGCAAAAAATTGAACATCATCAATTAACAATAGGTCTATTTTCCTGTATTTTTTTCTAAAATCATCAGTCTTTTTTTCTCGAAGAGAATCTATAAACTCATTTGTAAATGTTTCTGAAGAAAGATAAGCAATTTTAGCCTTTGGGTCATTTTTTATAATTTCGTGACCTATAGCCTGTATCAAATGAGTCTTACCTAATCCTACCCCTCCATATATGAATACAGGATTATGCAGATTACCTGGATTCTTTGTAACTCCCTGACATATAGCATATGCAAACTGGTTACTCTTCCCGACAACAAAAGAATCAAAAGTATATTTTGAATTAAACATCGATTCATATTTAGATGAAACAGTTTTAGCAACAGGTGCTGCAACAGGTTCAGAAAGAGTCGGTAACGTAGGTTGTAAAGGTTTACTTAAAGGTTTGTTTAATGATTTACCAGCTTTAACAATTATTTCATAATTTAAAGCTGGATCAAATTCTTTTAAAATACGGTTAATGTCTTTTTCATATTTTTTATTAATTATATCTCGACATATTTCATTAACAGATATTAGAGTAAGAATGTTGTTTTCTAATTTATCTGGCTTTATTGAACCAATAAACATTTTAGAAGAACCTGAATTTTCAGCATTTATTCTTTCTATAATTTTTTGCCATACAGATTCCATTGTAGTTGTCATTGTACATTAACCCTTTGTTTGTTTTGTACATTACTTTCTTTATAAAAAAGCTTTTTATGTACATTTAAGATTTAAGAAATATATCAAACAAATAAAAACTAAGCAAGATTTTTATATATTTATATTTTGATAAAAGTTTGTATAACTATGTTAATTTAGTGTGGATAATTAGTGCAAAAATAAAGAAAAAGAAAAATTGTTAATATTATAAATAAAAAGTGTAAAACATAAATAAACTTTAAACAACATTATCCACCTTCAAAAAACAGCTATGTGAAAATTGTACACATAGTTATCCACAATATCAACAACACCTAATAATAAGAATACTAATAAATATATATATAAATATAAAATAAAACTATTTAAGTAATGTGGAATTTATAAAACATCGTTAATTTGTAGTAATAAACCGTTTTTTACACGATATTTCATATGACAACACTCACATTCTAAGATTTGATTATCATCTATTTTTGCATTATTTGTCAATTTAATACCACATTGACAAACATAAGCTCTGATTTTAGCAGGATTTCCATAAACCATAGCATAATCTGGAACATTTTTCGTAACTACCGACCCAGCACCAACAAAAGAATAGTTCCCAAGAGTATGACCACAAACTATTGTAGCGTTTGCACCTATTGTTGTTCCTTTGCAAAGCTTCGTTTTCTTAAACTCATGTTTTCTACTAATGTGACTTCTTGGATTGATAACATTTGTAAAAACCATTGAAGGACCGCAAAAAACATCATCTTCTATTTCTACACCTTCATAAATAGAAACATTGTTTTGAACTTTTACATTATTTCCTAATACTACATTTGGTCCAATAACACAATTTTGTCCTATATTACATTTATTGCCTATTTTAGTGTTATTCATAATATGGCAGAAATGCCATATTTTTGTGCCTTCTCCTATTTCAACATCTTCATCTATATAAGAAGATTCATGCACAAAGTAATTTTTGTCTGTTTTCATCTATGTTCACCTTTATTTAAAAATATTGGCAAAATCACTTGTAGAACAATCTGTTAATGGTAGCTTTATCTGTTGACCTGTGATTGAAGATTTGTATATTGCAAGAACAACTTCTAGAGAATTTTTTCCAGCAATAGCATCAATGTAAGGCTTCCTGTGTTTTATTATAGAATCAACAACATCTGAATATAAATGAACATAATTGTTTATGTTATCAGGTTTTGAAGCTTTATCTAAGTATTTATTCATAGATTCATCAGCGAAATTCCATGCTTCTATTTTGTTTAATGAAGTTCCACCAAGTTTAACTGTGCCTTTTTCACCAAATATACAGAGAGTTTCTTCTAAATTTTTAGGATATACGTTTGTTGTTCCTTCTATTGTTGCAATAGCACCGTTTTTAAAAGTTAGTATGGCTATACCGACATCTTCACATTCTATATAATTATGTATTTGTTTTTTTATAATACCATAAACACTTTCTATTTCTTCGCCAAACATCCATATCAATAAATCAATAGCATGAATACATTGATTCATTAAACAACCGCCATCTTCAAGCCAAGTTCCACGCCATTTTGCCTGATCGTAATAGCTTTTATTACGGTTCCATCTGACGCATATATTTCCATGAGAAAGCTTACCGAATTTTCCTTCATCTAATGCTTGACGAACTTTTTGAACATTATAATTAAATCTATTTTGATGAGAAACGGAAACAACAACATTTTTTTCTCTACTACGTTTTATTATTTCGTTTGCGTCTTTTATGCTCATAGCCATAGGTTTTTCTATAATAATATTTTTTCCAGAATCTATACAATCTAAGGCTATTTTTGCATGATTACCACTGCTTGTAGTTATTGCAATCAGTTCAATTTCTGGATGTTCTAAAAGTAACGTTTTATAATCTGTGTATCTAAATATTTTTTTTTGGTTCTGCAAATCTGATTCTGTTAATAATTTTTCAATATTATCTGGAACAATATCACAAGCTGCAATGAAATCTAATTTATTAGTCTTAACTGCCTTTACATGATTATTTGCAATGTGTCCACATCCTATTAATGCATATTTCATTAAAGAACCTCGATATTGTCACGGTTTTCTATATTTTTCATGACATTCTTTGTGTCGAAAATAGCTTTAGCATATTTTTGAACTAGATTATAATCTAGTTTTGTATGAGCAGTTGTAATAATTACCAAATCAGCACTTTCAATTAATTCTTTACTAAGTTTGTTTTCTCCTTTTTTTATTATTCCATTTTCCTTGTATTCAGGAATAAAAGGATCATAAAAAACAACTTCAGCTCCTGTTTTATATAATTCATTTATTACTCTTATAGCTGGACTTTCACGGTAGTCATTTATATCTTGTTTGTAAGCTACTCCTAACACAAGAATTTTGGAACCATTTAAAGATTTTTTATGGTTATTTAATATTCTGGCAGCCCTTTCAACGCAATATTCAGGCATTCTATCATTTATCATCATTGAAGCTTCAATCATAGAAGTATGAAATCCGTATTCTCTCGCTTTCCATGATAAATAATAAGGATCGAGCGGTATACAGTGTCCACCTAAACCCGGACCTGGATAAAAAGCTTGAAATCCGTAGGGTTTTGATTTTGCTGCTTCTATTACTTCCCAAATATTGATATGCATTTTATCACATAAAATAGCAAGTTCATTAACAAGACCTATATTTATATTACGGTAAATATTTTCAAGTATCTTTTCCATTTCAGCTACAGCTGGAGAAGATACTTTTTGAACAGGAGCTTCTAGAACCATTTCATACATAGTTGCAGCTATGTCAGTACATTCCGGGCTACAACCACCAACTACCTTTGGAGTGTTTTTTGTTTTATATATTAAATTACCATTTCTGGGGAAAAAGCAAGAAAGAAATCTTTACAGCACTTTAAACCAGATTTTTCCAAAATGGGTTTTATTAATTCTTCTGTTGTTCCAGGATAAGTAGTGGATTCTAACACTATAAGCATATCTTTATGCATAAAAGGAACAATGCTTTCAGCAGAATTTTTAACATAAGTAATATCTGGTTGTTGATGTTTGTCTAAAGGTGTTGGTACGCATATACAAACACAATCTGCTTTTGCTACGAAAGAAAAGTCACTTGTTGCAGATAAAATTCCTGTTTTAACCAGAGATTCTAAATCTTCGTTTACTACATCACCTATATAATTATGACCAGAATTTACCATTTCAACTTTTGATTTCTGTATATCAAAACCTATGGTTTTAAATCCTGCTTTGGCTTTTTCTACAGCTAGAGGTAAGCCAACATAACCAAGTCCTATAACACCTAATACTGCTGTTTTATTTAACAATTTACTTTTTAATATGTTCACAAGATAATTCCATTTTGAGAAGTTGATTATTTCTAATATTTTATTTTGTTTTCATTATAAACTGATTTTGATTTTTTTTAAATCATTTTGATAAATATTAACCTATTATACAGAGTTACAGAATTGATAAAATCGGTAACTTTTGCTATGCTAAAAAAAAATTAAATAATATTGGAAAACTATATGGTTCAAAATAATAAAAGTCCTTTTCTTTACTATAATACAGCTCATGTAGAACCTCTTCTTTTATCTTCCTATTATGCTCCGAGAGGAAGATTCAGAATGTATCAGCTTGGCACTATGATTTCACAGCGTTATTTAAATCCGAATGATCTTTTAATTGGTATTATAGGCGGTGAGGGTTCCGGAAAATCAACACTTATAAAAGGCTTGTTTCCGGGATTAGAACTAACAAATGATGATGAGGGCGTCAATATAAAGTCAGCTCCTATTTATGATTTTCAACCCGAAAACTATTTTGCTCCTCATACTTTCCATTTAGATATTCGTTACGAACTTGCTTTTCATCAGCCATTTGAAATTATAGATGCTATTAATCTAGCAATAGAAAATGGTAGACGTGTCGTTTTAGAGCATTTTGACCTGATATATAATCAGCTAGGTTATAATGCTCAGATTATTTTTGCTATTGGAGAAGAACTTGTTATTGCACGTCCAAGCGTATTTGGTCCTTTCCCGGCAGAAATAAAACATCATTGTGATAAAACAGCTCCTTTTCGTTTAATGGCACACTCTGCTGAAGATATAGCAAGTCATATTCTTTTAGAAGATTATCATTATAAACGCCAAGTTTTACATTCTGATGTAAAACATGGTTTTGTTATTAAGTTCCCGGAAAAACCAGAAATAAACATTCTTGAATTGGAAGCAAAAATAAAAGAAATAATTGATAAAGATTGGCCTATTGAATTTGCAGGAACAAATAAAATCACAATAGGAGAATGGAATATTTTTTGTACTGGACCTCGAACTCACGTTAAACATACTGGACTAATAAAGGAATTTAAACTTTGGCCTGAATATATATATGATCCTATATGGAAAGAATTTATGCTAATCGGTATGGTTGGACCAGATCGTCAAGGCATCAAAGGCATTCATTATTTTGCTGACAATGAATAACTTTGACTAATTAGTTATAGTTGTCTTGAATTATATTGTAATTAATAATGTCACTCTTCAAAACAATAAATCAAACAAAAGCTCTATGTCAGATTCGTCTCAGACTTCTTGTTAATTCTATTTTAAGCAAAACAGGTCTTAGCAAAATAGTAGGAATGAGTCTGGCGGCTTTTGTTATGATTATTGGAACTGCATCAGGGGCATCTGATTTATTGGCAGAAATTTTTAAACTTCCTTTCTCTGATTTTATAGCTAAATGGGCAATAGGTTTTCTGGTTCTTTACGGCATTTTTGTGGTTTTTACTGGTGATTTGGTTTCTGGTCATACACTTAATACCGGACAAATGAGTTCAGATTTTCATTATTTAACTACTTTGCCTATATCACCGACTATTTTAATTCTGACAAAACAGTTTGAAAAACTAATAACAGACTATTTTGGTATTCTTTTCCTTTTACCAGGTTTAATAGGTATATCCTGTTATAAAGCTTATACTTGGGAAGCTGTTTTAGTTGCTGTTTTACTATACTTTGAAATAAGTTTCATTATAGGACTTCTGATTAATTTGGTTAATATTTGTTTCACAAGATTTTTCAAACCTTCAACCATAAACAATTTTTATTCTATTTTTGGATACATAAGTGCAATTTTGACTTTAATTCCTTTTTTAATGATTTCAAATTTCAATGCTACTCATGTTCCTATGGTTTTAAATAAAATAGCTTATCTTCAAATTAATGCAGAATGGCTTATGATGCCTATAAATTGGTTAGCTATGCCTCTTTTAAATTCTACGCCATTTTGTGTTGAATTTCTTAAAATAACTCTTTTATGGTTGTTTTTTACCATAGTTTTAATTGTTTTATTTCATATTGCTGTCACAAACAATTGGTTTGCCTATGTTCATTCTAATAAATCCTATTCTAAGAACATCAAAAACAAAAAAATATTAAATGGTCTTGTTTGGAAAGAATGGTTAATGTTGAAAAGTGACTTTAATTTGTTAGTAAATGCTATTTTAATGCCTATATCGATAATAGCTGTTGAAATTTATTTCTAAAGTATTCAGCTTTTCATCAATATATTCAATAATGAATTTTATTTTTGGCTCTGTAATTTATTTTTCCCTTTTTGGTCCTATGAATATTATTGGTTATGAAGGAAAAAGCATTTCTATATTAGAATCTATGCCTATTTCTCCTTCAAAACTAATAAAACAAAAATATTATTTCTGGGTTGTTGTTGCTTTAACTATTTTTATTCCCTCAACAATTATTACTTTTAAGTTTTTAAACTTTGACTGGCTTATTACTTTAAAAGCAACTTTTATGACTTTTCTTTTTACTTCGGCATCTGTTTGGGTTACAGTTTGTCTCTCTGCTATTTTTGCTCGATATGATACTGTTGTTCTTCAACAACATTCTACTTTTTTTGGAAAAATGGCAACAATGTCTTTAATCAGCATAATATTACCTGTAAAAAATATTAGTTGGTTAAATTTTTACTCTGTTTTAATTTTTATTCTTTTAACTTATCTTTGCTATTTAAAAGCTCAATATTGCTTGGCTTATAGACAAGATAAGGAAGGTCTTTCTTCCGAAAACTATCTTACGATTAATTGTTTTATATTGCTTATGTGTTTTGTTGCAATTGAAAACAATATAAGGCAGTTCTTTATCTCTCTTGTACCTGATAGTAATACAGGAATATGGTCATGGTGTCTAAGCTTATTTGCAATATATTTTTTCATGATAATTGCGAAGAAAAAAGAAACACCATTAGTTCCAAAATTAACTGGCAAATCTTTTCTTAAAATTATTTCTATTTCAGTAATTTCAATTATTTTAACCTATGGTTATTTTGTTTTTGATTCTAATTCTTTGGTTATTTTAAAATCAGATATTGCCCATATAATAGGAACATTTAGTTTAATAAATATTATAAAACCTATCTGTTCTGTTATTTTCTTCCTCTTGTTTTCTAGTTTTCTTACCGCAGTTATAAGAAGAATTGAAGAAAACTTTTTTACAAAATCAAGTAACTTTTATATAAAACTACTGGGAGGATTGTTAGCTATTCTTTTGGTAACAAATAAGCTTATGTTTCCTATAATGTTGTTTGTGATTACACTACAGCTTTTTAAAGACAAGGAAAATAGGCATTCTATAGTTTTCTATTCTTCTGTTATTTATTTCTCTTCTTTATTTGCATATCTTATATTTTAAATAGTTTATTATAAAAAAAATAAATATTTATTATTAAAAATATTCGCAATTATCTGTTAAAATAGTAAAATATAAAAAATAGTTTTGAAGGTGGTAATACAATGAAACGATTGTTTTTTATCTTTTTGCTTGCTTTTATTTCATTTTCTTTAGTTGCTTGTGCTGATAACATAGGCAAAGATGCTCCAGAAATATCTGCTAAATCTTGGATTAATGGTAATGGTCTTAAGTTAGCAGACAACAAGGATAAAATTGTTGTTGTAGAATTCTGGGCTACCTGGTGTCCACCATGCAGAGCTTCTATTCCACATCTTAAAAAAATGAATGCAGAATTCAAAGACAAAAATGTTGTTTTTGTATCTCTTACCAACGAAGACGAAAATACTGTTACAAAATTCAACAAGACAATGGGTATGGATTGGTTAGTTGGAACAGGAAGCAATACAGCTAACGAATATGGTGTTAGAGGTATTCCTCATGCTTTTATTATTCAAAACGGTAAAATAGTTTGGGAAGATCACCCAATGAATGGTCTTGATAAAAAACTTGCAGAATTAACAAAATAAATTGAAAAAGCAGGAAATAGAATTCAGGGTTCTTGATATAATAGACCGTCTCGAAAAAGGGCAGCCTATAGAAGATGATATGGTCGAATTAAAGACAGAATGGCCATCTGATCATTTTAAGGCTGCTCGTCGTATTGCTGCACATGCTAATTGCTCTAGAGGCGAGCCTATTATGTGGTTGATTGGGATAGATGAAAAAACTGGGGTCGTTGGAGCTGATTTTGAAGAATTATCGATTTGGTATGCAAAAGTTAAATCCAAATTTGATCAAGGATTAGCTCCTAATTTAATTAGTCTCGCAGTTCCTTATAATGGCAAAACTGTAGTAGCTCTCGTTTTCGAAACAGAAAGAGCTCCTTATGTAATAAGAATTCCAGCTACTGGAGGACCTGTTACTTATGAAGTTCCTTGGAGAGAAGCTAATTCTACTAGATCAGCAAGACGTTCAGACCTTATAAAACTTCTTTATCCAATACAGAAACAACCTTCCATAGAAATACTCAATGGAAGTATAGAATTACAAAAAGCTATATCTGGTTTAAGTCAGGGAGCATACCAGTGGAATCTAAATATGATGATGTATTTTATTACTTATTCATCAGAAACTATGGTTTTCCCGTTTCACCGTTGTGAAGTTTATTGGAGACCTCAAGGTAGACCCGAAGAACAACTATTTACTAATTTAAGAATTACCCCACCTACTTCTTATTCAAGTCGTGAATTCAAACAGAAAAATAAATCTCTTACAGTAGATAGTACCGAATATGAAGTGCTAATAGATACAGCTGGCATGACCGAATTAACTGCAGAATATTTTGAAGACAATAAACCAGGTCCTATTTTGTTTGAAGCTATAGAATTGAAAATGAAGCTTCGCTCACATCATTCTGATTTGCCAGTATCTTTAGAAGCTTTATTCCATCTTGTTCAAAAACAGAAGGAGCCTTCAGATAGGCTTATAGGGAGATGGGAACTTGTTAGCAAAACAAATTCCGGTAATCTATAATGTCTCAAAATAGTTCTATACCAACAAAATGGCGTGATTTAATCGTTGAGTCGCTTAATACAGGGACTTCTAAGGATAAAGTTTTTGCCTTGGATTTTTTAAGTCAGCAAACATCTCTTAATTTAGAATTTTCCAAAGAATTAATGCCTTGCATAACGCAAGCTGTTGTTTCACCAGATCCTAAAGTTAGAGATTATGCACGCAGAGCTAGAAACCACATATTAGATTCTTTCCCTGAAATTGAAACTACTAAATCTGTAAATGTGGAGCCTTTTAAACTTCAATTAAAAGAAGGAGAAAAACTTACTGCTCAACAGATTTTATTGCACAAACTTCGTTTAAGAAGTCGCTATGTTGTGTTTGAAGCTATGGATCGTCTGACAGAGAGCGCAGATTCTTCTCTTGTTGAACCTTTATACTTAAACACAGAAAAAGATGAACACAAAATAGCTTATTTGGTTCGATTAATGGGTAGATTTGAAGATGAAAGAGTTCCTGAATTTCTTCAAAAATATCTGGATTACGAAGATACACGAATAGTTGCTAATGCTTTGGAAGCATTATGTGAGTTTAATGTTCCACAACTTTCATCTGTCTTTGCTGATTTTGCTATGTCTAGTAATTTGCAGATACGTTGTAATGCTATTAGAGGACTTTATCGTTATTCACCTTCTATTGCGGAAAAACATATATCTGAATTGGTCAGAAGCAAAAGTTATGCTATGCAGGATATTGGAGTTTATTTATTAAGAGTTGTCAGACCTTCTAATTTAGGTGAACTTCTAAATGTGGTAAATAATTCCAAATATGCTGATATTAGACTAAGAGCATTAGATATTGCTCCTCCGACAGAAGATGAAACTATGAAGGCTGAAATTATTTTAAAAGAAAATATAGAGCAGCCTAATGAAAAACGTGATATAGCTTTTTTTACTGGTTTTATTATACTTTCAGCTTGTTTATTTGTTATAACTAGTCCTTCTAATCGTTATTTATTAGCATTGCTTTTTGTGGGAATCGGAATTCTAACTGTTATTAGACCGGATAAAACTAGAACAAGCATTCAAAAAACTGCTATTTCTATGGGATTTATAAGCTCTATAATCATGGGAAGCACAAGATTAATGCTTATTCCCTCTTTAATGGGCTTATGGCTGACCTGGATAGGTAGTCGCTTTAATCATAGAGGTAAACTTGAAAAAGTTGATCCAGAATATATTTTTGCTTGGTTTTTTGCCATGACTTCTATTCTTCTGACTCAATTTATTCAAGAAAATTACGAAAGCGTTTTGAGATTAGCTGGTGACATTCTTCAAGGAATTCCCGAAACGGCTAAAAATTATGCAAAAATAGCTGAAGTAGTTAGCAGACAAAGTAGTTTTCAGATAACTATTTATATTTTTATCGCTGTAATGACTATAGCTATAATGAGAATAAACGGCTGGTTCCCTAAAAAAGATCCAAATAAAAAAGATCAATCACCGTTAAAACCTTTAGTTATTGTTACTACTGTTTTTGTTATAAGTATTCTTATTTTAAATGCCTTTCATGTTTTTGGTTTGCAGATTCTTCTTAGAACAAACGGATTCAAGACTCCAACTGATGTGCTGAAACTTCTTTTACCATAACTAATCTCGCCTCTCAACTCTCAATTCTCTACTCTCCGCTCTTCAGCTCTAAGAGGCTTTAGCCTCGTCCGCTCTTTTGCTCTCTCTTTCTCCCTCTTCTCTCCTCCCTTTATTCTTCCATTTTCCATCTCCATTTTTGGTATCTTTCCTTTTTCATTTCTCAATTCTCAATTCTCTATTCTCAACTCTCAACTCTCATCTCTCAACTCTCAACTCTCAATTTTCTAAAAAGGTTAGTCGTAAAAACATAATTAGCTTACAAAGCTGGTTAAATTAAAAAAACATACTCCAGCTAAGTCAATTCCCTT
>CAJOND010000043.1 GCA_905236675.1 Candidatus Rifleibacteriota bacterium | reverse complement strand
ATAGCATAATCTGTATCAAATAGCGATTGTACCTTATTTTTTAAGGAGTTTTTTTTGAAAATTTACCACTCAGATGAATTTGAGTTTTTAGACAGCCTCGTAGGTGGGGGAAGTGGCACGTAGTGCCGAAAGGGGTCTTTTCCTAATGATGCTCCCCTGCTTGCGGGGGAGCTGTCAGCTTGCTGACTGAGGGGGGAGCAAAGCGAAGCTTTGCGTAATTTTTCTAAGCAGCAACGCGATGCCTTGCATTGCTCCCCCTTACGACTCACTTGCCATCCTGGCGCTCGCATGCACTCCCAACCTCCTGTTGGTCGTCAGTCTTTGGCTTCTCCAAAACCAGCTTCCCCACTATCGTGGGGCAGCATCGTTTGACGATACACTTACGCTAAAGAAAAGTTACTCTAACTCGGTCACCCTCCGATTGCTACGCAAACTTCCTTAATGAAAATTTGTATTGTAAATTGCATTACAATCAAGTAGAATTATTTAAGAAGGGAGAAATAATATGAAAAATGCTACATTAAGTGTTCGAGTAGAAAATGATTTAAAGATTGAAGCAGAATCAATTTTACAAAAGCTTGGAATTCCTGTTTCTGTGCTTATAAATTCCCTTTATAGACAGATTATTTTTAAGAAAGGTATTCCATTTTCAATAACAATTCCCAATGAACCAAAAACATTAGATACTCTTTCAAATTCTGAATTAAAAGCTAAAATTAAGCACAGTTATGAGCAATCAATTGAAGGCAAGGGAAGACCTTTCGACAAAGTTTTTGATGACTTAGAAAGTAGGTTATCTAAATGATTTCTTACGAAATCATTATGACTCCAGATTCTGAAAATGATTTAATCGAATTAAGCGATTATATTTCTGATGTATTACTTGCTCCTCAAACAGCTATTTCTTATTTGCGTGAAATAAGAAGTAAAATAAAAAAATTAGAAAATTTCCCTAAAAAGTATGCAATATTGCAGGAAGAACCATTTTATTCTCTAAAAATACGTAGGCTTATAGTTAATAATTTTTTTGTATATTATAGAATAGATGAAGAAAACAAAATAGTTTATATATTAAATGTAATATATTATAAAAAAGAACAACTAAAAGCAATTAAGCTTTAACTTCTTTTGATGACAGATTTATTTTTAAACAATAACTACAACAAAAACCAACTACAATAAAAACTAGGCTGAAAGCCTTTTGGCGGTGTGATTGGTGATGGGTGTGAGTGCCCTAAAGCCTCTCCTTGAGGACTTCTTGAAGATGCTCCCCTGCTTGCGGGGGAGCTGTCAGCTTGCTGACTGAGGGGGGAGCAAAGCGAAGCTTTGCGTAATTTTTCTAAGCAGCAACGCAATGCCTTGCATTGCTCCCCCTTACGACTCACTTGCCATCCTGGCGCTCGCATGCACTCCCAACCTCCTGTTGGTCGTCAGTCTTTGGCTTCTCCAAAGCCAGCTGCCCCACTATCGTGGGGCAGCATCTTTCGGAAAAGTGTAGACTTTCGCTAGCTAAAACAATTCCCTAATCTCTTCTCTCTGGTCTCTCTTCTCTTATCTCTTTATTCTTCCATCTTCAATCTCCATTTATGGTCTTCTATCTTTTATCTCAATAATTATTTTTACTTTGCATATTCCTCAAAGTCTAAATTGTGGTATTATACTAGCGAAAAAAAATAAATAGGGAGATATTTTCAAATGAAAATAGGTTTAGCAGGTTTGCCGATGTCTGGCAAGACAAGCATTTTCAATATGGCAACTAGAGCACAGGCTCAGACAAGAGATTACCTTGTTCAGTCTGATGAAATAAATAACGGCGTTGTGAAGGTTCCTGATGACAGACTAGATTTTCTGGCTACTATTTATAAACCTAAGAAAACCACTTATGCTACAGTTGAATTTACTGATATTCCTGGTATAAGCGGTTCTGATCAGAAATCAGCCAGTAAGACCCTTGCAAACATAAGAACTTGCGAAGCCATTATGCTTGTAGTAAGACTTTTTGGCGGTGACGCTGTTCCTCATATTCATAATAAAGTAGATCCTGTTGCTGATTTGGAAGAAATATGTCTTGAGTTCATTTTCAGTGACTTAGAAATGGTTACAAATAAGATTGAACGTCTGAACAAAGAAATGAAAGGCACCAAAAAGCCTGAACAGATTAAAGAACTTGAATTAATGGAATCTTTAAAGAAAACATTAGAAGAAAACCATTTTATTTCTGAAGTTCCAATGACAGAAGAACAGGCTCACAGTTTAAGCGGTTATAGATTTTTGACTCAAAAGCCCATGCTTCTGGTCGGCAATTGTTCTGATGACCAATACAAGAATGAAAGTGACCCAACAGTAGTAGCTTTTAAGAAAGCCTGTGCCGAACACAAATGGACTCCATTGCTGATTTCTGCAGCTACTGAAATGGAAATCTCAACTCTTTCTCCCGAAGAAGAAGAAATGTTCTTGGCCGAATATGGCATCAAAGAATCAGGCAGAAACAGGCTAATTCAGGAAGCTTACAGACTTCTTAACTATATTAGTTTCTTGACATATGGTCCAGACGAAGTCAGAGCCTGGACTATAACAAAAGGAACAAAGGCACAGAAAGCTGCTGGTAAAATCCACTCTGACATCGAAAGAGGTTTTATTAGAGCAGAAGTTATTCCATTTACTGCTTTTAAGGAAAAGGGAAGCGTAGCCAATGTAAAAGCTGCTGGGCTTGCTCGTCTTGAAGGTAAGGAATATGCTGTTGAAGACGGAGACATGATTGAATTTAGGTTTAATGTGTGAAATCGCAAATAGAAAAAGCCAATATAGAAAAGATTAAAAATTATCTTTCAAAAAAAGATAAAAATATGGCTAATTTTCTAAAAATTGCACCGGAATTCAATCTTAAAATAAATACTTTTACAACTGTCTATCAAGCTCTAATAGAATCTATAATATCTCAACAGCTTAGTGGAAAATCGGCATCCGCAATATATAGGAGACTTTGTTCACTATTTAATGGTAATTCTGTTCGCCCATTGGATATATTAAGAGCGGATGATGATGAGTTAAGGAGCATAGGGGTTTCAAGGCCAAAAATATCTTATATACGTAGTCTAACAGATTATGAAATAAGCGGTAAATTACCGACTATTCAACAACTTCATAAAATGGAAAATGAAGAAATAATAGATAATCTTTCACAAATAAAAGGAATAGGTCAGTGGACCGTAGAAATGCTTCTTATTTTCAGACTAGGCAGAATAGATATTATATCAGGAAAAGACCTTGGTTTACTTAAAGGTTTTGCTATAATTACAGGTACTTATCCTAACCTGCCTACTTCTGAGAAAATGCTCGAATATGCTGAAAAATATTGGAAACCATACCGTTCTATAGCTTCCTGGTATCTATGGAGAGCCTGCGAAGGAATTTAAAAAGAGAAAAAAGTTTTTTATAACAAACTTTTTTCACAGGAGAAATATATGAAAAAAACTATAATATTTGTTCTTTGTTTAAGCTGTTTTACTCTCGGTTGTGGTGATTCAGAAGCTAGCAAGAAAAATGAAAAATCTCCCAATGCTTCAACAGAAGTTAAAGGGAATTTAAATGAAAACAAATCTATAACAGACAAAAATGTAGATTATGACCAGTTGAGAAAAAAGGCTGAAGTAGCTGAAGCAGCTTCATTAGTAGGTTATGATGGTAAGGATATTAAGAAAAAACTTAACAAAGTAATTGATGATAGAGAAAAAATAGACAAACAACTTAAAGATGCAAGTTCTTTCTAATATATAGCTATTTTGATTATGGAGGAAGGCGACAAATACTAAAGAATATTTCATAAAAAGATTTTTAATAATAAAATTCATTTATTGTTAAATAAAAAACAATCTTTGTCGAAAGTGTTGATGGATTTGTTTGCCTCCTTATTTTTCGGACCGGGTTAAGTAACTCGGTTTTTTTTTTGTATAAAAATACGTAAAACTTGATATAATAAATAAATAGATATTATTTTATGCAAAAGGAATAGATATATTTGAGGAGAGTTAAATATGGGTGCAAGATATCGCAGTAATACTGACCCATTTGCTGGTTTTTTTATTGTCATATTTGTTTTTGTTATGGTTTTTTTAGTTGAAGAATATAAATCTAAAAAAGAGCAGGAAAGACGTGATAAAATAAAGGATTATTGTGATAATAATGGGCTGGAATACTCTGAATTAGCCTGCCATATTCCTGATAAAGTATATCCTTTTTCTATTATGAATTCTGAAAAGGGTCATAGTCATGAATACGTTGCTGAAACATCTGGTATGCGTGGAGATTATTATTTTTCAATTTTTGAACACACTTATGTAACTGGTTATGGTAAAAGTGCGACTTATTTTCATGATACACTTTGTATAATATCTAGAGAAGGTCTTGATATGCCGCAATTTTTTTTAAGAGATGAAAATATGATTTTGGATACTTTAGGCAAGGTATTCGGAGGGCAGGATATAAATTTCAATGAAGATCCAACTTTTTCAAAATCTTTTGTTTTACAAGGATATTGCGAAGAAGATGTAAGGGAATTTTTTAACCCACCAATAAGAGATGCTTTTGTAAGATATCATTTATCAGGTTATAAATATGAAGGTAAAAACCAATTTTTTATGATAGCTAGAACAGGTGGTTCAGATATTCCAGAAAGACTCAAAATGCTTTCAATAGGAATTAGTATATTTAAAGTATTAGCTCCAGAAAGTGACTTTGGTGAATCATTGGGAAATGTAATTTAAAACTTACTTACTTTGTATTATTAGAGAGAATAAAGTGACTAAGTTTGTTTTTGGAATTATTAAGTATTATAAGAGACAATATATCCCTAATCCAATGATTATCGGTATAAAGAAATAAACTACACAACCTTTTTTCCCAGAATCTTTTTTGCTGAATAAACTTGAGATTCCTTTTGTAATCATTGCTCCAATTTTTCTATCTCTTCCAGCTTTGCTAAATGGAACACCAGTTTTTCGTGATATTTTCTGTTTCAAGCCTGTAAGACCGAAAAGTCTGCTCCAAGAAAAATCATTATTTGATTTCTTTTTAGTTCCACCTGTTGTAGTCGTTTTTGTTACAGTAGTAACAGTAGTGGTAGTAGTTGCTTTTGGTTTTGTTGTTTTAGTTGTCGTAGTTTTTTTTGTGGCGGCCATTGTAACTTTTCCTTTTTATGCAAGCTTCCTAAATATTTTATACCGAATATCCTAGCAAAGGCAAACTATTTATTTAGATTGAAGATAGAAGGAAAGAGAATAGTAAGTAGGGAGGAGGGAGAAAGAGCAACAGAGCAGAAGAGCTGAGGGAAGAGGGAATTGGCTTTAGCTGGTCTTTAGGTTTTATTGATGTGGTTGTTTAGAGCCCATCACCAATCATACTGCTAAGCTTAGCTTGGCTTCAATCTTCATTCTTCCTATTACAGTTGCGAAGAATATTACATTGTTGTATATTATGGTTTCTAAAATAACTAACTATATTAAGGAGTTCTTAAATGCCTAGAATTATACTAACTGGTGATAGACCAACAGGCAGATTACATATAGGACATTATGTGGGTTCTTTAAGACCAAGAGTTCAGCTTCAAAACTCAGGTGAATTTGATAAGATTCTCATTATGATTGCCGATGCTCAGGCACTTACAGATAATGCCGATCATCCCGAAAAAGTCAGACAAAATATTATAGAAGTGGCTTTGGATTATTTATCTGTAGGTATAGACCCAAAAAAAGCTACTATTTTTATTCAGTCTCAAATAGCCGAATTAACTGAACTTACTTTCTATTATATGAATCTTGTTACTGTTAGCAGAGTTCAAAGAAATCCAACTGTTAAGGCAGAAATTCAAATGAGAAATTTTGAAGCCAGTATTCCTGTCGGTTTCTTTACTTATCCAATAAGCCAAGCTTCAGATATAACTGCTTTTAAAGCTACAGATGTTCCTGTAGGTGAAGATCAGAAACCTATGCTGGAGCAGACCAGTGAAATAGTTCATAAGTTTAATTCTGTTTATGGAGATGTTCTTGTAGATCCAAATATTATACTTCCTAAGAATGATGCTTGTTTAAGACTTCCGGGTACAGATGGCAAAGCTAAAATGAGCAAGTCTCTTGGTAATTGTATTTATTTAAGCGATCCAGAAGCAGAAATAAAAGCAAAAGTAATGAGCATGTTTACAGATCCAAATCATCTTAAGGTTTCTGATCCTGGTAACTTGGAAGGGAATACTGTTTTTACTTATCTTGATGCATTTTGTAATGATGAACATTTTGCAAAATATCTGCCTGAATATAAAAATCTTGATGAACTTAAAGCTCACTATCAGCGTGGAGGGTTAGGTGATATGAAAGTTAAGAAGTTACTTAACTCTATTCTTCAAGCAGAACTAGAACCAATCAGAAACAAAAGAAAAGAATATGAAAACAATATAGATTATGTTTACAATATTCTAAAAGAAGGCTGCAATACTGCTAGGGAAATGGCAGCTCAAACTCTCAGGGAAGTTAAAGCTGCTATGAAATTAAATTATTTCGATAATAATGAATTCTTAGATGAACTTCATTTAAAATATAAATAATTTTTAAGAATATAAATAAATGTTAAGGAGGCTTGCAAAGCCTCCTTTTTTATATATATTTTAGATATAATATGGTTTTTTTTGGAAGTAGGAATTTGTATGTCTTTTTGTCCTAACTGTGGTATCTATAATAATTCTAATGACACAAATTGCTCTAGTTGCGGTGCAGATCTTACTGGAACTATTCAAGATACCCCAGACTCTAAACCGAAGAAAAAACAAACCTCTAATTTTGTGATAACTGCAATTGGAATTGGAGTTGTGGCATTTTTTGCTTTAATAATGGTTTCCATTTTGTTGGCTATGGCTACTCCAAATTTTGAAATGTCAAGAGCTGAAGCAAGAAGGAAATCTTGTTTCTCTAATATTAGAGTTCTTTCTGGTGCTATTGAAATGTACAACATGGATAATACTAGCTTTATATCAACAGATTTGAATCTTAAAGAACTAGTAAAAGGCAGGTATCTAAAAAGTGAAAAGAATTTTACTGATCCTGACCTACTTCCTGAAAAAAGCTGTGAGTATCATATCAGAGGTGATTTTACTCAAGATGGTCTTGTTTATTGTAAATATCATGGTGATATTCCAAGTTTCAGATAAACAATAGTAGTTTCTGTTCTCTTTTTGTGTTGTAAATTGTATTTTTGTAGGGACTAAATTATTATAGTCTTTTTAAAATTTGTCTTTAAGATTTGAGTAATAAAGGAAAAAATTAATATGATTAAAATCATTTCTAAATTCTTTATTATTTTAACTATTATTTCTCTTTTAACAGGTTGTGGTACAACAAGTGATAAAAGCTATAGAGATGCCCTTAAAAGAGGCTTTTCTGATGACGCTGAGGAATTAGATTACGATGATGATATTGAATACGAGCTTTATCGTCATAATTGGGTAGTCAGGGTAGAGCAAAAATCAAGACTTGCTGATATGCTTATGCGAATGATTGCCAAAAAGGGAGCTTTTCTTAATATTCAGGTTAATGAAGGGTATTATACCTTCGTTTCAGACCAAAACTGGTCTTGTTCCTTGAATATTGTTGCAGATTGCCTGATAGATGGGGAACCAAGATGGTTGTATATCGATTGTGGAACAGCTTATGTAGATTCAAAATATCTTAAAACAAGTGGAAGATGGTATTTAAGTCTTCAAGATAAAGAAGAAAACAATATTGAAGAACCATGGGCATGGTGTTACTATGACAAAGGTGAAATATATGACGATTTTTGGAAGCCTTATATTACATATGCATCCAAAAATTTTATGTACTTGTCTAGTGGAATATATCTTAAAAGTTATTGATGATGGAAGATTTAGTAATAAATGAAAGAATAACAATTCCTGCTGATTTGATGACTGTTAGTGCTGTTCGTTCATCAGGGCCTGGTGGTCAGAACGTCAATAAAGTTTCAACTTGTATAGAATTAAGATTTAATCCAAAAAATTGCTCTCAATTAAGTGAAACAGCAATAAATAAACTTCTACAAGCTAATAAGAACAAATTAGATTCTGAAGGAACTATAATAATAACTAGTCAGCGATTTCGAGAACAATACAGAAATATTGAAGATGCAAGAGAAAAGCTGCGTCTTTTAGTGTTAGAGGCTTTAAAAGTAAAAAAGAAAAGACGACCAACAAAGCCGACAAAAGCATCTATTGAAGATAGAATCACTTCAAAAAAAATCAATAGTCAAAAAAAAGCTTTAAGAACAAAAAAATTTGATGAGTAATTTACTCAACTTTCCCATTTTTTTCACTCAAAGATGATTAATACATTGATTCAAACTTAATATTTTGTAATAGTAGCTAACTAAAACACCACCTTTTGTAAAGGGGGACGTCATTCGAAAGAGAATGACAGGGGGATTTAATTATTAATAAAAAACCTCTCTGTCAGCTAAAGCTGATTTCTCCCCTTAAAAGGGGGGTAATTTTTTGATAACATCAAAAAAGTTAATACCAATATTTTTTAAGATTAAAATTTGAGTTATTTATAGGAAATTCATAATTGTAAAATTTAGTGAGAAATAAAAAAAAGCACCAATTTTATAATTGGTGCTTTTGATACGCCCCCAATGGGATTCGAACCCATGTCGCAGCCTTGAAAGGGCTGTGTCCTAGGCCACTAGACGATGGGGGCTTGAAAAGAGCCGATCTTTATTTTGAACCGATCTTTTTTATTGAGCCAACCTTTTTTGAGCCATTCTTAACTTCTATTCAATGAAAGAAGTTTATCAACGCCCCCAATGGGATTCGAACCCATGTCGCAGCCTTGAAAGGGCTGTGTCCTAGGCCACTAGACGATGGGGGCTTAGGTCTTTACTTCAATGGGCCCAGTAGGACTTGAACCTACGACCGATCGGTTATGAGCCGATAGCTCTAACCAACTGAGCTATGGGCCCTCGAAGTGATTGCTATAATAGCATAAAGGAAAACAGAATGCAAGTACTTTTTTTAGATAAAAACGCTTGGATTACTCCAAGCGTTTTTTCAATCTTAAATTACAACAAAATCATTCCATGTAGAACTCTTTCAGTTTCTTTGAGCGGCTGGGGTGTCTTAGTTTCCTAAGAGCCTTAGCTTCAATCTGACGAATTCTTTCACGAGTAACACCGAATTTCTGACCAACTTCTTCTAACGTTCTCTGCCAACCATCTTCCAAACCGAATCTATACTTGATTACCCTAGATTCACGTTCAGTCAACGTAGCTAGAACTTTGTTAATCTGTTCTTTTAAGATAAGGTTAAAAGCTGTTTCGGCAGGTGGCAATGCTGATTTATCTTCAACAAAGTCACCAAGATGTGAATCTTCTTCACCATTAATAGGAGTTTCAAGAGATATAGGATCCATAGCTGTTTTCATTATGTTCTTGACCTTTTCAATAGGCAAGCTAACTTCAGCAGCTAATTCTTCTACTGCCGGATCTCTCCCAAGCTTTTGAACAAGTTTACGAGAAGCTTTTCGCAGCTTGTTAATGGTTTCAACCATATGTACCGGTATACGTATGGTTCTTGCCTGATCTGCAATCGCTCTTGTAATCGCCTGACGTATCCACCAAATAGCATAAGTAGAGAACTTATATCCTTTGCGATATTTGAATTTTTCAACTGCTCTGATAAGCCCTTGATTCCCTTCTTGAATAAGGTCTAAGAATAACAAACCACGCTTTGTATATTTCTTTGCTACAGAAACTACAAGTCTTAAGTTTGCTTCTATAAGCTTTCGTTGAGCATCTTGATCACCATGTTCTATACGTTTTGCCAAAGTGACTTCTTCCTGCATTGTAAGAAGTCGAATTTTGCCTATTTCTCTGAGATATACACGAACAGAATCGTCTACATCTTCAAAATCAGCTTGCTGTTTGTCTTCTTCTTCTTTCTTTTCTTCTACTACAGGAAGTTTTTTGTCTATTACAGCTTCGTCATCATCAACTAACTCAACGTTTTTGTCCATTAGTTCGTTAATGACTTCTTCAAACATCTCAGTGGATAATCCATCAGGCAAGACTTTATTAATGTCTTGATAAGACAGATAACCTTGGCTTGTACCCTTTTCTATTAATTCAGCCCGAATTTCTTCGATGCTACGAGGTTCGTTTTTAGTTGCAACTTTTTTGGCGGCTGCCTGTTCTGTTGTCATAATGCTCCCTCATAAGTGTGAATTGATCAGCATGTCAAATTGTCTTTTTACTTCTAATTGTTCCATGCTGATTTGCGCAATAGCTGTATCGTTACCGCTACTTTCCGCTTCACGAATTCTCTTTTGCAACAACTTTAATTTCTTTTCTAGTCGTTTTCTAATCAATCCTTGTATACATTCCTTGAAAGGCACCTCTGGCTTATCTTCTAAGGTTGTAATCAGCTCACTTAGTCGAGAAACCAGTTTTTCATTGTCAAGCATAGCTAATATTTCTGCTGGCTTAAGGGTTCCACCCGCTGCATCTTGATACATACAGATTGCTTCATATATTGCACGCAATTGAGAATCTGTGAAATCATCAGCTGTTAGCATTGTCTTGACCATTTCAATTTCTTCAGGCTGTTCAAGCAGATATTTTATTATCCATTCTTGTCTTTGTATTTCTGCGTTAAGCTCTGGAGAAACGGTATTTTTTACTTTCTTAGAAAATTCCCCTCCTTCAACCTTATTGCTTTCGAATTCCTTTTCTAGGACGTTTGGTTCGATGTCAAGAAGTCTCGATAGTTTACGTATAACTTCACTTTTTGCTATTGGACTCTGAATTTCTAGAACCAATTCTTTAAACTCCTGAATAAGCTTTTCTTTAACAGGAATTTCGAAAGGAGGTTTCATTCCATGAGTACGTTTATTCACTAAGAAAGTATATATATCTTCTGCTTTTTCAAGCATTTTTTTAAAATTATCAACCCCTTCGCCTTTTATATATTCATCGGGGTCTTTATATAGCTCAGGGTGATCCCAAACAACTACTCTAGCATTTATCGGTGAATCTTTCTGAATAGATATTGCTCTGATAGTTGCTTTCTGCCCGGCTTCATCTGCATCGTAGCAAAAATAAAGGTTTAAATCTTTTGTTTTGCTATTTCTTGCTAATAATTGAATTTGTTCTGTACCAATAGCTGTACCTAACGAAGCTACAGCATTTGTTATTCCACTTTGCCAAAGACTGATAACATCCATATAGCCTTCAACTACTATGGCTGAATTTTGTCTTCTAATAGTAGGAAGAGCTTCTCTGAAATTAAAAAGCATCTTTCTTTTATTAAAAGTTTCACTTTCAGAACTATTTAAATATTTAGGTTCTTGATCAGCAGAAAAGACTCTGCCACCAAAACCAGCGACACGACCATGCACATCTATAATAGGTATCATTAATCGGTTGCGGAAAGTATCATAAAAACCCTTGTCACTTTCGCGTTGCTTAATCAAATCAACTTTTTCCATTGCATTAAGTAGTTTTTTATCTCTGCCTATGCTGTTTGTTAGATAAGACCAAGAGTTTGGGGCAAAACCTATTCTGAATTTTTTTATTGTTTCTGCTTTTATCTCGCGCTTTTCGAGATAATCTCTGGCGATTTTCCCTTCATCTGTATACAATGCTTTTTCATAAAGTTTTGTGGCTTCTTCTAAAACTTTATATAAGTCATCTCGTTTTTCTGCTTCTGGATCATAATCTTTGGGGATTTCTATTCCATTTTTAGCTGCTAAAAATTTTACGACTTCTGGGAAAGTAAGATGTTCTATATCCATTAAAAAGGCAAAAACATCTCCGCCTTTACCACAACCAAAACAGTGATAAATTTGTTTGTCAGGGATAACATGGAAACTTGGGGTCTTTTCTTTATGGAAGGGGCATAAAGCTTTATATGTGCGACCTGAATTTATTAGGTGTACATATTCCCCAATAACTGAAATAATATCTGTTCGTTCTCGAATCAGACTAATAGTTTCGCTCGATATGTAGCCCAATGCAATCCCCTTAAGTTACCAGAACCGTACATTCCTATTCGGAAAATTATAGTATAAAGAAATAAAATAAAAGTGTCAAGGGGAGGAAGAGAAGAAATTTGGAATTATAAATTGAAAAATGAAAAATGAAAATATTATCGCCTTTTCAAAGAGAAACGTCTGCCAAAGGCCGACAGGGGATTTTTGAGAAGTTAATTAAGTATTACAAAGCTGAGACCGAGGGCTGTGATTATAAAAATCTCTCCGCTAAATTTTCGATGTTTTTGTTACTATATACTTTTTTCTCTTTTTATTTCTTGATACAATAAAAAGCTATAGAAAAATTAAAACGGAGATTGATATGTCTTTAGCTGTAGCCTTTTCCAATAAAGATAGAGTTGTTTGTATAAAAAAAATAGCAAAAGTATTAGGGGCGAAATATCAAACTAATTTAAAAGAATATACGAATTTTTTTAATTTAACAGAAATTGCAACAAGTTATGAAATAGAGGATAGTAATGCTATTGTTGGAAATATTGAAGGGTATGACTATTGCTTTTTAGAATTAAATCGTATGACTTATGGCGGAATTCCCCGAAGTAATTTTACATCAAAGGCAATTATAAATATAAAAAAAGATAACCATATTTCTTTTAGTTTGCTAACTAGAAAATCTGCTATTTTACATATTGTTAACAGGTTTCTAATGGCTTTTGTCTTTACAGTATTCTATCTTGCTTATATAGGATTTAATCGTTTTAGTTTTAATAATCAAGTTTCTTTATACTTAGTTGTTTTTTTATGTTTAATTCTTCTTATTGCGTTGTTGGATACAATAAAAACAATATATAAAATTAGTTTTCAAAAAAGGTATAATATCCAAAATAGTGTTTTTAATAATAACTATGTCATTTTATCAGATTCTGAGCCTAGAATAATAGGTGAATTGTTTAATGAAGAAGTTTGTTCTAGAATAGTGAATAGTAAACTTGATACAGATATTATAGTAAAAAATAACTGTATAATTTTAGAATTTGATCATGGTGCAGAATTGTCATTAGAAGGTTGTCGAAAATATCTTTATTATTTAGTTAATCAAGCTAAGTTATTTAAATAAGCTGTAAAAACAATAATTACAAAAAAAATAATTATCCCCCTTGATGAAAATCAAATAAAAGTTTAAACTGTGTAAAATGTTTTTAAGGTAGTAATTAAACAATAAGGAGTTTATATATGTCTGATTGTCTAAGTTACCTCGGTATCACTGGTACCAAAAATGTCTACGTAAACCTCAGTGTTGCAGAATTAGTTGAACAGGCTATTCTTCGCGGCGAAGGTAAAATGGCTGCTAACGGTGCTCTTTTAATCGCTGGCAATAATGGCAAAAGATTCGGTCGCTCTCCTAAAGACAGATTTGTTGTAAAAACAGCTAATGCCGATGGCGTTTCTTGGGGCAAAATCAATGTTCCATTTGAAAAAGAAAACTGGACTAAGCTTCTCAACAAAGCTAGAGAATATCTAAAAGGCAAAGATGTATTTGTATTTGACGGTTTTGCTGGCGCTGATGAAGAACATCAACTTCAAGTTAGAGTAGTTGCTGAAAGAGCTTGGCATGCACTATTTGCTACCACACTTTTCATCGACACTAAGGCTGACAAACTTCAAAAAGACCCAGGTTTCACAGTTCTTAATGTCTGCAATATGCCAATGCCTGACTACAAAGAATATGGTCTCAATTCAGAAGTATTTGTAATCATAAACTTCGAAGAAAAGATTGTTTTGATTTGCGGTACTCATTACGGCGGAGAAATCAAGAAGAGCATTTTCTCTGTAATGAACTATTTGTTGCCAGCAAAAGGCGTATTCACTATGCACTGCTCTGCTAACATCGGCAAAGAAGGCGATTCTGCATTGTTCTTCGGTCTTTCAGGAACAGGTAAAACTACTCTTTCTGCGGACCCAGACAGACGTCTCATCGGTGATGACGAACATGGTTGGGACGAAAAAGGCGTATTCAACTTTGAAGGTGGCTGCTATGCTAAGTGCATTAAGCTCAGCAAAGAAAATGAACCCCAGATTTACAATGCAATCAAGTTCGGTTCTGTATTAGAAAATGTTATCGTTAACGATAAACGTGAACCAGATTACGATGATGGCAGCATTACAGAAAATACTCGTGTAACTTATCCAACCAGCCATATCGACAACTGCGTAATGGAAGGTCGCGGCGGAATTCCAAAGAATGTATTCTTCTTAACCGCTGATGCTTACGGCGTTCTTCCTCCAATCAGCAAACTCTCTCCAGAACAGGCAATGTATCATTTCATGTCTGGTTACACAGCAAAACTTGCTGGTACTGAAGCTGGCGTTGATGAACCCCAAGCTACTTTCTCAACTTGTTTCGGTGCTCCATTCATGGTAAGACATCCATCAGTATATGCTAAGATGCTTGGCGAACGTATGGAAAAATACGGAACCAAACTTTGGCTTGTAAACACTGGTTGGAACGGCATTAAAGACGCTGCTGGCAAACCAAAACGTATGCCAATCAAATTGACTCGTGCTCTCCTCAAAGCAGCTCTCAACGGCAGCCTTAACAACGTTAAGTTTGAAAAAGACCCAATCTTCGGTATGGAAGTTCCAACTTCTTGCCCAGGCGTTGATGATCCATCTATGCTCATCACTAAGAATACTTGGTCTGACAAAGCCGCTTATGAAGCAAAAGCTAATGAACTTGCAAAGAAGTTCGTAGAAAACTTCAAGCAGTATGAAGAAGGCACTGATCCTAAGATCACTGCTGCTGCTCCAAAAGTTAAATAAGCCATAAGCTAGATAAAAAAAAGCCCCTTGAAAATCAAGAGGCTTTTTTTATCTACACATTGTTATAAACGTATAGCTTTCAGGGCTAAAGCCTATACGCTATACTCTTTATGACAAATGTGTAGGCAATTAGAACAATCTTATTTGGACTTAAAAATTAGTTTTTGGACAACCTCTTAGAAAACTAAAAAAAGGCCTCTAGATATTCTAGAGGCCTTTTTTATGTCTTGTTTTTAGATTCCAAAGAAAAGAAAAAAACTCTTTCTTAATTTTAATTAGATAAACGCCGATATTGATAGCAGAGTATAAAAAAGAAAAAATAAGGAGCGTTTCAAATGAGGCAAAGCATCAAAGCCGCAGGGCTAGCATCCCTGTTACTTTTGAGCCTGACAGACCTTTCAGCAGAACCCCTAGTAAAAGGTTTTTTTGTTGAAAAACTTCCAGCCAATTCTCTTAGTCAGGCATTGGCACCCGGTAAGGGATTAGTTCTTGCTCACGTTTTAAATCAGAGCAATGAAGCTATTGTTACGGGTAATTATCAGGTTGGAGTTCAGATAGAAGATAAGGGTAGTGTAAAGACCTATTCTCTTTCTCCTAAAGATTCTATTACACCTGGAGCTTTAAAAACTTTTCGTATGGCTGTTCCTGTTGAAGGAATAGATAAAAAGACTGGTCAATTTAGAGTATTCAGCAGAGTAAATGGAATTACAACTTGGTCGGAAAAATATTCTTTCCTTCAGGGTATTCAATCTTCAAAGGATAAGAATGGCGTTACGACTTTATATACTGAAGCTCCTATCGCTAATGATGATAGAATTGTTCGCAAAGAAGTTCCTTTTGAAACTCCAAGCTCCAATGTTAATAAAAACACAAATGCTGATTCGGCTAATAAAAAAGTTGAAGATATAAACAAAGCAACTAAGAAAACAGAAGAAGCAGTCAAAAAAGTAGAAACTAAAGAAAAAGCTGTAGCTTCAAATACTCAAAAGACTGTGGAAAATAAATCTGGTAAAGATGTAGCTTCTGCTAAAGTTGTTGAATCTGCTGAATCAAAAAAGAATACAACAAAAGTAGCTGTAAAAGAAGTTGAAAATAAGAATTCAACAAAAACAGTTGAAAAGAATAAAGAAAAGACAACTGTTGCAGCAGCTGAAGCTAAATCTGCTCCAGTAAGAAAAATCAATCCCTCTGAATTCAAAAAATTGCGAACTATCGATGAAGAGCTGATTATTTACGTGGTCAAGAGTGGTGACACTTTGAAATCCATTTCTGAAAATTACTACGGAACAGCAGCTAAGGAACGTGTAATTGCAGATTTGAATTTTATTGAAAAATCATCAGCTATAAGAGTTGGTGAAGAAATTATTGTTGAAGTACGTCCATTAAGTAAAAGTTGAGGCGATTGAAAATGAAAGCAAATTCTCTTTTAAAAACCAGAGCTGAAAAGGCACCTTTAATAAAATGTGAATCCAATTCCGAAGGAAGTTTCTCTTTTCAAATAAAAGGGAAAGCTTTCCAGCAAGGGTATCTCTTTATGAACCCTCAAATGAAAGCACTGTTCCCATACAATGGAGAACTTGTTTCTATCACATTCATAGATGATAATGAAGTTAGACATTCTGCTATATATCAAAAAATGCGTGGTTATATGGTTTGTTTAACCTTTGGTGAATGGTGGGAAAGAAACCATGTTAAAGAAGGTGACAAAGTAACAATAGAAATAGTTGATCTTGTATCAAAGACTTATCGATTAAAGCTCAATAACAAAGCCAAAGATGTTGAAGAATCAGAAATGGAAGAAGAAGTCGAATTTAGGTTTTCTTCTAATCTGGATTCTTCTATAACATATAATGAACACAATCTTGATGTTTTAAGAAGTATTATTAACTGTGACTTTGCTCCATATGAAGAAACTAAATTGGTTCAAATGAGCCATGAAGTAGCTTTTGGAACAAAATCAAATGAATTGATAGCTCTCAAGAGCTGTTTTGGAGTAAGTGCTTACGAACATCAACTGCAGACTGCTCATGCTGTAATAGAAAAATTAAATGGCAGAGCATTGCTCGCAGATGAAGTTGGTTTGGGAAAAACAATTGAAGCTGGTTTAATATTAAAAGAATATTTGCTTAGAGGAATGGTTAAGAGAGTTTTGATTCTGACTCCTGCATCTCTTATTACTCAATGGCAAGAAGAATTAAAGACAAAATTCGGACTTAATTTTAAGAATCATCAGGAAATTACTGACTGGGAAGATTGCGATCTTGTTATTTCTTCTCTTGATACTGCAAAAAGCCAGAAAAACCAGAGCAATGTTCAAAAGGTTAAATATGATCTTTTGATAGTTGATGAAGCCCATAAGTTAAAGAATAAAAAGACCAAAAACTGGCAGTTTGTTAATTCTATTAACACTAAGTATTTGCTCATGCTAACTGCAACACCTATTCAGAATGATATGATTGAATTATTCAATCTTATTTCAATTCTTAAACCAGGTTATTTGTCTACTGTCCAGAAATTTAAAGATGATTTCTTAGCTGAACGTGATAAAAGATTACCTAAGAATTCTGCAAAGCTTAGAGAAATGCTTTCAGAAATAATGATCAGACATAGACGAGCTGATACTCTTATAAAGTTCCCACAGCGTTTTGTTCATACATATTCAATTGATTTGAATGAAGATGAAGCAGCTCTATATCGCGAATTGACAGATTTCATCCGAAAGAAATACTTTACTCTTCCAACTCATAAGAACCCAAGAGGAATAAACAGACTAACATTAATTCTCTTACAGAAACTTATGGGAAGTTCTGCATATGCTTTGACAAAAGCCTTGGAAAAGATGATTGCAAGCAATTTCTATAAAGATGATTTTGATGAATCATTACAAAAGCTTTTAGAAATGGCAAAGAATGTAAAACATTCTCAAAAAGGCAAAGTTCTGATGGAAATTATAAAAAGCGTAAAAGAAAAAGTCATCATATTTACGCAATTCCGTGGAACTCAGGATTATATTGTCAAGAATCTTGAAAAAGCAGGTTATTCAGTTGCTGTTTTTAACGGTCAAATGTCACAGGCTGAAAAAGACAAATGTATTGAAGACTTTAGAAATAATAAACAGATTCTGGTTTCTACTGAATCTGGTGGTGAAGGTCGTAACTTGCAGTTCTGTAAGTTCCTGGTAAATTTTGATTTACCATGGAATCCAATGAGAATAGAACAGAGAATAGGCCGTATTCACAGACTTGGTCAGAACGATGATGTTCATATTATTAATCTAAGTGCAAAAGATACTATTGAATCATACGTTCTTGAACTCCTTGACAAGAAGATAAATCTTTTCAGATTAATAATTGGCGAATTGGAAATGATACTTGGCAATATGCAGTCTAAGAAGACACTTGAACAGATTATCATTGATATAGTTACAATGTCTCCAAATCAGGATGCAATTAAGAAGAAGTTTATGACTTTAGGTAATAAACTTGAAAAGGCTCTTCATACACACAATGAGATTACAAAAGCCCAGGAGGAAATATTCAATGGAGAATAATATTCAGCAATTGGTATTAGCCTTCTTTAATATGCAGGGTATTAAATGTAAGGAAGCTGAAAAAGATATCTGGGTGGCTCAAATTCCTGAAAAGGAACAGAGTTTTTTCAACTGCGGTGATAAACTGAAGTTTACTTTTGATAAAGAAAAGGCTGAACTTTACCGTGATGTGGAAATGGTAGGAGAAGGTTCTTTTCTTTTCCGTAAAATTATTGAAAAATTAGGAACTACACCAAAGGTTAGTAGAATTTTTGTAGGAAAACAGCCTGATATTCCTGAATCATCAGGCATTAAATCGATAGCTGACAAAATGCACTACAAAACAAGTGTGGCTTTTAATTTCAAAGTAAGCATCATTTGTGATCAGAACAAAGATATGCTTTATTCTGTTGTAGAAGATAAGGCAGATTCATCTTTGAAAGTAGAGAATAGTCTTTTTACTCTTGATTTAAATGATTATTCAGAACAACCTGATTCTAGAATTAAGTTAGATGAACCTGGTTCTGATGTTTTAAAGAAATACTTGATAGCTTGCCAGAAACTGGAAGAAAAGATACAGGATGAAGTAGATAAATATAGAAAGATAAGTCAGGCTAAATGTCGTGAAGAAATGAAAGTTTTTGATGATTATTTAAACGAACAGAAAGCCGAACTTTTACAGAAAAAAGAAAATGTAAGTTTTCATCTATACTTTTTCCAGAAAGAGGAAGAAATAGATAAACTTATCAATAACTTAGAAGAAGAAAGAAAACGTAAATTATCTGAACTAGAAGAAAAATACAAGGTTAAAGTAAATATTAGCTTAATAAATGCTATTTTGATTTGTAGTCCTGAATCAGGAACAAGTATTTCTACAAATTCAGGTGGGAAAATCATCAAACTAAAAGAAGCAAGTTAAGTTATAGTAAAAGAAAAATAAAGACATAAAAAAATACGACTAAAGTCGTATTTTTTTATGTCTTTATTTTGTTTTGTGTTATAATTAAAAAATGGTCATTTACTATTGGGAGGTGTATTTATGTTTTTTAAACAACTTTGCATAATGATTCTTGTTCTTGCAGTTTTAGGTTATATTTTTGGAGACTATATTTTTTATAAACAGGCTCAATTTATGATGAGTCAACAATATCCTATTCCTGCATATGAAGCTTATGAACGCATTGTAAAATATTACCCCCAAAGTAAGTATGTTAAAGAAGCTAAAATGCAAATGGAGAAACTTCGTAGCAGTAATAGTGATCTTAACAAAATGCTCTCAAAAAATGAAGCTGAAATGACTAAAATTCAAAAACAAAAAGAAAAGACAGAATCTTTTAGATAAGTATACTTGCCTTAATGTAGAGATGATAAATGCATAGATCTATATTCATAATTCTATTTTCGATATTGATTCTTTCATCAAATACTGTTTTTGCAGAAAAGCTATGTCCTAATTGTGAAAAATATTTTGATGATAGTATAAAGTTTTGTCCTGACGATGGATTCAAATTGTCAGATGTTCTTAAATCTAATGGGGTTAAAATAGAATTTAAATCGTTGCCAGAAGGCGCAAAAATAATTTTGGATGATACTCCTTTACGTAAGACTAAGATAGATTTAAAAACTGGTAGAACATATAAGGTCGAAATAGATGCTGATGGATATAAAAAATCTTTATTTTTAATTTCTCCACAAGAGAATAATAATATTGTTATCGAACCTTTTTTGTCTCCTTTAAGTCCTGAAGAAAAACGTAATAAAAAAATCAATGCTATAGCGAATGAACAGTATGGAGACATGATAGAAATCAAATCTGGAGCTTATTCGTTAGGAAGCAACAGAGGCAATTTAGATGAAAAACCTGTAAGAAGATATGAAACTCATGGGTTTTGGATAGATAGAACTGAAGTGACCTGTGCTCAATATAAGAAATTTTTAGAAGATGTTGAAAAGCATGGTCATAAATGGTGTCATCCAAATGAGTCTAAAAATAAGGACCATACTCCTTATCATACATATGCCTGGGCTTTAAAATTCAGCTGGGTTGGTGGACAGCCTCCTCATGGCATGGATGATTTCCCTGTTGTGCTGGTTGACTGGTTTGATGCTTATGCATATGCAAAATGGGCTGGAAAAAGGTTACCGACAGAAAATGAATGGGAAGTAGCTGCAAGAGGTTTGGGAGCTAGTGAATATCCTTGGGGTAATAACTTCTCTATCGACCGTTGTAACGTTGGAGAATCTCCAATGGCGGTTGGGTCTTTCCCTAAAGGAGCTACGCCTAGTGGTATTTTAGATATGGCAGGAAATGTCTGTGAATGGACGACCACTGCATATGATCCAAATCCAGCAAATGCTTATAACTTTAGTGGAAAATATGGTTTGCCTATAGTTAAAGGCGGGTCATGGGATGATAATGCTAAGGGTTGTCGCTCCTCTGCGAGAGACAACAAACGCAGCCCATATCATAGAAGTACTACTGTTGGTTTCCGTTGCGTCAGTGATCATTCCCCAGATTTGCTTACTCCAGGCAGATAATTAAAACTATGAAAGTATCTTTTGAAAATAGCAATATTAACTTTTATTTCAGTTTTCAATGTCCATATTCATATTTAGCTTGGATTCAGCTCTCTAAAATATTAAAAGATAATAATAAAGTTTCTCTTAAACCTATTAATGTCGGAATAGAACCTATAGGAAACAACAGATATTCATATAGAGATTTGTGGGGTGGGGAACGTTGGTTAAGATTATCTAATGAAGCACGAAAGTTTGGAGTTAGTTTATCAAAACCTGTTAAAATTGTTTCAGAAAACTTAACATCAAGAAGTCTAGAGTATTTTGGTCCTTCTGGTGCAGAATATTATATTTCTTCTATTTTTAAAGCGGTATTTTCTTCAAATTTAGATATTTCTATTACTAGTACTTTACGTTATTTTTTGCAAAGTGAAGGGAATGATTCGGAGTTAATTGTAAAAGCTTGTGAAGATGATAATTCCTTAGTAAAGGCAAAAGCCAATATAGATTTATGGTGCAAAAAACGAATCAGACTTTTACCAACAATTGAGATTGGATCAGAAAGAATCGCTGGCTTTATTAATAATAAGCAAATAGAGGACTTGCTTCGTTTAATAATAGATATACTTTTTCTTTACTAAAGCCGTCATTAAATAGATTTAAACGCATTTTTTCTTCAAAAAACAGATTGTTTCTTATTCTAGTTTTAATAGGTGCCTCTATTTTTTATGTTGGCATTTATTATGGTATGTCGCGTTTCCTAAGTTATGTATATAAGGCTCCCCTGATTGGAGAAGCTATCGGAGCTATTATTGGTGGTTTATTAGTTTCAAAATTACTTGAAATGCTTTTTATGTCATTGTTTTTTATGTTGCTGTTCAGTGGTGTAATTTCAGCATTATCAATTTTATTCTTGGATACAGGGTTACAGTCTTTAATGGTGTCACCTCAACCACTATCAAGAATATTCATGTCAAGATTTATTCTTTTAACTTTTGATTCATCATGGATGGCTGTTGTTTTCTTTTTACCAGTTTTTTTAGCTTTTGCTAATGTATTAAACAGTTCATCCTTAGCTTATTTATTATTTCCAATAGCTTTGTTTTTTTTCATACTGATACCTAATATAATTGGGGCAGGCGGTTCCTTACTATTAGCTGCATTTTTCCCAATAAAACAGATGAAAAAAATATTCCAATTTATTTCTATAATAATGCTTACTGGCTTAATTTTCTTCCTTAGATCACTAGAAGCAGAAAAACTATTGAATCCAACACATTTTTCTTCTGCTTCAACATATTTGATAAATCTTGAATTACCGCTGGTAAAATATTCTCCGACTTCATGGATTCATTTGACCACTTTAAATTTGTTTTATGGAAAATTTAACGAAGCGGCTTCCAATTTTTTACCTTTATTTTTTACGGTTATAGTTGGTTTAATAGTTCTTGGTTTCTTGGCGAAGTATTTATACCATTACAGCTGGCAACGCTCAAGTGAAGCTATGGATAATCAGATTATAGGATTGGAATGGCTTAGACGTTTAATGATCAAGCCTTTGAATTTACTTCCTGATGATTTTAGAGTAATTATGGCTAAGGAGATTACCATATTTTTGAGAGATCCTGCTGTTTTTTCTCAGATTTTCATGATGATGGCCATTATTGTTATTTATGCCTATAATCTCTATATTTTACCAATAAAAGATGTTCCATCAATGTTTACCTCTGGATTGAATAATGCATTAATCTATTTGAACGGTCCATTTATTGGTTTCATAGTCGCTTCTATAGGTATGAGATTTGTTTATCCATCTGTCAGTTTGGAAGGAAGAGCTTTTTGGGCTGTTAAATCTTCAATCGTAAGTCCCAAAAGAATATTAATAATTAAATTGTCTTTTTATCTACTTCCTATGATTATTTTGTGTTTGATTTTGTGTTCTGTTACTAATGCTATTTTTACTGTTACAACTCCTATTCTTCGTTGGGTGAGTTACTTTAATGTTTTATTAATTACTTTTGTTGTAACATCTTTAGCTATAGGAGTAGGTACTATTAATGCTGATTTTAATGCGGATTCACCTCTGAAAATAGCCGGTTCTTATGGTGGTTTTATATATATGATTCTTTCGGGTATATATATTTTAAATCTGATTATATTGGAAGCTTACCCTATCTATATTTATAATTATTCTAAATCTTACTATGTTAGTGGATTCATGGGTGATTTGCTTTTTTATTTGGCTTTAGTGCTTATACTTATAACAACTGCCGCTTGGATATATATCCCATTGAGAAAAGGATTGGATGCTATAGAAGAATATGAACCAGAATAATGAAATAATAATAAAGTTTGATTCTATTCACAAACAGTATGGGGATTTTTCAGCTGTGAAAGAAATTACTCTAGAAATAGCTAGAGGAGAGTTATTTGGCTTTTTGGGCCCAAATGGAGCTGGGAAAACTACTATGATTCGTATGCTGACAGGAATAATAAGGCCAACTTCAGGTAATATTATTATTGGTGGGCATAATCTATATGAAGAGCCGTTGAAAGCTAAGGCAATGATTGGCTATGTTCCTGATAGACCATATCTTTATGAAAAACTTACTCCAATTGAATATTTTGAATTTATGGGTGGTCTTTATAATGTTCCCGAGGATAGAATAAAAAGAATTTCTGAAAAAATGCTGAGACTCTTGGATTTATGGGAAAAAAAGGATGAATTAATAGAGAACTTTTCTCATGGTATGAAACAGAAAACAGCTATGATAGCTGCTATTTTACATGATCCTGATATTCTTGTTGTCGACGAACCAACAGTTGGTCTGGATCCTAGAAGTATCAAACTGGTTAAAGAGTATTTTAAACAGTATACGAGTGAAGGAAAAACTTTGTTTTTGACGACTCATACATTATCTGTTGCTGAAGATCTTTGCGAAAGAATAGCTATAATAAGGCATGGCGAAATTGCTGCTCTTGGTACTCTAAGCCAGCTTCAGGAGCAAGCTAAATTACCTGGAAATGATTTAGAGGCGGTTTTCCTTAAACTTACAGAAGAGGAAAACGAAGACAAACCTTTAACTAAGGAGTGAATGTTATCCCAAAACTAGTTAATTACTAAAAGAGTATTTATCATAATTAAAAATGTTTTGTTTTGAAGTTAATAAATGTAATAAATTAGATTGCCCAGTGAGACAACAAAAAGTCTTTCGCTGTTGGGAATTTTTTGAAAAAAATTTAACTACAAATAAAGAATATGAAAAACAATTGAACATTTGTGCTAAGTGTAATTATAAGCTAGGCTGGGAAATAGGATTAATATCAGAAGAAACTTTTAAAGAACAAGAAGATAGTATTTTAATTGATGAGCTTCTTCCTGATAATCGCTTACTTAAAAGTACTTCAGAACAAGACAGTAATAAAACTACAGATAAAGAGCGATTTTGTTATGAGGTTATGAAATGCAATAACATTCATTGTCCTGTAAGAGAACAGCAAATAATTAAATGTTTTAAATTTTTTGAAAGCAGAGACAGAGAAGAAAAAATAAAACTAAGTTGTTGTGAAAGAGATTGCAAAGAGTGTTTTTATAAAAGTGGCTGGGAAATAGGTTTGCTATCAGAAGATAATTTCTCTGATATTATAGAACGTAAAAAAATTAAATTAAAAAAACAGAGCCAGTTAGAAAAGAATCTTATAGTAGATATTTATATGGCTGAGATAGCCAAGAAGCCTTTAAGCCATAAAGAAGAAATTGAACTGGCTAAAAAAATAGCTGGTGATAAAAAAGCTGCAGAAGTTTTTCTTATGGCGAATTTAAAACTTGTTACACGTATAGCAAATAAATTTTCAAACAAGTTACCTTATATGGATTTGATTCAAGAAGGGAATATAGGGTTGATAAAGGCTATTTCAAAGTTTGATTATCGTCTGGGATACAAGTTCTCTACTTATGCGGCATACTGGATAAAATACTATATGCAAAAAGCAGTATCGGAGCAGTCTACTTCAATTAGTATTCCATGCCATTTGATTGCTGTTGCAAATAAAATCAAGCTTCATATTAATAAGCTTGAAGAAGAATTCTCCAGGCCTCCGACTCTTGATGAATTAGAAAGCACTTTAGGTATTACTAAAGATAAAATAGTGAATATTCTTGAAATTACTAGAACACCCGTTTCAATTTATTCCAAATTATCGAATAGTGATGATGAAGAAACATTAGAATATTATTTGGAAGATAAAGAAAGCCTTACTCCAGAAGAAGCTTATTTAGAAAAACAGAAGAATGAAGCAATAATAGAAGCTCTTAGCTCTCTAAATGAACGCCAACGTTATATTGTAGAGAATTTTTATGGCTTAAACTGTGAAGAATTAAATATGGCTGAAATTGGTAGAAGAATTGATATTTCCAGAGAAAGAGTCAGACAGATTTTACAGGCTTCACTTGCTAAACTTTCGACTCATTCATCAATTTTGTCTCTGAAATCATGAAAATGGAGAAAAAATGGATAAAGGGAAGTTAAAAAAATATGCTATATGGGCTAGAAGAGAGCTGATTAAAGGAGTCGATCAAAGGGCAGTATTTCTAGGAATAATTGGAAATCAGGTAGATAAAATATCAAAAGATAGTAATATTTCCGAATCTTTAACATCTGGTTTCACGGACTCTAGTGCAAGAAAAGATGTAATAAATTATATTAAGGAAAAAGGATATAATCAATTTGTTGAAGAAGTTGCCTGTAAGTGGTTTATTAGGCTTATAGCACTTCGATACTTGGAAGCGAACGACTATTTACCAGGTAAGTATCAATTTTTTTCAGATTTAGAAGTATTTCAAAACTCAAAACAAATAAAAGATTCTGTAAAAACAAATCTTAGTTGTTCTGCTAAATCAAACAACAACAATATAAAAGATTTCAATTTAGATGAAGGATTATTCAGACATTTCATTATAGAAGAATGTGATTCTTTAAACTCTTTTTTCCCTAAAATATTTCAAAAGAAAGATGACTACACAAACATTTTATTGCCATATAATTTACTGGAGGAAAACAGCATCATTCAGGAATTGGTTGGAGAAATACCGTCAGAATACTGGAAAGATAACGTTCAAATTATAGGCTGGCTATTTCAATATTATAATTCAGAATTAAAAAACAAAATATTTGAAGATTTGAATAAAAATATAAAAATATCTAAAGAAAAAATACCAACAGCTACACAGCTATTTACCCCTGAATGGATAGTTCGTTATATGGTAGAAAATTCATTAGGTAGGTTTTGGCTAGATAATTATGATAATCCAGAATTAAAAAATAATTGGAAATATTACATTGACGAAGCTGAACAAAATAAAGAAGTAAAAATAATCTTAGAAGAGTTAAAGCAAAAACATCCTAAACTAAGACTAAAAGAAATTAAGTGTATAGATCCCTGTATGGGCAGTGGAAACATTATTTGCTATCTGTTTGATGTTTTATTTCAAATGTATAAAGAAGTGGGCTATGAATCTGAAGAGGCAGTTGAAAGTATTTTAAATAATAATCTTTTTGGATTAGATATTGACGAAAGAGTTTCAGATATTGCTTATTTATCGCTTATGTTGAAAGCAAGACAATTTGATAAAGATATTTTTAAAAGAAAAGTTTATCCTCAAATTTGTGCAATAACTGAAAGTAATGATATTTCCAATAAATTTTTAAATGTTTTCTGTAAAGGTGATAAAGCAATAATAGAAGAAGTTTGCAAACTTGTAAAACAAATGAAGGATGCAAAAACTTATGGCTCTTTAATAAAAATTACAAATATTGATTTTAATGTAATAAACAAAAGGGTAGAAGAAATAGCTTCAAATGATAGGAAAATTAAGAATTCATTAGAATTACAATCATTTATTCAGCTGATTAAAGTAGCGGAAATCCTTTTTCAAAAATATGATGTTGTGATAACAAACCCGCCGTATATGGGTGGCAGTGGTATGAATCATGTTTTAACTAATTTTATGAGGAGCAACTATCCTGATACGAAAACAGATTTGTTTGCTGCATTCTTAGAACGAGGTCTGGATATGGCAAAAGCAGATAGCTATAGCTGTATGGTGACTATGCAAAACTGGATGTTTATTCCAAGTTTTGAAAAAATCAGAAAAAAAATAATAAATAATCACACTATAGTTGCTCTTTTGCATATGGAAAACATGATTATGGGAATAGCTTTTGGAACAGCTGTATCAATACTTAGAAATACTAAAATTCCTGACTATATTGCTAATTATAATCATATAAAATATTCAGATATTCAAAATGACGAACCTTATACTTTCCCTGTTCCGCAGAATAAATCAGCTTGCATTTCTTCTGAAAAATTTAAATATATTCCAAGCTGTCCAATAGCCTATTGGGCAACATCAAATCTCTTTGAGGCTTACAAAAAGGGAGTTATTGGAGATAGATATGAAGCTGCTGTAGGTATACAGACTGGCGATAATGACAGGTTTTTAAGATATTGGTTTGAGATTCCTATTGAAGAAATAGATTTTAATAAAAATGAAAAAAGAGGTTACAAAAAAAGATGGTATCCTCACCCTAAAGGGGGAGCCTTTCAGAAATGGTATGGAAATTATGATTATGTTGTAAATTGGCAGAATGATGGTGAAGATATTCGTAGATTCAATAATTCAAAAATTACGATAAAAAAATATAATAGAAATGGAATTTGCTGGAGTCATACAACTAATGGGGCTTTTTCTGCTAGAAAATATTATGAATCATCAATTCCTAATTTAGAAAACCCAATTCTTTTTTGCGATGGAAAAGAGCAGAAATATTTGTTAGCTTTGTTAAATTCAAAGGTTGTAAATTATTTGTTAAATATGATTAATTCTACAATGCATTATCATGTAAGTGATGTTCTTCATTTACCTTTACTATTTATTGATAACCCTCAAAAAATAGAAAATATTTCAGATGAATCAGTGGAATTGGTAAAAAAAGATTGGGATTCTTATGAATTAAGTTGGAATTTTTTACGGCACCCATTATGTAAAAAGGATTCAAATCTAATATCAGAAATATACAAAAAGTATGAAAAAGATAAGAAAAAACTAAGAGATAAGTTGATAAAAAATGAGGAATATCTTAATAAAGAATTTATAGTTCTATATGGTTTACAAAATGAATTAGATGAAAAAATAGAAGATAAATCTGTGTCCATAAAAAAAACAGATAGAAAAAAAGATATTGAGAGTTTTCTATCTTATGCTGTTGGTTGTATGTTTGGTAGATATTCGTTAGATTTTGATGAGGTAATATATTCTGGAGGGGAATGGCATTCTGACAAATATATTAGTTATATTCCTGAGAAAAACAATATTGTAACAATCTGTGAAGATAATTATTTTGAAAACGATGTTGTTTCTATGCTTGAAGATTTTTTGATTAAATTATATGGTAAAGGTAGCTTAGAAGATAATTTATGCTTTATAGCTGAATCAATAGGTGGTGAAGGTCAGCCTAGACAAGTAATCAGAAAGTATTTTATTAATAGTTTTTTTAAGAATCATTGTAAATTATATCGAAAAAGGCCTATTTACTGGCTTTTTGACTCTGGCAAAAAAAACAGCTTTAAATGTCTTATTTATGCACACCGTTATAATAAAGATTTGCTTTCTCTTATTAAGAATAAATATATAAGTTCTTTAAAAAAGAAATATAATACCTTATTGGAAGAGGTTAGTAGAAAAATGAATGTCTCTAAGTCAAAAGCTGATTTAAAACTTAGAAATAAATATAAAGAGCAGTTGGAAGAGTTAAATTTATTTGAAGAAAAGATACTCCAAATTGAAAAATCAAACATTAGTATTGATCTCGATGATGGAATTAAAAATAATTATGCATTATTCCAAAGTGTTTTAGCTGATATTAAATAGAAAGCTTTCTATAGAGTTTTATTTTTCTTATAAGAATATATATGTTAGATTATATGTTATATTAAAATAGTGTTAATAATTATTAATTATAAGGAATTTAAATCTTGAAAAATGTAAGTATAATTATTATTGTTTTATTGTTAGCCTCTGTATCTATGCTTTATTCTTCTAATTATGCCAATAAAGTAATGTACAGAAAAGATATAGATAAACATAATTTAGTTTTGACAAAATTAGTTGCTCTTTCTTGTTCTAGTTATTTTTCTTCTAGCTATGAAGGCTTAGATAGATATACTGAAGCATTAATACCCGGCGATTTGGAGCTATTAGAAGTTCTCATAGTCGATGAGAGGGGAATCATTGTTGGATATCGCTGTAAAGACAAAAAAACTAGTAAATTAGGTCAAAAAATAGAAGAAGAGCAATTAAATAAGTATAAATCTTTACTTTCTGGTAAAATAGAAGATAAAGAGAATAAATATACTGATTATTTTTCTTCTGTTGTTATTGGTGGGGGATTTTTTGGAGCTGTAATTCTTAGATACGATTCAGAATCATTGTAAAAAAATAATAGAATTAGATAATTTATTGTTGTTAGTTTATAATTTATAAAAAAGGACTCAAAACTATGATGTATTGGCTGATAGGAATAATTACTCTTTGTATTTTGATTTTCTACTTTTATTTTGGAAATCATGCAATGTATCTTTTTTATACTTGTATGAAATTAGATGTAAGATTCAGTTATTTTGAATTAGCTATGATGAAGCATAGAGGGGTTCCTGTAAATGATCTTTTAATGAATGCAATTAAATTAAAAGAAAAAGGTATAGATGTAAAGATGAAAGACTTAGAATTACATCTAAAATCAGGCGGAAGATTACATAATGTCGTTAATATTCTTTTAAATGCTAAAAAATCAAAAATAGATTTGACTTATCATCAAGCGGCCATGATGGATTTAGATGAGATTACCAAACAAAAGAAAGCATCTGAAAAAGCCAAGATGAATGAAAAACAAGTTGATTCTGTTAATAAAGATGAACAATCAAAAGATTTATCAGAAACAGAAATAGTGCCTGATGAAACTTCTGAAGATTCAAAAAAAGAATCTTAAAATACTATACTTTTCGTAAAGCGGTAATAACCATAGCTAGTATAACTTTTAACATATAATAAAACGAATTATAAAAAGTGATACTGGATTTCCCTCTTTTTCTTTCTCGCATTTTCACAGGAATTTCAATTAATTTTATGTCATTCTTTGCTGATAGAACTAACTCTTCTGGTTCTGGATAGTCAAAACTGGGATAATTTTCACACATAAATTCTATCGCTTTTTTGTTATATGCTCTGAAACCTGAAGTAGGATCTGTGATTCTTTCTTTAATTAGAATACGACAAACAAATTCAATAATTTTTATTCCTATTCGTCTAAGAAATGATGATCTATATCCGTTATTTTTTTCTATGAATCTTGAACCTATAGAAATATCGGCTTTTTTTTCTGCAAGCGGAGTTATAAGAGAATTAATTTCTTCTGGATTGTGCTGTCCGTCTCCATCTAATTTTATTGCATAATCAGCATTATTCTTCTTTGCAAATAAAAGACCTGTTTGGACAGCACTGCCGATTCCTAAATTTACGGGAAGATTTAAAACGATAGTTCCTTTAAAATTAGAAGCTTCTACAGATGTATTGTCTGTAGAGCAATCGTTTATAACAACAGGTTGCCAAATATCGGTGGTATTTTTAGAAGTATTTTTAATTTCTTCTAAAAGCTCCTTGATATTACCCTCTTCATTGTAGCAAGGTATAATGATGATTATTTTAGACATAAGTTTAATATAGAAGAAAGAAGATTGAAGATATAAGATATAAGATATAAGATTGAAGTCTTTAATCTTTTATCTCAATTATTTCTCTTATCGCTTATCACAATAGATATATATAATTTTAATAAATTATCATGAAAGTATAGAAAAATAAATTACTTAATAATATAATTTAAAGTTAGCATGGCAGATAATTCAACTGAAAATATAATTAAACATGATCCTTTTGTAGCTATTGATATAGGAGCTTATTCCGTTAAATTTGTTTATATAGAACGGGATGAGGAGAATGAAGCTATCCTAAAAACTCTGGCTCAAATAATGATCCCGCCTTATGAAAAAGATTTAAGCGAAGAAAAAAGGGAGCAAATGAGCCGTGATGATGTTAAGGAGTATTGTTTAAAAGAACTTCGTCAATTATTAACGACTCATATAACCGAACTTCTCTATGATAACGAAATACAAACTAAAAAAGCGATTACTTTTGCATCCAATAGAGAAGTCACTATTAGATGTTTAGAAGTTCCACCATCAAATGAACGAGAGAAGAACAAATTTGAGGAAGCAGTAAACCAGGAAGCAAATAAACAAATGCCGTTCTCTATGGGAAATGCTGTATTAGGCTATACCATAGGTAGTGAAATAACTAAAGAGAACAAGCCCCTTATACAGGTTATGGCTGCGGCTTTGCAGAAAGATACCATAGAATTAATAAATGGTAATCTAAAAGGTGGTGGGTTAACTAGCGATGGCATACTCACTCTTCCTCAAGCTTTACAGCTATCTTTGAAAAACCAGATGTTACCTTTTGCATCTGGTGATAAGAAAGTAGCTATAATTCATAGTGGTCACAGTACGACGTCTGTAATGATTTTTAAAAATAATAAAATCCAGTTTTATCGTGATATAAATATGGCTGGTGCAACTATTACAGATGCTATTTTTGCTGGTGGTGAAATTGACGGACAACAGGTTAAACCATCTACTTACGCAGAAGCAACAGAATTAAAGCACAGTTTGGGAGTTATTCCGCCAGATGACATAGAATCTTTAAAAGGTTTAGAAAAGTTTGCTGCCACTAAAATCTTTGAAACTGTTGAAAAAATATTTCAGAATATTCAGCTTTCTATTAGTTTTTATATATCTCAGAGTGGCGAAGCTAATGGATTAGATCAAATTATTCTCACTGGTGGAACAGCTTTTATGAAAAACTTTAAAGAGTTTATTGAAGAAAGCCTCGAAGTTCCTACCGCATTAGCTGATCCATACCCCTCTATGAAAATTGGAGAAATAAAATATACTCCAGAAAAAAGGCAGGAAGATGCTGCTGCATTAAGTCCTGTTTTAGGGGTGGGGTTATATCAGGAATCTCAAGATATTATTAATTTTATAGAAATTCTTTTCCCAAAAAAGGGTAAAAAATCTTCTAGTTCTTCTTCTATAAATCTTTCTGGGGTCAGTTCTAAATTCAGCACGAATTTTAGTGATTTGTCTTCAAAATTATTTCAGCTTGATGAGACAAAGCTAAGAATACTTGCTGCAGTATTAATTGTTTTAATTGTTTTAGGTTTATTTACTCCAGTTATATTTTTTAATAAGAAATTAGACGGTTTAAAACTAGAAAATAAAAAACTAGAAAAGGAATTAAATCTTCTAAAAAGTGAACAAGCAGAAGTTGATAAGCTTTTGAAAGAACAGGAATATTTGGAACGATTTGCCAATTTCTCACAAGATTTAAAAGGTTTTCGATTGCTCAACACCAAGTTAATAATTCAATTGCTTACAATAGTTCCTAAAGAAATTTTTTTAACAAATGTTGATATCAAACTTAGCTCCAATCCTGCCACATTAGAAATTCAAGGACATGCTGATAATTCTGATAATGTTTTTAAATTCCTCTCCGAAATTAGCAAAAATGAATTATTTAAAAACTCTAAGCTGAAATCAACTAAAGAAGTTGAAATTGACGAAGAACGATATTTTATAAGATTTGTTATTGGCAGTGAAATAGACAAGACTAAACTGGAACCAGATTATAAAACTGAAAGTGAAAACGGTGAAGATGGCGAAGAAGACGGTGAGGATAGCGATGATAGCGAGGAATAAATAATTATGGCTGATGAATTTAGTTTGACAAAAATGCTACAGGAGACAAAAGAAAATCCTACAAAATTAGCAATTCCTTTGGTAACTATAGTATGTATCGGTGGTTTGGTGTGGTGGAAACTTTGTTCGCCAAAAAGAGTTTTGATTGATAAACAATTAAAATCCAACAAGGGGCTGGTCAGTAGTTTAAAAAGTTTTAAAAATGCTGCTAATCGTCTTGAAGACATAAAATTAGAAATAGAAGAACAAAAGAAGAAGTGGGAAGAAAGTAAAAAATTATGTTACAAAGAATTGGAACAGACCGATTTTCTAAGAAGAATTAGAGAATTGGCTGTTAAATCTAATATTAATGTTAAAAGTATTAATCCGCTTCCTGAAGAAAATATCAAGATAGGGGTAGTTGACGCAAAGAAATTTTCTGTTCAGTTTACATATGTGGGTAACTTAGAACGGCTTTTGACTTTTATGAGGCTCGTTGAATTGGAACCAAAAGTGTCTTTTATGCCGATACCTAGTTTGGTTCCAAATGCTAGTGGAACTTTCGATACAACATTAACTGTGTCTACCATACTTCTTCCCGATGACTTGAATTCAGAAGCACATGGAGAAGAAGAAAGTGACGAAGAAGATGAAGAGGAATAATTAAATAATAATGAACACAAAACAGCTATTTTTCTTTAGCTTAATAGTACTATCTATTGCTATGGGGATGAACTGGTTTAAAAATAGACCAGTAAAAAAGCCTGTCAAAGAAGTTAAAGTAGAAAATAGTCGTAAGGCAATTAGTTTGACTGATAAAGATTTACAACTAAAGAAAGATGATGAATCGGAAGATGAAGAAGATGAGGACAGTGAAGATAAACAAGACAAGGAGTTTCAAGGCAATAAAAAGTATGAAGGTGAAGTAGGCGAAGAAAATGAAGAAGATGGCGATGAAGAAAATAATACCAAAGAAGAAGGTAATGGTGAAAATGAAATAGCTTCTGCCTCTAGTGATATTACAGCCTCAGAAACACAAGAAATGGATAATCCTTTGAAGGACGATCCTATATTGAAAAACTATTTTCAAGTAACTAGAAATCCATTTGAACCTTCACCCTATGCTCAATTGGTTGAAAGATTAAGAATAGAAGCTGAGTTGGCTGCTCATCCGAAAGAAGTTGAAAAGAAGGAAGTCAAAATACCTAAACTAATGGGTTCTGCAAAATTTAATGGAACAATAGAGACAGATAGAGGCCCGAAGGTTATTGTTGACGGAAATATTTATGAAAAAGGGAACGAATTAAACGGGTGTATTATCAGAGAAATAATGCCAAATTTAATCGTATTATCATCAGGATCTGATAAATATCTATTGCCCAAAACTGGTGTGGTAGTGAATATTGATTCCGAAACAGGTGAATATACTATAGATGATAGTTTTGAGTAATAATCAGATTTATTTTTTTATTGAAAACTGCTTATCCCCAACTTAATCTCAGTAGTATTAGTTTGTATTAAAGAATAACAACATATTTATTTCGTAATAAAAAAAGGTCTTTGGATATTTCCAAAGACCTTTTTTTTCATTACTAATCAACTAGAGTATTATCTAGGATTGTTTTTGATAAGTTCATCAATTTGTTTTTGAAGATTATCAACACGTTCTTGTAATTGTTTAACCGGTGGTTTTTGAATTTCCTTATGTTCTTCTTGTTGTTTATTTTCAGTTGGAACAAACATTATACTTGCTATACTAGAAGTAAAGAAACAAGTGAGTGTGGCAGCTAGAAGAGCCTTTAAAGCCATACCTGCTATTTCTGAACGTCTTCTTGGAGCAAGACCACCTATACCAGCTATCTGAATACCAATTGATGAGAAGTTTGCAAAACCACAAAGAGCATAAGTAAGTATGATTTGAGTTTTTTCTTCAAGAACACTTCCTACTCCACTATAATTGTTTGCCAAATCATTATAAGCAACAAATTCATTGAGTATAGTCTTTTCACCAATCAAACCACCAGCAATAACACGGTCTTCTTCACGTATACCGAGCAAGAAAGTTAAAGGATAAAGCAAAATACCTAATAATTCTTGTAAAGTATCAATTTTAGTTACCCAATGATTTGGATCTGCTTTAATGTCTACGAATAAATGGCAAATACCACCCCAACAACTATTTACAAGAGCTATCATAGCTGTGAAACCAATTAACATGGCTGCAACATTTATTGCAAGACTCATACCTTCTGAACAACCTCTTGAACAAGCATCAATAACGCTTTTATCAATACTTTCTGTCTTGAATTCCATTTTACCAGAAGTTTCAGGAACTTCTGTTTCAGGAACTATTATCTTAGAAAATACCATTGAAACTGGAGCTGCCATAACAGAAGCTGCCATCAAGTGACCTGCTATTGTAGGAATCTTTTCATGCAGCATACCTACGTAACCAGCCATAACACCACCTGCAACTGTTGCCATACCACCAGTCATAACACACATGATTTCAGAACGAGTCATTTTATCAATGTAAGGTTTAACAACTAATGGAGCTTCGGTCTGACCAACAAATATATTAGCAGAAGCACTTAAAGATTCTGCCCCTGAGGTTTTAAGAGTTTTTTGCATAATCAAAGCTATTACATAAATAACTTTCTGCATTATACCCAAATGGTAGAGAATTGCCATGAAAGAAGAGAAGAAAACTATCGTTGGCAAAACATTAAAAGCAAAAATATAGCCGAAAGATTCACTTCCAAGAGGATTTGCTTTTACAAGTCCTCCAAATACGAATTGGGCACCTTCGTTTGTGAAATCTAAAAGTCTATTGACTATTCCACCTAAAAATTCAAATATTCCACGACCAAAATCTGTTTTAAGAATCAGAAAAGCAAAACAAAGTTGCATAACACAACCAATAGCTACTAATTTCCAATCCACTTTTTTCTTGTTTTCAGAGAAAGCGAACGCAATCCCGATTAAAACAGCAATACAAAAAATAGGTAATATTTTTTCCATTACTAAACTATCTCCCATCTCTAATTTTGCTAAATAATACCGTACATTATTAATTTAGACAAATAAAAAATCGTCATTGTCTAAAAGAAAATAAACAATTATTTTTCTATTTACATCATGGCTCGTATGAGAGTTAACAAGAATGACTGATACCCTCTTGTCAAAAACATTACTGCTTTATCTAAGTAGAGAATTTCAAGAAGCTTGTCTGCATTATCGGGATATAGAAATTTTGCAAATGAAACAACGCCACAAATAAAGATTACTATACTGAAAAAATATATCTGAATCCATTCCCAGGTTGAGAATTTTCTTCCGGTTATGCCTGCAATATCCCAAATTCTTACAAGGAAGACAACACAAAACAAAGCTAATGTAATTAAGGTTATAATTACAGCATAATCTATATCTGATACTATTCCGTAAAGTGTTACCATATTTTTTTAGGGGGTTAGGGATTAGAGGTTAGGGAGGAAAGGGGAAAACATCACCACCAACCACCCATCACCTACCACGCCAAGCTACGCTTGGCATCAATCTTATCTAAGCTTAATCTGGTGAGCCTTATCAAGTTTGGCAACCATCTTGTCTACCAAAGGCTGAACTTCGTTATCGGTAAGAGTCTTTTTGGGGTCTCTGAAACTTAACGAATAAGCCAGTGAGCGGAAGCCTTCCTGAATGCCTTTACCCTGATAAACATCGAACAGATGACAATCTTCAAGCAAGTTACCGCCTTCGGCAACAAGAATTTTCTGAATGTCACGATGAGCAACAGTTACAGGAGCAAGCAATGCTAAGTCTCTTCTAATAGCGGGGAATTCTGGAATTGCTTTCATTCTTGGAGCAGATTCCAATGATTCTGAAAGCTTATCAAGGTCGATTTCAACCAGGAAAATGCTCTTTGGCAGTTTCTTGTTATCGAGTAGATTGGGATGAATCTGACCAAATGAACCGATAGGATTCTTCCCTAAGAGAATATCCATCTGCATAGTTGGGTGGAATATTGAATTCAAGCTTGGAGCAAAGCGAACTTTAGCTCTGCACAAATCTGCTATTCCCTGAACAAAGCCTTTAATAGTGAAGAGGTCGAATTCCTTCTTGCTGTCGTGCCAATCGTGGCTATTCTGAGCACCGCAGAAACCTACGCTCAATCTGGTGTGTTCTTCGCTCATTCCTGCAACAGAAGTATGGAATACTTTGCCGATTTCGAAGAACTTCAGATTGAATTCATCGTTCAAAACGTTACGTCTGATTGCATCGAACATATTCCATTTAAGGCTTGTTCTCATTGCTTTCATTTCTTCTGAAAGAGCATTCTTAAGCATTAATGGTTTCTTTTCGTGGAAACAGCTATCAACGTTTGCAGGTATGAAGCTGTAAGTGATGAGTTCACTGAAACCGTTAGAAACCAGATGGTCTTTCAAACGTTTTTCAAGCTTCTGGAGATTTGTTGGAAGTTGTAATGTTGAAGCTACTGCTGGAAGTGTTTCAGGAATATTGTTATAACCGTAAAGTCGTGCAACTTCTTCGATTACATCAGCTTCCTGAGTAATGTCGTGTCTATAAGGAGGAACGCTTACTACTATATCTTCGCCTTCTCTTCTAGTTTCGAACTTGAAACGGAGCAAGTAGGTTTCAATTTGAGCTGTAGTCAAGTTAATACCAACAAGTTTATTTAATCGTTTGGTTCTTACTTTGATCTGTTTCAATATTTCTGGTTTTGGATAAACATCGCAGAGACCTCTGACTGGCTGACCAGAAGCTAATTCTTTTGTAAACTTAGCTGCAGCATTCAAAGCTATTGGAACATTATCAATGTTGGTTCCTCTTTCAAAACGATAAGAAGAATCGGACTGCAAAGCAAGCTTTTTAGAAGTTCTTCTAACGGTAACAGTATCAAAAGAAGCAGCTTCAAAAAGAACATTTTTAGTGGTTTCTGTAACAGAAGTATCAAGACCGCCCATTACTCCAGCTATGGCAACTGCTTTGTCTTCATCTGATATTACGAGCATATTTTCTTCTAATGCTCTTTCTGTATCATCTAAGGTCATCATCTTTTCGCCAGCTTTAGCGTTTCTGACAATAATATGTTTGCCAGCAAGCTTGTCATAATCGAAAGCGTGCATTGGATGTCCAATATCAAGCATAATATAATTTGTAATATCAACAATATTATTAATTGAGCGAACACCTACGTTTTCTAATCTGTCTTTCATCCAATCTGGAGAAGGACCGACTTTAACATTGAGAACTAATCTGGCTCCGTATCTTGGACAGAGTTCATTGTTTGCTATATCGATTTTAATGTAGTCGTTAATGTTACCATCGCCGCTATCATCGCCTAATGGGTCACGTTTAAGAGGCAGATTGAAAATTGCTGAAAGCTCACGAGCAATGCCTAAGTGAGAAAGAGCATCGCCACGGTTAGCAGTTATGCTAACTTCAAATATAACTTCATCAAGCTTAAGAGCTTTAACAATATCTTCGCCTAATGGTAAATCAGGTGGAAGTATATAAAGGCCGCTATGGTCTTCTGAAAGCCCTAATTCACGCTTAGAGCACATCATTCCGTATGAGTCGATCCCTCGTATTTTTGCTTCGGTAATTTCAAAACCAGAAGGAAGCTTTGCACCCAAAACAGCTACAGGAACTACATCGCCAGCTTTGTGATTCTGAGCACCGCAAACTATTTGTAAAGGTTCGCCTTTTCCTATATCTACTTTACAAAGTGAAAGATGGTCTGAATTTGGGTGAGCATCTTTTGTTAAAACCTTTCCAACAACAACGCCTTTGATGTTTTTGCCTGGCTGTATGATTTCTTCTACTTCCAAACCAGTCATAGTCAAGGCTTCAGCAATTTTTTCAGGAGTTTCGTTAATATCAATATAATCTTTTAACCAGCTTAATAATACTTTCATTGCGTTTCACCTCTAAAATTGTTTCAAGAATCTTGTATCAGAGTTGAAAAGCAATCTGATATCATTAATGCCGTAACGAAGCATTGCAATTCGTTCGATACCCATTCCAAATGCAAAACCAGTGTATTTTTCTGTATCGTATTTAACAGCTTCGAAAACTTTTGGATTAACCATACCACAGCCTAGAATTTCCATCCAGCCAGTACCTTTGCATACTTTGCAGCCCTTGCCTTCACAGAAAATGCACTGAATATCCATTTCGGCAGAGGGTTCTGTAAATGGGAAATAGCTGGTTCTGAATCTGTAGGCTCTTTTGCCAAACATTTCTTTTACAAAAGCAATCAAAGTGCCTTTAAGGTCGCTCATGCTTATGTTTTCGCCAACAACTAAACCTTCCATCTGGTGGAACATTGGGCTATGAGTAATATCGTAGTCACAGCGATAAACTTTGCCTAATGCAATCATCTTTAGAGGTGGTTCGATTTTTTCCATCGTTCTTACTTGCATCGGAGAGGTTTGAGTTCTCAAAACCTGATCTGATTCAAGATAGAAAGTATCTTGCATATCTCTTGCAGGGTGGTGCTTTGGAACGTTCAAAGCTTCAAAGTTGTAGTATTCTTCTTCTATTTCGGGTCCTTCTGTTAAGAAAAAGCCCATAGCCTGAAATATATTTATGACTTCGTTTGCAACTTGAGTTACAGGGTGTAGTGAACCAATGTTTGGATAAGTGCCTGGCATGGAATGATCAGGTTTTTCTGCTTTCAACTTGGCATCTAATTCTTGCAAAGCAAGCTTTTTCATTGATTCTTCAATCGAAGACTGTATCTTAGTCTTAATTTGATTGATAGCAGCACCAGTAGCTTTTCTTTCTTCAATACTAAGTTTGCCAAGACCTTTTAATAATTCTGTAACTTCGCCCTTTTTGCCTAAATATTTGACTCTTAGGGCTTCTACATCTGCTGTTGTTTTTACTGCGTCCATTTCGGATCTGAATTGATTCAACAGATTTTCATGTGATTCAGACATTTTAGCTCCTTTAAAAAAACTGCCTAATGCAGAGTTATACGTTTGTATAAGACTTCAAATTGAGATACAAGACCTAAGATTGAAACCAAGAATTCTTGTAACTTGAATCTTGAGGCTTGTAACTTTAGAGTTTATAAATATAGCTGATTTTTTGAAAAATTGAAAGTCTTATTAATATTTTTATTGCTTATGGTGCAGGAACATACTTTCTGACAAAAGATTCTGTAGTAATAAAGAAACAATCTTTATCGTCTACAGCTATTCCGAACATATCTGCGTCTATTTCGACTGTACAAATATGACCGCCAAGGATACCTGTATTTTTAGTATCCAATTTTTGTATTCTTTTACTACGAAAGTCAAGAACATATAAGGCATCGTAACTGTCAAAATCTAAATACATAGGTGCATTGAACTGACAAGGAGCCGATCCGGAAGAACCTATTGAACTTTCGGAAGCCTCATGCCAGCCTCCAGCTTCTTGTCCAGCCGCAAGTCCGAACCAGCCTTCAAATTGATTATTGGCATCATATTTGCAAACTCTGTGATGACCAGCGTCACATATATACAAATTATCTGATGAATCTACAGCAAGACCGAAAGGCTGGTCTAATTCTGACTGCCCAATAGTATAGAGATATTGACCTGAATTGTCGAACTTCAAAACAGAGTTATTTTCGCAATCAGAAACAAATATGTTGCCTTGAGAATCACAAGCCAATCTTTGAGGCGATTTGAACTGACCTACACCGCTGCCTCCAGAACCAAAACTCTTCGCTTCACTCCCATCTGATGGGAACATTACCAGTCTCTTATTTCCAGTATCTGCTACCCATATATTATCATCTTTATCTAATAATACATCAGAAGGATTGAGCAACTGACCTACTCCACTGCCTTTAGAACCTATTTTCTTTTCAAAGGTTCCATAAACATCAAATTTCGAAATAGAGCAATCTACAGAATCAATAATATAAATTGAATCTTTATCTGCATTCATGGAAATTCCTAAGAAACTTACGTTCAATCCTGCAACTTCTGGCTTTTGCTGACTTCCAAAAATTCCTGTTTTGCTAATAACCTGAATTCTAGAATTTTCGCTATCAGCAATATACATGTTAGACCCGAAAAGCTTAATGTCTGTTGGTGACATGAATTGGGTATTCCCGTTTCCTTCTTCCCCAATAACTTCACAAGCTAGATTTGTGAGATTGATTTTCTGTATATCGTTTCTGCCCGAATCGGTAACATAGAGATAATTGCCATCGCAAGCTACTGCTGTTGGTTGAATGAAGCCTAACTTGTCACTATTGCTTTCTCCAAAATCAGATTCATCTGTATGTATGCCATTTTTTCCATTAAAACTGCCATACCAGCATTTAAACTTGTATTCTTTTTTCCCTGTAGAATCAGTACTGATATCGAAATGTTGGACTCTATGATTGTCAGAATCTGCTACAAAAATACTTGTTTCGGCTGGATTTAAACAAATTCCTGAAGGATTTGTAAAATAGCCATTTTCTATTCCTTCTTCCCCGAAACTATCAATTTTTTCTAAATTTTCATTAAAAACGACCACTTCATGCGAACCAGAATCTGTTGCATAAATTAAACCAGATTTTTTAGCAATACAAATTCCCATAGGCTTTTTATTGAACACATAACTGGAAATCTGTGTTATAGAGCCATCGACAAGTTTAACTAAAGTTTTGTCTTTCCAATCAACCAATATAATAGAATCGTCACTGGCGATGCCTGTATAAGGTTGATAAATATTGCTGGCATTAGCGATAGGTATGTAACTATATGTATCTCCATCTAAATACCACAGTCTATAGTTTTCAGGGTCACAAAGATAAACTCTTTCAGAATCTTTAGGTATTACACCAGTAATAAGTGGGTTCGTAACCTCCAATACTTCGCTAAATCTAGCAGAAATTTGTTCAGAATAACCAGAAGCAGGAACCACTGTGATTTCTGGTCCAGCCATTTCATATCCATTTATATTTAATACTATTTTGCCTGTTTGAGCTTTTGATGGCAGATAAACCTCAATTTCATCATCACTCCAAGATTTTATTTCAGCATTAACATATTCTTCCTTGTTGTTTTCGCCATAAGTTAAAAACTTTACGCTACTATTGTCACCTTTATCGTTTAATTCGCCAAACCCATCACCGGTTAAAGTTATAACCGTTTTTTCTATCTCTGACTCGTAAGTATAATGCTTAGCTTCTGTTGGCGATACTTTCTTGATATAAGTAACAGCAAAATCACCTAAGGAACGTTTTCGACCTCTTATAATTAAATCTAGGTTAGCCGTATGTGCAGCTCCACCAGTTAATTCTTCAACCTTGAACTTTATACTTCGGTTTGTCCAAGAAAGTATATTGTCTACAATTTCTCCATCGAATAATAAATTAGAATTTTCTGCTTTTGTATCGCCGTAACCATAACCAGTAATAGTGATTTCGGTTCCTGGAATACCATAATTCGAACTTAATTTTGAAGAATAATCTATACAAGTAAATACATTTTGACTAGTGATAGTCCTACCATCAACTCTAATTTCAATTTTACCGGTTTCTGCTTCGTCAGGAACAGTAACCTTTATTATACCATCTGTCCAAGAATAAACTTCAGCTTTTGCACCGCCTACATATACTTCCCCTTTAATATCTCCTAAACCTGTACAATATAATTTCAATTGTTGACCAGCAGCGGCTTCGTGTGGAGTAAAATCCATAAATTGGCTACGAGGTTTTCTGCTTTTTCCTACTGCAACATTAAAACTTACACTAGACCGAACATAGGAACCATAAATAGTAACCGAAATTGTAGCTAGACACTCATATGGAGGGGCTATCCAAGTGTTTTTAGGTGAATCGGTGTAAACAACATTGGCATTGCTGGAGGTAAATTTGCCATCGGTACAATACCATTGGAATTGTCTCCCATTTAAAGGGAATAAACCAGATTTGTCGTAGACATTTACACTAAAATCTAATTGCTGATTAGGGTCAGGCTCTGTATTATACTTATTAACATCTATAACAACAGGGCTTTTATTTGAATTATCAGCTTGACGAAATACTGTTACAAAATAATTGGGTCCTAAATCTTTGGTAAATACAGAATATTCATTTGTCATTTCCTTAATAGTAGCTGCTTGTGCATTTTTATTATTACCAACAGCGTATCCGCTTATAGTAGCTTTAACTTTTGTAATGTTTTCAGGAAATTTAGGGAAATAAAAATAGCCCTCATGATTAGAAGTAATATCAAAGCCCCAAAAAGAACATTTTGCATATTTTAAAAAATAAAAATTTTCATCAGAAAGTTGAATGGAAAAAGTGTTTTCGCCCGGTTTTAATACAAGTTCACCGGCATTGATAGAGGTTTCTTTTAATAAAGGAATATCTTCAGATCTTTGAATATAAAAATCTTCTGAATTAATAGAACCTTTGAAAGCAATCAAATTTATTTTTTCATCGATTTTAGGGAACTGGAGCGTAAAATTGCCATTTTCATCGCAACTTGTAAATATACTTGGCTGTTGCTCTAGTCTTACCGTAATTTTATTAGGGTCGATAGTATTCTTATTGGTCGGGTCTAGAAACCTAACATTGCCTGTAATAGTATATATATCACTAGAAGTTTTTGATCCACCGCCACTGCCACCGCAACCGATAGAAAACACAGATACCAACATAATTATAAGCAGTATTGATAATTTATTATAAAAATATGTTTTCATATAATACCTATTTCAAATCTAAGCTCCAGCAAAATTAACATTTGAAGATTCTTGATCTATTCGTCTGCATTTATCTAATAATCTAGCATATCTTGCACTAACAGCCTTTTCGTTAATGTTTAAAATCGATGCTATTTCTGGATTCTTTAAGTCAAAAGCATAGCGCAATTCTAGAAATTCTCTTTCTTCAAAGGAAAGATGCTTTATTATATTAAACATTCGCTGATTTTCAGGATTTTTCAAAGATCTTTCTTCTTTTACAAAATAATTATCTTCTTTGCAATCTTCTGGTAACTCTTCTGTGGCTTCTTCGTGACGGTTAATTGCTTTGTTCCTGAAATTCATGACCCTATTTCTTGCAATTTTAAGCAAAAACGCAGAAGGATGTTCTATATTCTCTTTTTTGTTGAAAAATGAGTCTAGAAAAGCAAAAAACACCTCGCTCGTAACGTCTTCAGCATCTTCTTGTTTTAAAAGACAACTATAGATATATCTATATACCTTGGAATAGTATTTATCATATATTTCAGTAAAAGTTTTTTTCAACACAAATTGAGATTGATACTTTATGACTGTCATCTTTTGTTTATGCTTAATTCAGATTTTTTGTAATTTTACTATAAACTAGTATCAAAGACAAAGCATTTTTTAAGAGATAAAAATATATTGTTAGATTCATAAATTATTCCCTTTATCAGAGCCTGTCTAAAAACTAGAAAATCACTAAAATTTTAGTGCACTGGCAATTGTCCTTACCCCCTTTCGTAAAGGCGATGCTCCACCACTATTTGTGGGGGAGCTGTCACGCAGTGACTGAGGGGGCTGCAATGCAAAGCATTGTGGTGGCGTGGCGTTGCAGAAAGCAAAACGAAGTTCATTCAGTTTTTTTTATTTTTGGTCTTTATTGTCTAGCGAATTGGGATTACCTGCCGCAATAGCTAGATCTAGTTCATCATCGCTGAGAAGGTATTCATCAGTATCCATTTGGTTTTCTTCTAACTTATCCATCCAAGAATCAAGTTTCTTTTTGAGTTCATCCTTGAAATTTGTTTCTTTTGAGAAATCTGCTTTTATAAATAAATTTTCTATGTTTTCCATAATATTTTCCCCTTTCAATATTATAGACAAAATAAGTTAGTAAAAATCCACGCTATTATAAATTTTTTTTTAGTTTTTGTTGTTTTTGGTATTTAGAGGCTTTTGCCTCTCTTGTTTTTATTGTTTCATCGTAAGTTTGTATGCTAACGAATATCTGAAATTATAGTTATTTTGCAAACTATCGAATAACAATAACTACAATAACTACCAACTACAATAACTACGCTGGCTTTAGCCAGCAAGTGACTGACGACCAACAGGAGGTTGGGAGTGCATGCGAGTGCCAGGATGGCTATAACGAGTCGTAGTGGGTCTTATCCTCTGCTCTTATGCTCTCATCTCTCATCTTTAAAAATACTGGATCGCCACGGTGTCTAACGACACCTCGCGATGACGTATAACTTGCGGTTGCGCAATGAAGTGTACCCAATGTCAAGGACATTTATATATAGGGGGGTATAAAAATTACTCCCCTTTGAAATAAAAAAAATAATAGCCCTCCTTTCTTTTATAAA
>CAJOND010000042.1 GCA_905236675.1 Candidatus Rifleibacteriota bacterium | reverse complement strand
CAAAAGTCGCCACAAATATTTTAAAAAATTTTAGTAAAAAAATTAGCCGCACATGCGACTTTGATGGCAAAAATTTAGATTCTAACTGTCAAACTTCCGGGCAAAAAGAAGAATTTAAAAGAAATACTTCTTCTTAAAATAAATATCTTGCTATTATAAAAATTATTAATAGAATATATTCATATATTATTTAAGAGGTTATTATCATGAAAGGTATTATTTTAGCAGGGGGAGCAGGAACACGACTTTATCCTTTAACAATGGTAACTTCGAAGCAGTTGTTGCCAGTTTACGATAAGCCAATGATTTATTATCCTCTGTCAACATTAATGCTTGCAGGAATAAAAGATATTCTAATTATTTCTACTCCAGAAGACACATCACGCTTTGAAAATCTTCTCAAAGACGGAAGCCAATTTGGAATTAGGTTAAGCTACAAAGTTCAGCCTTCTCCAGATGGATTAGCTCAAGCCTTTATTTTAGGTGAAGAATTTTTAGGTAATGAAGCTGGGGCAATGATACTTGGGGATAATATATTTTATGGCAATGGGTTTAAGAAACTCCTTGTCGAAGCAGTAAGAAACGCCGAAAAACGTGCTCGTGCAACTGTATTTGGCTATTACGTCACAGATCCCGAACGTTTTGGAGTAGTAGAATTTGATGAAGGTGGTAAAGTTCTCTCTATAGAAGAAAAACCTCAGCAGCCCAAAAGCAATTATGCAGTAACAGGTCTGTATTTTTATCCTGAAGGAGTAAGCAAAGTTGCAAAATTAGTTAAACCTAGTGCTAGAGGGGAATTGGAAATTACAACTTTGAATGAACTTTATCTAAAAGCTGAAAAATTAGATGTTCAGCTTTTAGGAAGAGGCTTTGCATGGCTTGATACGGGAACGGTAGAAAGCCTTGTTGAAGCAGCCGATTATGTAAGAATGATAGAAAAAAGACAAGGCATAAAAATATCCGCTCCTGAAGAAATAGCTTACGTTAACCATTGGATAAGCAAGACAAAGCTTATCGAATCTTCTGAACGCTATGGGAAAAGCCCATATGGATTACATCTTAAAGCTGTCGCAAATGGCAGAGTAAGATACTAATCCTTATATAAATATAGAATAGGATTACTATTATGAAAGTTCTAGTTACAGGTGTAGGTGGTCAACTTGGTTTTGATGTAGTAAACGAGCTAATAAAGCGAGGGCATCAGCCAGTAGGAACAGATATTATAGAAAAAGCCAATATTCCCTGTGATTATTTTAGCTTAGACATTACAAATTCTACTTCTGTAAAGAAGGCTGTTTCCGAAATTAAAGCGGATGCTGTCATCCATTGTGCAGCCTGGACTGCTGTAGATGCTGCCGAAGACGAAGCCTATCAAGAAAAGGTATTTGCAGTAAATTCATTAGGAACCAAAAATATCGCCGAAGCTTGCAAAGATATTGACTGCAAAATGATGTATATAAGCACTGATTATGTTTTCAATGGCTTAGGAACCACACCATGGAAACCTGATTGCAAAGATTATGCTCCTTTGAATATTTATGGCAAAAGTAAGCTAGAAGGAGAAAAAGCTGTTTCAAGCAATTTAAAAAAATATTTTATTGTCAGAATAGCCTGGGTTTTTGGTCTTAATGGTAAAAATTTCGTAAAAACAATGCTAAATGTTGGGAAAACCCATGATGAGGTTAAAGTAGTCAACGATCAGATTGGAACCCCAACTTATACTTTTGATCTGGCACGATTACTTGTAGACATGATTGAAACAGAAAAATACGGTTATTATCACGCTACTAATGAAGGCGGATACATAAGCTGGTATGACTTTACTTGTGAAATATACCGACAAGCAGGTTTAAAAACCAAGGTAATTCCTGTTTCTACAAAAGAATATGGCCTGTCAAAAGCAGCCAGACCATTTAACAGTAGATTAGACAAAAGCAAGCTAAAAGAAAATGGATTCACTCCTTTGCCAGAGTGGAAAGATGCTTTGAAAAGATACCTTGAACAGATTTAAAATTCATCCTCAATGATTTGAGCAGCATCCATTATTACTTTTAAACAGGGTCTTTTAGCATAATATTCCTTGGTTCTTTCTGAAGCCATAGGAAATTCTTTTGTGTTCCCTATTTTTAGTCGTTCACGGCATATTATAGTTCCGTGAAGTTTTTTGAACTTTTCTATCAGTTCCTGTTCTTTTAAATAACAGGCCTTTTTTGCACTCTGATCACCTGTTGTAGCACCGCATTCTAAACCACAAACCAATGTGATGCCGCTAACAGCCCCACAAACTTCTCTTGTACCGCCAAAACCTGCACCAAAAGCTCCGGAAAGTTTAAGAGCCAATTCCTGAGAAATACCGTATTTATCAGCAAATGCGGCAAATACAGCCTGGCAACAATTAAAACCTTCTAAAAAAAGTTCTTTTGCTTTTTCTACTCTATCCATAATTGATAACCCTTTTAATAACTCTTATTTTTGTCAAAGGGATGCTTAAAATTAATTAAGTTTTCTAATGCTTCTTTTGCTTCGCTATCCGTGTAGCAAAATTTTTCTTTTAAGCCTTTTAATAATTCTTTTTGAGCTTCTGGATTTGTTTTTATCTGTTCAGAAACCTGTTCCATTTTTTTGTAAGTTTGTTCAAAATCATCAAAAGCAGTTATATGTTCAAAACCTTCAACATTTCTGGCCTCTTTCAACAATCTACCCATCCACTTTAACCAAGTTTCTTTATCTTGTCTTTTATCACAAATATCTACAAGCTTTTGAATAGCATCAACTTTTCCATATGTACTAAGCGATGGATCATTTGCAGCTCTTTCCAGGTAATATTCTGCATCTTTATAATTACCTTGATCATAAGCTTTAGTACCTGCTTTGTAATTTTCATTCAATTTAGCAGCTGCCCATTCTCTGTCTTCTTTATCTGCAGAAGGATCATTAGCTATTTTGGCAAAATATTCTTCTTCTTTTCGCTGAGCTTCTTCTCTAAATGCAGCCTGTTCTTCAGCAGCAGTTTTCATAAGTTTAGCATAATTCGGACTTTTCAAAATCCTGCTAGCTCCACTCTTTATACCTTCCTGCCAGCCTTCTCCACCAACCTGAGTATTACTGTCTGTTCCCTGACTTGGAACATAATTAACATCTGATGCTACAACATGCTTGTTTGCACGATGAATAGTATTTGGATTACTATCTGTTTTTAAATAAACAATAATCATTAGAATACAAGCAGCAGAAATATAATAATATTTATATTTATATAAGTTTAAAAGAATCAGATTTAATATAGAACCGTTTATTTCATCAACGGAATTAGACTCCATTTCTGCGTCTATTTCGTCTTTATCACCAACAATAGAATTAAATTTATAATCTGATTTTTCTTTGCCTTCATCTTCTTTTGTTGAAACATTATTATCCCAGCACTGCTTTTCTAATTCTTCTTTAGAGATACCTAATACATCTTCAGCAGAAAACAATGCTGCTTTCCATATTTCAGATAAACCATCCTTAATTTCACCATTCTGGTCATGGGTAAAATCAAATATTTTAAAAATACCCTCTTTGGTTGGATTGGCTGCAACTATATACCCAACTTGATTCTGTAACTCTACATTTGTTTCATGAGTCAACATCCACCAAAGCAAAGGTTCGGCAGAAGGATAATCTAATTGAGGAATCAATGAAAGTCCAATACGTCTAACAGAATTTTTGGTATTTTTCAACATTTGTCCAACATACTGAATTGCCGCTGGTTTATCTGCTATGACATAAATTCCGAATGCCGCCGATTTAATTCTAGGATCTTCATGGGCTAAAAACATGTTTAATTCAGGCAATATTCTATCTATATCTATAGTTCCAATGCTTTTTATAGTCTGAGCCACAATAGAATTATCGTCTGATTTGGTTAGAGGATAAATTATCTTACTATCTTCCACATTGCCGTAATCCCCAACCAATTTGATAATATCAAGCATTACACTCTTCTTTATATCTCTATTAATGGCTTCTAGAACAGTCTTTTTGCATATCGGATAATCATCTATTTTTGTAATTTTCTTAATCAATGAACGCTGTTCTTTAACACTTAACTTTAAGAATTCATCAATTTCTGGGAAAGAAGTTAATTTATCTGTTTCTTCCTTTTGTTTACTTATAAGCTTTTTATCTTGAGTTGTTGTATCTAAATCAGATAAAGTTATTGTTTCCTCAAATAATGAAGATAAATAAGCTTTTATTCCTTCGTCAGTTTCTTTTTTCAAATGATTTTCAAGTAGAGATTTAACTTGAGGATTAGAAATATACTTATAAAGTTGTTCAACAGCATCAATTCTTAGACTAACATCTGGTGATTTCAGGTTATCAATAGTTATTCTAATAGTTTGTTCTTTTTTCTTGTTAGCAATATATTGCTTTATTTCATTTAAGTAGGTATTTATATCTTTATTTTTTAAAACCCCGGAAATCTCTGTGGTTTCTATTGTTTTTTTGAGAACAAGCTGAAGAATATGCTTTTTAACTCCTGCAGCAGACATCATAATGTCATAGATTTTAAAAGGGAAATGCTGAGCAGGATTAAAAGTTGCTAACAAACCAGCTTTTACAAGTAAAAAAGATTGATCTTCACGCCCCAGATACTGCCAGAAAAATGCTTCAACTTTTTCAAACTTGATTAGCATTAATTCACGGAATGCTTTTTGTCTAACCAATGGATTCTTATTTAAAATCAGCAAACTGAGATATTTAATTGCTTCTGCTTCATCTATCGTTTTTAATAAATGAATAGAATGCAATATTACATCAGCCTTTTTGTTGCTCAAACCAAATTTGATATTTTTTCTGAACAACTCTTTATTTTGTTGAGCTAATAAAGATAAAGCAGAACATACTATCTGAGAATTCAGATTTTGTAAGAAATTTAATGCTAGATTTGCATCGTTAGAGTTTCCAAATTTACACAGTATATCTAATCCTAATTGAATAAGAAGAGGTTCTGAGTCGCTGTTTAAAGTTTGGCGCCAAAGCTCTATTGTCTGTTCTTGTGGAGATTTTCTAAGCAATTGGCTTATTAGGCGTACCTTAGCAATATCGTTTTTTTGTATTTGAAGCCTTACAAATTCAGGCGTAATATCTAACTTCTTGATTAGTGATTTGAGAGAAGCTTTAGATTCATTCAGTTTTAATAGCCACGAAGCTTGAGAACGACAACTAGCAGAAGGATCGTTAAGAGAAATATTCGTTAAAATACTTTCGCATTCTGCAGGGAAACCATTGGTAATCATTTCTTCAAGAGCTATCTGTCTTGACACTTCATTGTTAGAAGCCAAAGAATATTTTAACCAATTGTTTAGTTCTAGATCTTGTGGTAATTCTTGTAATATTGCTACTGTACCCATAATGTTCAATTATGTTATAAGCAAAAAAATAAGTCAATCATAAATATATAATTATTATTAATTTGTTTACCCAACATTTAAAAGGGAAAAAATTGCTTTTTACCAACTAAAATACTATTATGGTGCAAAAATATAATAGACTTTATTAATTATTTATGGAAAAAAACATAATAAATAGAATTAAAATAATAAAATTTTTAATATTACTTTTTATGTTTATTACTATTTGTATTTTAGCTTTTAGGATAAAAACAGAATTAGGCAAAGAACAATTCGAGAGCTTTAATTTAACTAAGCAGACAAATAATCAATCAGTTCTAAAAATAAAATCTTGTTCTAATTTGGGTTGGTATAATTTAAAAGATACTTCACCAGATTACGAAAAAGGATTAGATATTGTTTTTATATGTTTTCAATATATGATAGTTCCGACTATTCTAGAAAAAAATGGATACAATAAAAAAATAATCTATTATTATACTTCTCCAGAACAATTAACCGATTTTTGTCAAAGGAAAAAGAAATATCGGCTTATAGAAAAAGATATATTTGAATATTTTGCTTTATTAGAAAGAATAGATTGATGTTATATTTTATTAGGTTTTTTCTTGCATTTCTGAATGCTTATTTCTTTGGACGAATCATATATATATATTATTGTCATCCAAAAGAAAAACACAATATAATATCAATGACACATAGTTTTCTTTTAGGCTTAGCTTTTACAAGCATTTTCTTTTGGTTTTACACAATATCATCAAATGGTTATAATTCTAATTATCATGTAGTAGAGACATGTTTTGTTTTTATAATTTATTTATTTTTATGGATAAAAAAAGGGAGAAAAACAACTTCTTTTCCTATTATCCATACTACTGAAAACAAAAAACCACGTAAAGCGCAAAGACGGCTTATAAATTATATGACAGTAATACTATTTGGTTTTATTGCCGTTCTATGTTTGGTTAAATGTTTAAGGTATCCTGATGGTACATGGGATGCATTAGCCATGTGGAATTTCAGAGCAAAGTTTTTGTCTATTGGTAACGAAGAATGGAATCGAATGTATTTTGATACTTTCGATTATTCACATCGTGATTATCCTCTTTTTCTATCTTGTATAATAGCTAGAAGCTTTAACTTTGTGGGTAAAACAGATACGATAATACCCATGTTTTTTTCATGTTTTTTTACTATTATCACATTTTTTTTAACCTATTTATATCTTAAAAGATTAAAAAATAAATATTATTCTGTTTTAGCAATATGTATTCTTACTTATTCACCACAAATTATCTTTTATGGATGTATGCAGTATGCAGATATTCCTTTAGCCGTATTTATTCTCGTTTCTTTATATGAGTTTATAATATGGAACAGGAGAAACAAAAATCTACCCTGGATTGGAATGTTCTTTGCCTGTTTATGCATTTGGATAAAAAACGAAGGAATTCCATGGTATTTAAGTTATTGTTTATTAATTTTTTATAGTCTTTACAAGAAAGATAATAATTTTATTTCTTCAATAAAAAATTTTTTAAGACTAATATTAGCTTCATTACCTATTTTTATATCTGTTTTATTTGTAAAATATTTTGCAAAGAGTGAAAACGATATAGTATTCGGTTTTTGGGGAAGATTGAAACAAATATTTGATTTTGAAAGATATAAATTAATAAATATTTATATCTGGTGGTTTATAAAACAAAATTTTTGGATTCTTTTTATTCCGATATACTTACTTTTAGGATTTACTGATAAAAAATATAAGAAATACAAATACCTATTTATTAACATTTTATTAATGTACCTGATTTATATTTTTGTTTATTTAATAACCCCCCATGATTTGTTATGGCATCTTAGTACATCATTTCTGCGAATAACTATTATTTATTTACCTTCGCTCATGTTCTTAGGTTGTTTACTTTTTAATTTTAAAAAGGAAAAAGAATAAAGTAAATAATAATTGTTTTTTGATATATTGACAGATAAGATAGAAAATGGTAATATAAATATCCAATAAAGTCATCTGACTTATTTTGGGGTATCGTCTAATGGCAGGACAACAGTCTCTGGAACTGTCTATTGGGGTTCGAATCCCTGTACCCCAGCTTAAACGGTCTAGCTAAATACAGCTAGACCGTTTGATTTTTAGAATTAAATATAGTATATATATAGCCTCATTAAACGTTTTGAAAGTGAGTTATTAATTCTTTATATGTTTATAGATTTGCTTCTTTGTGTAATAGGTCTTGCTATACTGGTTTACTCCGCCGACAAATTGGTTGAGTCTGCTTCAAATCTTGCTTTAAGCTTCGGTGTTAGCAAAATGATAATAGGACTCACAATCGTAGCAGCGGGAACTTCCTTACCTGAATTTGTAGTCAGTCTTAATTCATCTATAAAAGGGAATCCTGCTTTGTCTCTTGGGAACGTAGTTGGTTCCAATATAATGAACATAGCTTTGATTTTGGGTATTACTGCTATAATTCTCCCAATAAATGGAACAAAAGAAATGGTTAAGCGCGAAGTACCCATTATGATTGCAGTAACTGCTTTAGCATGGATTTTTGCTAAGACTGGTTCTGCAATAACAGTCAGCGAAGGTTTAATACTTTTAGCAATATTTATTGTTTACAATATTATGAGCTATGTCATAGGTAAACGGGAAACAAAGCTATCCGAAGAATACGAAGAAGAAGTCAGCCGTTTCATAATGCAAAAAAAGAATAAAAGAAACAATTCTAAAACGACATCTAATAGCAATGAAACAGAAATAAAAGCAATTGAAAACAACTCTAATGAAGTAGAAAAACAAGTAGTAGAAAACAAAGAAGAAAATAAAAACGATCAGGAAAAACCGAAAGAAGAAGAAAAAAATCATTCGATCGGAGCTAATCTTCTTTTTATTCTTGTGGGATTAGTCGGCATGGTAATAGGATCTGAGCTTCTCGTTAAAGGAGCTATAAATATTGCCACAGCTATCGGAATCAGCAGTGAAATAATAGGTCTTACTCTAGTAGCAATAGGAACCTCGCTTCCAGAACTAGCAACCTCTATTGTTGCGGCAAAAAAAGGACAATCTGATTTGTCCATAGGAAATGTTCTAGGTTCTAACATTTTTAACATAACAGCTATAGTTGGAACTGCAGCAGTAGTACCCTATTTCTCTCCAGTCAATCCTTCTCCTCAGCTTAGCGTTTCAGCAGAAATGCTTTCACTTCATATTCCTATAATGGTAGTTGTTGCTCTCATACTTCTTCCAATAACAATAACAGATATGAAAATATCAAGACAAGAAGGGGCTTTCTTCCTCGCTATCTATATTTGTTACACAATCATGCTTTTCCAAACAACTATAGCCAATAAAAAAAATGAAGAAAGAGTAACAGTAAAATCGCCAAGTATTCAAATTCCAGTTGAAAAACAAAAACTTTTAAACGAAAATAAATAATAAATGCTTGAAGATATAAAAAAATTAATATAGGATAAAATAAAAGGTTTTTAATGGAGATAAATCCGAATGAATCAATTAACTATAGTAGCTATTGTTTTTGTATTTATAGGTTTAATAATACTTTTTAATATATTAAAGCTGATTCCATGGGGCATTTGGTGGCAATTAAGATTATCTGGCTACGGGGTTCCTGCGCTTCAATTATTAGGCATGAAGCTTAGACAAAGAGAAGGAATAAGTACTGTACCAGAAATAGTAGAAACATATATCAGAGCAAGAAAAGCTGGTATTCCTATTACTTTAGATAAATTAGAAATTCATGCTCTCACGAACGGACATATAAACAATGTTATTCAAGCAATCATCAGTGCTAATAAATCTAAACTGAATCTTGATTTTGATCAGGCAGCAGCAATAGATTTGGCAGGTCGTGATGTTAATCAAGCCGTTAATATGTGTGTAACACCAAGAGTTCTTGTTGCTCCAGAAATCCAGGCAGTAGCCAAGGACGGTGTTGAACTTAAAGTAAGAATCAATATTACTGTTAAAGCTAATTTAAATACGATTATTGGTGGTGCAGGAGAAGATACTATTTTGGCCAGAGTTGGTGAAGGTATTGTTTCTGCGATTGGTTCGTCTAAATCTCATTCTGAAGTTTTAAAGAGTCCTGATGTAATAACAAAGCATGTTTTACAAGCAGGTCTTGACTCAGGTACCGCTTTTACCATCGTATCTCTTGATGTTGCCGACATAGATGTTGGCCGCAATATAGGAGCTGCTTTAAAGAACGCTCAAGCTATAGCCGACAAACAAATTGCTGAAGCAAAGGCAGAAGGCAGAAGAGCAACAGCTGAAGCTTTGACTCAAGAAAATAAAGCTGCCGAACAAGAAGCTAGAGCAAAACTAGTTGAATCAGAAATGAAAGTTCCTTTAGCTCTTGCAGAAACTTTCAGAAGTGGCAAGCTAATAGTAAAAAGAGGTCCTCGCAAAGTTTCCTCTAGAAGATTATTAACAGACAACACTAACCGCTCTGGTTTAGGCTTCGGTGATGACGACTGATACAGAAGAGCCTACTCTTGAACAACTAGAGTTCATGAATAGGCAGCACAGAAAAGATCTTAATCTGCTCAAACACATGACAGATGCTCAATTTCGTGTCTTTAGAAAAAATATTTCTATTGGTCTTTTTGAAGATATGAGCAAAGCCGAAGCTTATGACATCTTAATGTCTATGCTTGCTCTAAACCAGCACCTTATTTCAATAGCCAAAGCGAAACAGAAGGATAAAAATTGAAAAAGTTATCAAGTAACAAGGTTTTGATAACAGCTTTTTTTTCAGTTTTTATTCTTTTATTTTCTGCAAATATAGTAGAATCCCGACATTATCCTCCCCCTGTAAGAGTAATAGCAAGAGCGGATGTTTTGCGTCTCAGCTACAGCAGATACAGTATAGTAGAATTTGTAGATGTTTATAACGATGATTTTGTTAATCCATTAGTCATAGAAGCTATTACCGCAGATTCATGGCATATACACAGAAAATTCATTACCAATGAAGACTGGCTCGAAGACCGTGGTCCGATTATCATACAACCTGGCAAATCTTTTAGAGTAGCAGAAAGAAAAAGAGTAGTTGCTGGTGGCAGCCAAAATCACAACTGGTGGTACAAATGGACTAAATTCAAAATTAAAACTACAAACTGGGGTGATATTTATTCTAATTTTGTATCTTCACCTTTTCAACCAAACGAAATTGTTGAAATTCTTATAAAAGAAGACTTGGTGGATCCCACGACTCAACCTCAATATTTAAGTCCGCAACAACGAGGGAAAGATAATCATTATCGTTAAACTTGAGCATTATTAACAGCTCCAAAGATTGACATATGTGCATTAGCTAACTTAAAATATAAGCAATTTAATAAGGAACAGGAAGTAAAAAGTAAATGATTGAACTTAATGGCATGGATTTAACAATCGAAAAGATTTTCCGTATTGCAGCAGAAGGGGAAAAAGTCTCCGTTTCAAAAGAAGCAATGGAACGGGTAAAAGCCTCAAGAGAAATTGTTGAACAAATAATAAATGAAAACAGAGTAGTTTATGGAATTACAACAGGTTTTGGTCATTTGTGCAATACCCGTATTGAAAGGAAAGATCTTGAAAGACTTCAAACTAATTTAATCAGAAGCCATGCCACAGGCGTAGGTGAACCATACTCAAAAGATGCCGTTCGTGCCGCTATAACGGTTCGTATTAATTCATTGCTTCACGGAGTCAGTGGAGTAAGACCGGAATTAGTCGAAGCTCTTGTAGCATTATTAAATAGCAACGTTACTCCTTATGTACCACAGCAAGGTTCAGTAGGTTGTTCCGGCGATTTAGCCCCTCTTTCTCACATAATGCTTGTCTTAATGGGAGAAGGAGAAGTTTTGGCAGATGATGGTCACACAAGACTTCCAGCCTTACCAGAAATAGAAAAGGCTGGTTTAAAGCCGATAACACTTCAGGCAAAAGAAGGACTAGCCCTTATTAACGGTACTGCTGTAATGGCAGGCGTAACTTCTCTTGCCCTATATAGAGCAATGCACATATCTAAGTCCGCAGATATAATTGCAACTATGACCTTAGAAATGTCCAAAGGCTCAACAAAGCCATTTGATCCTGAATTTATAGCTTTACGTCCATATCCAGGTATGGCACAAGTTGCTCAAAACGTTCTAGCTTGTATTGAAAATTCAGAAATAAGAGAAAGTCATGCTGGATGTTCCAAAGTTCAAGATGCTTACAGCCTTCGCTGTATCCCCCAGGTTCATGGTGCCACGAGAGAAAACCTAAATCATCTAGTAGACCAACTTACAATAGAAATAAATTCAGTAACAGACAATCCTATTATTATAAGTAAAGATAAAGTCATTTCAGGTGGTCATTTTCACGGTCAGCCTATAGCTTATATTGCTGATTTTCTGGGAATTATAATGTCAGAACTAGCAGATATAAGTGAAAGACGTATAGATAGGCTGTTGAATCCTTTAATAAATGAAATGAAACCGTTTTTAACTGTTGATCCTGGAGTCAATTCCGGATTGATGATTATTCAATACACAGCAGCAGCATTAGTAAGTGAAAACAAAGTTTTGGCTCATCCTGCATCTGTAGATTCTATTCCAACTTCTGCTTATCAGGAAGACCATGTAAGTATGGGAAGTATCGCCTCAAGAAAAGCAGGGAAAATCATTGAACATACTGCTCAAGTCCTGGCAATAGAATGGCTTAGTGCTGCACAGGCATATGAATTTCTAAGACCATTAAAAATGGGTAAAGGAACCAACGCAGCTTATAATTTACTTAGAGAAAAAGTCCCGGCTCTTCAGGAAGACAGAATATTAGCTCCTGATTTGAAAATAGCAAAAGATCTGCTTTGGAACGATAAACTTTTTGATTATGTTGGTCGCTTTGTTAAACTAGTTTAAAATTTTAACTTATTCTCTTTTCCAAGAATCTATCGTTAGATTATAACAGGCCAGCATTGCTAAGACAATTGCTTTATCCTGGGGTGAAGAAGTCATGCTTTCCCACCTCAGTTTAAAGTTTTTATCATTAGTAGAATTACTACTTTTAACAAATGCATACAAATCTGCTTCTTGAGCAGGTTCAGATTTATATCTGCCAGATTTTGTTGGCCAGCCAAGGGTTAACAAACCATTCAACTGGTAAGCAGGAATAGAGGAAATCCCCGCTACTCCTATTCTAACTGATTTTTTTAGGTCAGTAATGTTAAATTTTGAATATAAATGATTTGCAATAGAAGCTTTTATTCGTGATACAAATGCAGGAATCTTTTCGTTTGGGCAATAAAAACTAATAAGAATATTATCTTCTTGTTTTTGATTTATTGTAATCGGGACTTTTAAATGTAAAGAAGTAGTAATATGATTTTCTATACTGTCTAAGATTGTTCTATGTCCTTTAATACATACTGCTACATTTGCGCCATCTGTAAAATTTTCATCATGACATGCATAGATAGAAGGGAAAACATCTGAAGATAAATTAAAAATATGTTCAGATGGTGATGAAAAGATTTGGATTTCTTTTGTATAATCTGGTTTTCTTAATTCCAGTTTTGCAGATGAAATATTATCAAAACCTATTCCAGACCAGTGTTTATACCAGGATTCAAACATTGCTTTTTTATTGTAGTCTCTCTTATCGTTTTTCATAACTTCAACTAGTTTTGCAGCCCATGTAGCCCATTCTTTTGAACTAATATCAGAAAGAGCCGAATCTATCTTTTTACACATATTCAGATAAGTATCATATAGTTTATCTACTTGATCAACATCACAGCATATGACAAGAAATAAACCATTATTCGTATAAAAAAGCTCTATTTTAAAACTTTTATTATTTGGGTCTTCTGTTATAAATCTATTTTTTATCAAGGTCGCAGAAATAAAAGTTTCAGGAGTCAGTTTTTTCCAGCCTAAAATATTAGCGAGAATTGGCTTAGAAACATTTTGAACCTTAGGATTAATCTGATTGTTCTTATAAGCCCTTTCGTAAAAACTTTGATAGTTTTTTATAAAATCATTTTCTTTTAAAGATAAGTTACTATTCTCTTCAGAATCGGAAAGGTCATTATTGCTATCACTCGAGTCAGAATAAATATTAATCTCGTTTTTTACAAATTTGTTACTGTAATAATTTTCTATTTCATTTCCAGAAGAATCATAAAATCTTATACTAACTGGTTTTGAAGTTGAAGCGTTTGATTCAACAATAAACTGATATAATCTATCTAATGGTTTTATATTCTGATTGTTGTAATTAAAAATATTTTCTACATCTTTGCTGGCAGTTGTTAAAAAGAAATCTACTAGCTGATAAAGTTCTTCCAGAGTTTTTGGAGAACTGATACAAATTTGGATTCCGCAATGATTCTGACTTATAGCCCAAAGTGCACCGGAAGCCTCGAGTTTATCTGATAAATCTTTATGCCCCTCTACTGTTTTGGAAATTACCTCAAATAGTCTGGCTGTGCAATTAATGTTGTTTATAACAAGAGGAGAAAAAGTGACTACAACTCTATTGGTTTGAATGTTATTAGCTGCCACACAACAAGACACTGCTTCAAAGATAATAACAAAAACAACAAGAATCTTTAGTAAATTTTTCATTCAAACTCCTCTTGTTAGTATCTAGACAATCTATTGATAATAATTTTCATTTATAAAACAGCCATTGCTAACTTCAAGAATTGCATTGCTGTCTAAATTTGATAGATATTTACTCCAGCTAAAAGCAATCTTGAAGTATGCCTTATTCTAGCAATGACTGATTAAAAATTACTTAACATTGCTTTTAACAATGCTTAGAGGTTCATAATCAATAGTTGGAATTTCTTTTAGAGATTCCATATATTCTACTACTGCATCTCTCATAATAATTCCAGAATCTTTTATAGAAACTGGTTTTGCGAAGAATACATCACCACCGTCATTACCATCAATAATAAAGCTTGTAACCGCAATAGTGTAATCTTTGTTGAAATCTATCGGTTTACCATTAACTTTGATATTCTTTGCTTTATTTTCATCAACATAAAGTTCACCAGTTACGCCAGAAAATACGGTTGAGCTCTGTTTTCCCCATATTTTAGCAGCGTGGTCAAACATTTTCTGAAGCTGATCACCTTTTAAAGTTACAACAACAACAGTGTTGTCAAATGGAAGCATGGTATGTATATCGCCAACTTTGATGTCACCAGCGGCTATTCCACATCTTACTCCTTTGGCATTAACCATACCTATATCTGAATTAGTAGCATATTTTAAGCTATCACAAGTAAACACACCTGCAGGGCACATCTTTTTGGTTCTTAAACTCTTATCGTATGGTAGGCCTTTTTCTGAATGAGCAATTACTCTATTTATGGCCTTAATTCTTCTATAATCGTAATACTTTACAAGATCTTGTACAAGTCTTGGTGCATAAGCTTCATGTTCTGGAAGGACTTCTATAAGACCGCCATCCCAGCTTTTGATTTTTTTATTGTCATCAAAAATAAAGTCTACACGACCAAGATAATGACCCCATTCATAAGCTTCAGTGAAAAGAGTTCCGCCAAGTCCATTATCGTAATTTCCTGCTTTTTCATTATGCTTTATTAGTTCTGGTTTCATAATCTTTGAATGAGTATGACCACCAACTACAATATCTATTTCAGAAACACTGGCAGCTAATTTTCTGTCGTTTTCAACTTCTGCATGAGATATAACAACTAATAAATCTACGTAAGGTCTGATTCTTTTGGCTGTTTCACGAATATTTTCAATATCATCCAAAAGCTTCATTTTATTCGTGACTTTTATATTGCAATCTCCCCAGTTATCGTGACCAACTCTTCCAATTACACCAATTTTAATGCCATTTCTTACGAAAACAGCATAAGGTTGAAATACATGTTTCTTCCCATCAGGCCAAACAACATTACTTGCCAGAAGTTTTAATTGGGTTTTGTCCAGCATGGCAAGTAAGTGTTCTATTCCCAGATCCAGTTCGTGATTGCCCATGGTGGTAGCATCTATACCAATAGCCTTAGCAGTTCTGTAACTTGCTTCACCTTTAAAAAGAGTAAAAAAAGTAGTTCCTTGGAATATATCACCAGCATCAAGAATTAATGGATTATTCCCTTCTTTTTTTATCAATTCTATAAGACCCGCTCTACGAACAATGCCGCCGCAATTTGTTCCATGGTCAGGATCATCAAAAGGAATTAGATGAGCATGAGTATCATTTGTGTGAAGTATTGTAACTTTAGTATCTGCAAAAGCAGGAGAGAAGCCCAAAATTACAGTTAAAAACAATATTAAAACAATATAATTTTTTCTATTAAACATTATTTATCCTTTGTTTGAGAACTTTTTTTTATTTCAAATTAGCCAAAAATGCAGCAACCAGTTCATATACTTTGCCAACTGACGGCAAATATAGTCTTTCTGTAGGAGAATGTATACCTTCAGCATCTGGTCCGATAGAAATCATTTCCATACCAGGATGCTTGTCACCAATTATTCCACATTCAAGACCAGCATGAATAGTAACAACTTTTGGATCTGTTTTAAATAGTTTTCTATATATTTCCTGACATTGTTTAACTAAGTTAGAATCAAAATTTGGCTGCCATGGAACATATCCATTTCCACTCCAGACATGAGCACCAGCTAGTCTGCCAACAGATTCAACCCTAGAAGTAATAGCATCTCGACGACTTATAACACTACTTCTCTGGCTTGTCTGAACAAGTAACTGTCCTTCAACAACTTTGACTATTGCAAGATTAGAAGAAGTTTCTGTTAAATTCAATCTCTTTATAGTGCTAGCTACCCCATGAGGAATAGCTCTCAAGAAGTCTAAAACTTTGACACTGAGCCATGAAAGCATGGCACGTCTGTCTTCTGGTTCAAAACCTTCATCTAAAACCAATAAAATATTAGGATCTGTTTCGGTAAATTCGCTCTTTACTGTTACAGCCATATTTCTTGCCATGTTTTCTATTTCTTCTTTATCAGCTATAGGAGCAAAAAATGTAGCTTCACAATCACGAGGAATAGCATTGTGAGCAGAACCACCATGAATATTGATAATTCTTATATCACTGATTTCTGCTAAATTTTGTAAAATTCTTGCCAAAACTCTTATTGCATTTGCTCGTTCACAATGGATGTTTTCTCCAGAATGACCACCAGTACAACCCTTTATCTTCATTAAAAATGGCATATAATCATTTGGAACTTCGTCATATTCTAGATCTAGAGCCATATGAGTATCTTTGCCACCAGCACAGCCAATAGTAAATACGCCTTCATTTTCAGAGTCTAAGTTTATAAGGTATTTACCAGTTAAAAAGTTTTCTTCCAACCCATTTGCTCCAGTAAGACCTCTTTCTTCGTCTACAGTGAACAAAAGTTCTAAAGGTGGGTGCTTAACAGAAGAATCTGTAACTAATGCCATGGAAATTGCCAAAGCCACACCATCATCAGCGCCCAGAGTAGTATTATCTGCTCTAAGCCATTCCCCTTCAATAATAGTTTTTATTGGATCTTTTGAAAAATCATGATTGGAGTCAGGAGTTTTTTCACAAACCATGTCAAGATGACCTTGGAGAACTATTGTTGGTTTATTTTCCATGCCTTTAGTTGCAGGAACTTTTATTAACAGATTTCCAGTTTTATCTATTTTTGTTTCAAATTTGTTTTTATTTGCCCAGTCAGCCATAAATTCACGGATTCCAGCTTCATTACCAGAACCACGAGGAACTTTACTTATCTGTTCAAAAAAACTGATAACATTTTTCGTATTTGTATCCATTTTATAAGATTTTGTTTCTGCGGTTTTAGCCATTTCTAACTCCCTTATTGATAATAACAATATAGATAATTATATCACATTTGCTACTTAAAAGATGTTAAATGTATTTTTTACGTCCTATCCAACGTTTACGTCCACATTGCAACCATTCTATTTTTTCAAGACCTTTAATTTTTACGGATGTAATAAGTCGGTCGGCAGGTTTCATTTGTTCAACCCAATCTTCATAATAATCAGGCAAAGGCATAACTTTGTTATTCAACATTCGTTTAATATTCAAAATGTTTGCTTTTTCCCATTTAAACAAAGAAAAAGAATTGAAATAAATATAAGAGTAATTTGCATCAGGATTAAAATAATATTGAGAGATAGCAAATTCTGCATCATCGTTATATATTATTCCACCAGGTTCTGGAGCCCAATCTTTTAATTCATTCATTGAAAAATCTATAGGCATATGTTCAATACAATGCTTGGAGAATCTGCCCAATCCATCATGAGTAGCAACAAGAACAAAAGAAGTAAAAACGAATAAACTTAAAGCATATTTAACTCTAGGTTTTTTAAAACAAGAAGTCAGTTTTATTATTTCATATATTTTTTCAGAAACCCATATCAAAACTATTGTATCTCTATATAATGCCAAATCTAAGAAACCTAAATTTATAAATAATTGAAGAAATAGTGCAGAAAAAAGCAGTGAATCATCTAACTGGCTTAGAAAACTGGTTTTCTTCTTATATGAAATAAGCAATATAATAAAAGGAACATAAAACACCCAGGCATTTTCAGTTAATAAAGGAATCAAATCTGAAAAGGGAACATTCCAAAAGTATTTATAATCGACATTTATATTATCAATAAAATATATTTCTGGAGGGAATAAAGCACGCAACAAAAAAACATATATAACAAGAAAAAAAGAACTTATTTTTGGGTATTCTTTAATACTCTTGTAAAAAATAGGAATAACAGTCATTAAAAGCATTGAAAACAATATTTGAGGAGAACAATTCAAAATACGTATAATAAATTTACCGTTTGTAAGCATTAAAAAAGTCATTGCCGCAAACCAAATAACAGGTTTTGATGTTAAACATATTCCTATTATATTAAAAAAAACGAAAACAAGGATAACTATACCCACTAAATTTTCTTCTTTGTTTATAGAATAATTTAAATAATATATTGGTTTGTTTATTTTCACACTTTCTTTAATTATTTCTTTGTCTACAGGCATAACATTACTTTTAGTAAAAGTAGAACTTAATAACATTGCATAATTTGGTGACCAACCATAAGATAGAACTTTAAGCGGTACATATAAAACAATTGCTGTTATAAAAACAATATAAACAAAAGTAAATAGTTTTTCTTTTACTAAAGCCAAGAATTTCAAAAGGTTTTCCTCTTTTATGCCATATCAGTAAAGACTATTTTAGCATTATTGTTGCTTTGCTTCAAGAATCTCAACAAATTTGGTTTTTAATATTTAAGCATATTACGATTCTTTTCATAATAATCAAAAGGATCTATATCATTAATGTTTCGAGGCGTTTTGTTTTCATTATTTTTTATATTTAAATCAAATTTATTCCTATAATTATATAAAATATCTAATACCTTTTTATTTGAAGAATATTTGGCAACATAATGCAGAACAGTATTACCTTCAAAGTCTTGAATATTTAAATTTGCTCCTTCTTCTAAAAAAAGCTGTGTTGCAGCAATGTTTTCACTCATAATAGCCAAATGCAAAGGGCTTTGTTTTTTCAAATTCAACCGGTCTGGATCAGCTCCGTGATGCAATAAAAACTTCAAGCAATCTGGAGAATTATTATATACAGAATGATGCAAAGGAGTGTAATCATATAGATCTTTAGAGTTAGCATCAAACCCATTAAGCAGAAGTAAGTCAACCATTTTCACATCAGCTTGTTTAGCCGCATAATGCAGGGCATTTCTCCCAGTTTTTGCGTCTACAAGATTTTTACAATCATATTGATGTATCAAATATTCTAGAATAGCATATTGATGATAAGTAGCAGCAATACAAGGTGCAGGTTCTCCTCCTATCCTCATTTTAGACAAGTCTTTTCCTGATTCCACCAACTTTTTTAGTTCATCCAGATTTCCTTCTTTTATGTAACCATAAGCTTCTTGCCATTCGATATCTTCTGGCTGTATTTCAGTATTTCCCCATAATGGTTCACCATTTTCAAGAAATTTCATCATATTATAGTCTTTTGTTTCGTTTCTAAGGTTCTTATCTCTTTTTGCTCCACAGTTTACAAGGAAAAGTGCCATATCATGCCTGTTGTTTTTAACAGCATAATAAAGCGGTGTTTTTTTATCCTCAGTTTCTTTGTTTATGGGTATTCCATTATTTAATAATTTTTTAGCAAAGAGAATATTACCAGCTTGAGCAGCAGAATGAAGCAAGTTTTTACCATTTTCTTGTTCCTTCTTTAAATCTGCACCATTTTTTAAAAGAACTTCTAAACATTTTATGCTGTTTTGTTCTGTAGCGTAAGGCAAAGTATCCAAAGTGTTAAATTTTGAAAGGTCATTTTTCGGATGACAATCTGTTTTACATAGTTTTTCCATCAGATTATCGTATCCTTTGTCTATTGCAATTTTGGTGACAAAAGGCTTTACAACCATTGAATCTACAGGTGAATCTTGATTATAATAACTGCAATCTCTTTGGAAATCATTATCAATAGCTTCTATAAGCTGTTCTTCAGTCATATAATCATAATCAATTATATCTCGATAAAACTCTTCGGAATTTTCTGAAATTTGCCTTGGCTTTCTGGTTACAGATGTTTCATTATTTATTGCTTCTTTTTCATTATCTTGTTTATTATTTTTATATACATCTAAATTTTCATTGTTTTTAACATTTAAAGAATATAAATAATCATGATATTTTTTAGCATCTTCATCACGATGAATTAAAGTTACAATTTTTTTCTGTAACAATAAAAAAATATTTTTTAATCTGTTTTTCCCACTAACTTCATCTTCAATGATTACAACCAACAAAACAAGTGCAATTACTAAAATAACTGCAGAAACCTTTTGCAATACTTTATTTCTTGGTTTATCTGTATTTTCAAGGGATGATAAATCACTAACTTTCTCATCTAGTTCATTAGATGAAGATTCTTGTTTTGAAACTTCATTTTCTTTTATAGAAGTTTCATTGTCGGAAGAGTCGGTATCAATATTGTTCATAGTATAATTATAGCATATGCATACTATAAATTATCTATAAATATTGTAAAAACAACAATTGGAGCTACCCATTTTATTATGAATATCCAAGCGGACATAAATGGGAAATTTAAGGTTCCATGGTTTGTAATTTCTTTTAAGCAAGTATTGAAAACATAGCCATTTGTTACAACATCAGGATTACCCTTTTGATTTCTGACTATTATAGTTTCATATCTTAAGCCGCCATCCCATATCCAGCCTACACATATAGCAAGCATTATTCCTCCGAAAGGAAGAAGTATATTTGAAGCTAAAAAATCCATAGAATCAAATATTGATTTTCCAGAAAATATAGTAATGTTGCTTAGTTTACCAAAACTTAAAGCACAGGGAATACCTAAGAGAAAAATAACAACAGAAACCAGAGTGGTTGCCCAAAATCTATTTAAGTGACGTTTGTCTGTAATATATGAAACAAGACCTTCAAGCATAGAAATAGATGAAGTCAAGGCTGCAAAAAGCATTAGAGTAAAAAATATTATTGAAATAAAAGAGCCCATAGGCATTTGATCAAAAACAGCAGGTAAAGTAATGAAAATTAAAGCTGGTCCAGCAGTAGGTTTAAATCCAAATGCAAAAACAGCTGGCATTATTGCTACCGTAGCCAACAATGCCACAATTGTATCTATAAAAGGAATAGATATTGATGACTTAAATAGATTATCTTTTTTGCTCAAATAGCTTCCATAAGTCATTAGAGCACCCATTCCCAGTGATAAAGAGAAAAAGACCTGACCAACAGCATCTAGAATTGTTTTACCTGTTACTTTTGTAAAATCCGGTTGGAATATAAATCTCATGCCTTCCAAACCATTCTTAAGAGTAATGGTTCTTATTGCCACAACAATTAAAATAACCAGCAATGCAGGCATCATAATTTTAGAATATTTTTCAATTCCTTTTTCAACTCCTAAGGCAACAATAATATAATTCATCAATGAAAATATTAATAAAGTTATACAAGGCCAATAAGGGTCAGAAGTATATTCTGTAAAGATTTTTGCATAATCAGGATTTTCACCAAAAGCAACAAAACTATGATACAGATAGTATAAAATCCAACCTCCAACGACAGGATAAAAAGACAACAGAATAAAACCAGTAACCAGACCCATTGCTCCAACCCATTTAAGTCTTGGAGAAATCAAGCCATATGAGCCAACAGGATTTAATTGTCCGAATCTTCCTATAGTGATTTCAGCAATTACTAAGGGAACACCTATAAAAACCAACAAAATAGCATAAATGACAATAAAAGCACTTCCACCGTTTTGTCCTACTAGATATGGGAATTTCCAAAGATTACCTAAACCAACGGCAGAACCTGCAGCCGCCATTATAAAACCAAAAGTAGATGACCAATGTGCTCTGTTGGCAGATTGGTTGTTATCGTCATTCATTGCTTGCCTCGAAAAATATTGTGAATAAAAAAATGAATAATTATTTTTGTGGCAATGATTTTAACCGAAAAAAGCAATAAAATCAATACCCATTTAACTTTCAAACAAGGCAAAAGCAAACTTTACTTTTATTGATTACATAAAGAATATAAAAATGTATTGCCAAGTCTCTTGCAATGACGAATTGATTGTGGATGCTAGAGAGACGCAAAACAAAAAGAGTTTAGCTAAATCTCTTACTAATCTCTTGCCTCTTACCACTCATCTCTTACCTCTTATCTCTTATCTCTTATCTCTTATCTCTTGCCTCTTTTTTCTTATCCGTGTAAAAAAACCAATCTTCTTTTCTCGCTCTTCTTTGACTTTTTCATCTTCTTCCAAAGATTGGTTAGTTCTAAAATATCCAATATGGTTTTCCCACCAGCCGTCAAGATGACCTGTTCGTTCCAATGCATGCAATCTTTCTTTAACTTTTTCGCTGATGGGTGATTGCTGTTTATGTTCCCAAGGTGTAGCAGGAAGAGGTGTAAAAGTATGCATATGAACTTTTATTGCATATTTTTCAATCATTTCTTCCATAAAATCAACTAATTCGAACTGTTCTTCAAAAGTTTCATCAGGATTGCCGACTATAAAATCAACGTGAGGCATAAACCCGAATTCCCTTAATAAAGAAATAGCATTTATAGCCTGAGCTCTGGTATGACCCCTGTTCATTTTTTTCAACATCTGGTCGGAACCTGTCTGAACGCCCATTACTATTGTAGGATTTTTAAGATAGGGTGTTACTAATTCCATAACTTCTCTTGTAACAAAATCAGGTCTGACTTCAGAAGGGAAACTGCCTAAGTTTATTTCAGGCACTCCAGCATCTGTAAGCATTTCTAATAAAGCTTTCAATGCTTCAAGATTCGGACTTTTTCCATCAGAACCATATGCAAAAGCATTCGGAGCTAGAAATTTAATTCTTTTTCGAGAAGGTTTTCGTTTAAAATATTCTTTAACAATATATTTTATACTTTCTAAAGAACGATGTCTTAATGTTCCATTATTTAACCTGGGAACTCCGCAGAACATACAGCCATATTTGCATCCGCGGCTTATTTCTATTGGTGGCAGGTATTCTGTAATATCAGAAAACCCAAGATACAAATCCAGGTTCACCTTTGCTTTTGGAGCATAATGTATTCCTTTTTCTGCTTCACCTTTCAGCCAGTTTTCTAAGAATTCAGGAAAAGCTTCTTCACCTTCGCCAACAGATACATGGTCAAAGCCAAGTTCTAAGCATGCCTGTGGTGCAGATGTAGGCTGTGCTCCGCCACAAATTGATATTATATCAGGATATTTGCTTTTAATCTGCTTAATCTCTCGACCAACTTCAAGCATATGAGGCAACATAAATGAATAAACAATCAGAGTTTGTGGATATTCCAGTTCTTTCTCTGGTTCTGGTTCGCTGCTAACCCATTTTACAAGGTTAAACCTATCAAGAAGCTCAGGTTTACATGCTCCTAAAATAGCTCCAAGACTTACACGGTTATAATTTTGAATTCTTATAATTAAATTTGGCTTGTCAGCAGACATTTTTATTTCCAGTTTCTGAAAGGTATTCTTGAAGTAATTATTTCAACTTTTGGAAGTTTGTTCTGTTTTAAAAACATGGAAAGAGAATTAGTAGCCAAGTCTGTATGAGGAGAAGGACCTACTACGATCCTTTTCAAGCAGTCTTGTGAATTCTGATCGCATATTCTAAAAATATGGAATTAGCGAAAAAACACCTTCTCTAAACGCCATATTCTTTTCGCCGCCTGTTGCGGTAGATACAAGTCTCCATTCCTGCTCTTCTATAAAACTTTCATCTTTGAGAATTGGTGCCAATTTACAAATACTAGTATTGATTTCTTCAATCATCTTGCCATGGTCCAGCATTTGTTCACTGAACTTTTCTATCCAACAATGAATAAGATATTTTACTAATTCAAGCTGTAAAGTAGGATTATAGACACAGGGCCACACAACAAAATTCTGCTGTTTAGCGATAACAGAAAGCTGTTCCAGATCGAATCCCAATGCATAACCTTTGCCTTGAGCAGCATAACCTCTCCACTGACTTAATAAATCACCAGACTCACAGAAAGACACAGTACAAATATGAGTCTGATCAACCTTTGAAAGACTATGTCTTATTTCATTCAATAAGCTTCTATGCTGTGTGTTTTGAGATTCAGACACCATTCTGCGAAGTTCTCTTTCTAATAGTTTAAAAGTTAAAAAGACTTCGTTTCTATCATTAAGAAAGTGTGCCTGAGTAGCCCACATAGTTCTGGTTGGAATTATTCCAAGAATACCTTTTTGGGTAGTGTAATGATATATGGTTTCTGGAGGTCTTAATGGAAAGACCGTTTGATATAAGTATTTTTCAAATTTATCTAGCATTTATATCTAACCGTTTCGCTTGATGTATCTATCTAATATACCACAGTCAGACTAAAAATGTTAGATGCCTGATTTTAAAATTAAAGAGAGAAAGGGAGAAGAGATAAGAGGATTGTTTAGAGCTCAAAATAGTGAAAATTAGTAATTAATCACTGGTTAGCAGACTTACGATTAAACAATCACAACAATAAAACCCAAAAACAATCATAACCAGATTTTTAAGAAGAGGAAAGGGATTGGGGGAAGTGAAGTAAAGCCAAAGTGTTATTGCTTTCTATTTAAGTAGTTTATCCACTTTTTATCAGGTAGTTGTTTGAGTTTTAAGTTGGAAAGATTAACTTTATCAGGTGTGACACCAGTGTAAAGAACAATACCTCTTACCATTTCCTTGTGCAGCATTTCAGCAGTTTTTTCATCGTAATCATATTCTAAATCAGAATATAATTCATCTACCATCTTTAAAGTTTCTGCCAAAAGCTCATTTTTAATGTAGTCGTATTCTAAACTTGTTAGTTCTGGTTGTTCCCGACGAACTTCCTCTAATGTCAGCCAGGGGGTTTCAGCTAACAATGAGCGGCTTTTCATTCGTATATCACTACGGTGGTCGAAAAGACACATAGCACAGACTCCGTCTTTGGAACGAGTAACATTCGCTCTGCATATTTTGCAAAGTTTATAGCCTTTTTCCTCTAATCCCTTAAGTCTAGCACTAAGTTTCTGCTGACATTTATCCATTGTTTGAGCCAAATCAGGATTTTTAACTTCAGGCTTTTTGACAATTTCTTCTTCTTGCCAATCTGGCCAAGATGATTCTTTAACTATTTTCAACACAGAACTAGGATATTCTGCCAGTTATTTCCTTTATTTTTAAATCTGGGAAAACCTGACCTAGTTTTTGTATTATTCCAGCTTTGAGGAAAAGCAAAGTCTGCATCCATTGGCTATCAGAAACACTAAGATATAAGTTACCCTTAAAAAGTTTTATTGGACATGTTTTAGAAGCTAGCTGCAAGCCAACAACATCTTTCCAGGAATTTATCAATCGACCTAACAATAATAAATCTTTTGCCGCAAGATTGTGCTTGTTATCGCTTTCATTGTTCCCTTCGCTGTTGAAACAAGCTTTCCTCATACTGGCAATTGCTTTAACCAGACCGAAAGATATAGGTTTCTTGCCTACACCGCTTCGTCTTTTTGAGTTGTAAGATTTAGAATAGGTCATATTTGTTTACAAAAATGTGATTTTTTAGATTATAGCAAAGGTTTTTAGACAATATCAATTTTTATTTATATCTGATTTCTTTGAACAACTACACTTTTATTGAGTAATGACAAAGGCATAAATGAAGCTATCCATACAATAAATAAGAAATACTAACAGGAATAAAAAATGTCAAAAACATAGCAATAATCAAATACAAAAGAAATAACCACTCATTAAAAGGCTTGATTTCTTCTTCTATAAAAGATGCATTATTTGAATTATTCCGTGTTTCTTTTAATGTGCAATCTTCTTTACATTTTAATAAATTAATATACCAGAAATCTGCCATAGTATCTGCTAATTTAATAGTATCATAATAATCTTCATCAAATATCCCTAAATCAATAAAATTGATAAGTTTGCCATTATTTAATATGAAACTAACATAATATTTTTGTATTTGATTAGTCTTGCTATTCCTTTCGGCTTTTTTACCTTCATAATAACCGTATTTATTTATTCCAGACGGGTTGAACATATTATTAGCTACAATACAATTATTAGTTATATATTTTATTTCTTTTGGATCAATTATTTGAAATTTAAATTTGATAAATAATATTTTTATTTGTTTATAAAAACAGTTTTCGGGGAAATCAATAACAGTATTAAATTCAGCAAAAAAAACTAATTACAGTAAAAAAACCAATGAAACAACACAATAATTATATACCAGGTTCATACCTATTTTATCATAATTTTGAATAATCTCTAAAGAATAGCTATTTATAAAGAATTTTCCAATAATATATATAGAAAAAGGCAAGATAAATGAAGAAAAGCCAATGAACCAATAAAAAAAATTTGAATCGTAAAGAAAATAAATCTTACCTTCCTTAATAGTAACTTTTTTCCTAATATTAGAAAGAAACTCAAATTCACGAGGAATATTATTTATCATAATAACCAAATTATAACATAAAATTTAACAAAATATTATCTTATTATATTTCAAAAAATGTGATATATCCGCGAGTCACAGCAGTTAATATACCAAGCCATGTTTATTTACAACAAAAGAATCGTTATAAATCTTCTTTTTCTCTTTGTTGGTTATTCTTTTTGGGATTTAACAAAATCGAAACAACTTTTACAATAACTCTAATTATACCAATAATCACAAATATACAAAAAACGAGAAATATTACAATTCCAAATGACTCTTGCAATTCCATTATTCGTGACCATCTTTTCTGGCTCTCTATTTTTTCTTTTACTTCCGGATTTGGAGGAAATTTCTCAATATCGGCTCCTCCATGATATTCGCAATATATAACACCATTTTCACTTAATTTGTTACTAACGGTGTATTTACAACTAGACTCTGTTCCCTGTGGAATTGATTTCAAATAATTTTCTTTAACTAATATCTGCATACTTTCTTCATCTATATCATCCATTTGAGTAGAGTGATCCATATTATACATTTCCACAGTACCTTGTAAAATTCGTATGTTTGACAAGCAAGATTTATATCTTGCGCTAAAGCGAGATTTTGTTAAACCCCAAGCAAGGTTAACCGAGGCAAATACTAGTAAGAAACATATTAGAATTGTCTTTTTTAAGTTCAACATAAAATAATTTTAAGTTGTTTTTGTTGTTTTATCAAGGTTTCGGTCCTAGTTTCTGTGGAATATTATTTATAAATTGATAAGAAAGAATAAAAGTTGATATAATAATGCAACTAAAAAAATAAAGAGGCAAAACATGAAAAACAAACTATTAATCGCTTTATCTGCACTTATTATTTCTTGCGCAACAGCCAAAGCAGTAGATTTAAATGAAATCCAGAAATTGAAAGAAATGGGTTTCACTAACGAACAGATTGTAGAAATGACAAAAAGTTCAACCCAACCTGCTAATAACAGCAATTCACCAACAATTTCCAAAGAAAGAATTGAACATATTAATTCTTTAAAGCAGAACAACAAAGGTATTCTAGTAATCTGGGCTTCAAAAGAATATCCAGACAGAGGGCCAGGTTACATAGACATTTTCAAAAATAACGAAAAAATCGGTTCAATAGAACTAGCTGAATATGTATCAGACGGACCAGCTTCTCAAAGTAAGACAGATTATTATGAATATTCCAAGAAAAACAAAGGAACATCTGGAACTTCAACTACTACAATAGCTAATAATATCTGTTCCCGCTATAGAGGAACTTTTGAACTGCCAGCAGGTGATTATGAAATTATGCTACAGCGATCTTTTTACATTGGCGACCCCACAAGTACATTGAGAATGAAAGCCAGAAAGCACAAAAAATTTCATAATGTTACTGTAAAAGAAGGCAAGGTAACAATGCTGTCTTATTATTGGGAAGCAAATGAAAACTTTGGTAAAGATGTTGTAATGTCTGGAAACCACAAAAATGTCGCCAGTGAAATATCAAAATCCTGGGGTGATTACCTATTTAAAGTAATCGAAAAATAGTGTGTTGGTTAACTAGAATATAGATAGCTTCTAAATAAGGGAGAAACTACAGTTTGTTTCTCCTTTAATATAAGGCTTTCTTTAAAATTATGAGAATACTTTTTGTTATAAATGCTTTAACAGTCGGAGGAGCCCAAACCCTTCTTCTAGACTTGGCAAAGTATTGTAAAGAAGCAAATAATGAAGTTATTGTTGCAGCCTTTAGAGATGGGAAGCTATCCGACAATCTTACAGAAAACGGTATAAAATCAGTTATACTAGGCGAAAGCTTTTTTGATTTAATTGCTTGTTTTAGATTAATCAGGCTCATAAATGATTTTAAGCCAGATATTGTCCATTCCCATCTTTTCAGAGCAACTGCCTGGACTCGTTTTGCAAAAGTATTCTGCTTAAATAGTTTTAAATTAATAACCACGGTTCATGGAACAGAAACAGAGGCTTATCATAAGATCGAAAGATTTATGCAGCCTCTTTCTGATTTTATACTTTTCCCTAGTAGGTTTTTATATGAATGGTATTCTGATTCTATAAAAAAATTAGATTCAGACTCATATAAAGTTATTTATCCAGGCACTACAATAGATAAAGCACGAGCTTATCAGCCTCAAACCCATATTATAATAGGAACTCTTTCCAGATTACATCAGATAAAGGGTATAGATATTCTTTTAGAAGCCACTAAAATTCTAAAAGAAAAGAATTTAAATTTTGAATTAGAAATCTGTGGTGGCGGAAAAGACAAAGAACAACTTGAGATACAAACTCAAAAGTTGGGTTTAGAAAATATTTGCCATTTTATTGATGATATACCTCAAAAATCCAGTTATCTTGAAAAATTAAGTATTTTTGCAGCACCTTCAAGAAAAGAAGCTTTCGGAATAAACATCTGCGAAGCTATGGAAAGATCTTTGCCTGTTGCTGCTACAAAAGTTGGTGGTATTCCGGAAGTTATCGAAAATAATGTTTCTGGAATACTATGTGAACAAGATAATCCCAAAGAGCTTGCAGATAATCTGGAATTTCTTATAAAAAACGAAGAAATAAGAAAAAAACTGGGTGAAAACGGACGCAAAAAAGTTGAAAAACTTTTCAACAGAAAAAAAGCAATGGAAGAACATATAGAATTATATAAAAAAATGATTAATAATAAAAAAGTTCACTTTGTTATATCTTCTCGTGAATTAGGTGGTGGAGAACGTTTAGCAATAAACCTTATCAAAAACCTTCAAAAAAGAGGCTGGGAAGTTACGGCAACCTGTGCTGGTAACCCTCTTTATGCCGAACTTCTTTCTATGAATGTTAAATGTTCTGTTGCTTCAATGGCTTTAGGGGGAATTGTTTTCGCAGTTAAACTTTTTAAAGATTTAAAAACATTTAAGCCAAAAATAATCAATTCACATTTGAACAAAGCAAGTCTTTTTTCTGGAATATTAGGCAAATTGATGGGTATAAAATGTGTTTCCCACATACATGGACTGAATAAAAAAATCTATTACCAGTTCAGCGACAGACAAATAGCTGTATCTAAGGCAGTAAAACAGCATATGTTAGACCAAAAACTGAACTCTTCTTCCTTGTTATGTATAAATAATTGCATAGACAAACCAGCCGTTGGCAGCAGAAAATTTCCCCAAAAACCATTAAATATTTCCATTACAGCTAAGCTGCACAGCAACAAAGGGCACAAATGGGCTTTGAAAGCTATCGCAGAAAAGACTTCCGAACTTAACATTGGTGAAATACATATCTTTGGTGATGGATCTGAAAGAAATAATCTGGAAAATCTATGTAATTCTTTAGTTCCACTAAAAGATAAAGTTATTTTTCATGGTTTTGTAAATGACCCCTCTTTATATTATGACAATATTGATATAGCCCTTTTACCTTCTCTTGGGGAAGGAATCCCCTTAAGCCTTCTTGAAGTTATGAGACTCGGCATACCCTGCATAGCTACAAATGTTGGCGGTATTCCTGAAATTATCACAAATAATGAAAGCGGTATTCTGGTTGCCCCCAACGACAAAAAGGGGTTGATTGAAGCTATTTCTAAACTTTCAAGTCAAAAAGAAGAATATGAGTTTTTTAGTTTAAAGGCTTTCGAACGTTTTAAGCAAGTAAACAACCAGGAAAAAATGATTGATGATTTTGAGAAAGTACTTTTAGAATTAGTAATGGGAAATTGAGAATTGAGAATTGAGAACTGAGAACTGAAAACTGAAAGATATAAGATAAAAGACCATAAATGGAGATTGAAGAAGGAAGGAAGATGGAGGATGGAGAGCAAGAGAGCGGAGAGTTGAGAATTGAGAGTTGAGAATTGAGAGTTGAGAATTGAGAGTTGAGAGTTGAGAATTTAGAACTGAAAAGATTCCAGCCTTGTGGCGTGCCACCGACCAAGATGCTGCCCCACGATAGTGGGGAAGCTGGCGAGCGAAGCGAGACTGAAGGGGCTGATTGCTGAAAGCAATCGGTGACTGGGGGATTTTTTAACAACCACAAGTCTTCGGACTTAACTTTCTACCGCTTAATATGCTTCTCAAAAATCCCCTTAGCTGCTTTAAAGCAGCCATTCCCCTTTGAAAAAGGGGATATTTTAGTTGATGCAGGATTATTTTGGGTGAAGCAAATTCTGTAAATTTTCTTGGTGTGGTTGGTGTTGTTGGTGTATAAAACCTAAAAAGTCTAATTTTTAAAAAATAAAAATAAAATTTTTTATTTTTTTAAAAATTAGACTTTTCATATAGAAAATTCGAGAAAAAACTGGTAATTTTTTAAAAATTGCCAATAAACGTCTAAAATCGAGCAAATGCTTTTGAGATTTCCGGTCGATGAATATAATAACGAAAGCGAAATAAGGGCAAATTAGTTCTTTGAAAACTTAAAACTTTTAAATAGGAGGTGTGACTATTTAAATATTCGGTTTGGGTTAGGAATTTGGGATTAATAAAGTTCTAAAATAGTTCTCGTTCTAATGTTGTAAAATTTAATTTAAAAATCGGTCTGAAATTTAAGGAAGGTGGCACAAGGATGCGCCACCGGCAAAACAGAATTCAAGGAGGAATTCAATTATGTCACTTCGTATCAACCAAAACGTTACTTCTCTTTCTACTTACGCTAACCTCAACAGCACTAGCACTAGAATGGAAAAATCCATTCAGAAACTTAGCTCTGGTTTGAGAATCAATTCTGCAGCTGACGATGCAGCAGGTCTTGCCATTAGTGAAAAGATGCGCAGTCAGATCAGTGGTTTGAACAGAGCTAGACTCAACGCTCAAGATGGTGTTTCAATGATTCAGACAGCTGAAGGTGGCTTAAATGAAACTGAAAGTATCATTCAGAGAATGCGCGAATTAGCTATTCAGGGTTCAAACGACACACTCACATCTAACGATCGTCTTGAAATCCAGAAAGAAATCAATCAACTTCGCGATGCAATAGATGATATTTCTAACACTACCGAATACAATACCAAGAAACTCTTGAACGGCAGCCAGACTGCACAGTTCAGCTCCAGTTCCAGCTACATCAGTGGTATGGTAACTGGCAATGGTATCAACGGTGGCGACTATAAAGTTAGTATGACAGTTCTTCAAGCTGGTATTTCCCAGATGCAGACTAGCCAGATGTTCATGGATAAGGAAACTGGTGATCTTGCAAAAGGCAACACAAAACTTGAAGATATTGCCCAGTTCTATGATGAAAACGGCGTTTTCGCTCTTGCTTCTGCTCATACTCTTACCGTAACAGGTAACGCAAATTCTGCTGAAGTTACTATTGATGGCAAGATGACTCTTAATGAACTTGCTTCTGCTTTACAAAATGCAATTGCTGGTGCTAGTAACCTTGGTCTCAAGAATTCTACTGTATCAGTAGTTAGCACTGCTCAGAGCAATGTTTCTGGTCTTGGTGGTTACTTACAGCTCACTTCTGGTGCTGTAGGTGAAGAAGGAAACTTCTCAATCGCAGGCGATCAAGCAGTAGTAGATGCTCTTGGTCTTTCAGTAGCTCGTCAGTCAGTTAACAATCTAGTTCAAATCAGAATCGAAGCAGCCAATGGCGATGTAAGAACTGTAAACACCAGTTCAGACAGAGCTTCTGGTCTCTTGAACGGTATGGATATACAGTTTGATTCAAGAGCTGCTCAGGTTGCAGGTAACGGTGGTATTGTTGACGGTTTGAAATTCACAGGTGCTGAAACTGTAGACTTCAGTTTCATGGTTGGAACTACACAAGTCGATATTCAAGCAAGCTTTGCAGCAAATGAAACCTGGTCTATGGAAGGTATAGCTAATGAAATAAATGTAGCTATTCAAGCCGATGCTAATGGTAAAAATTCCGGAATGGAAGCTAGTGTAGTTGATGGTCAGATAAGACTTTCCTACAATCCAACAGATTCTTCTTCTCCAACAGAAATCACAATCAATGCTGATGCAGAAAATCTTGGTATCAATGCAGGAACTTACACTGGTTTCGTAGATGGCGACAAGAATATGGATAACGCTATCAAAGGTATCAGTTTATTGACTGATTCAGATCATAGTGATCTTGATCTTAATGTAACAATAACTGACGGTGCTAGTACTGCTAAAACAATCACAGTTGGAACTACTTTAACAACTGGTGCTGACCTTGTTGAAGCAGATCAGTTCTTGAAAGCCGCTAATGCTAAATTAGTTGATGCTGGTGTTACTGCAAGAGTTGATATAGTAAACGGTTCTATAGCTTTCACATCAACAATTCTTGGTAATCTGAACAACGACGGTGCCGCTGCTACCAAGGGTACTATCAATGTAGATGGTTCTGATGACTACCTCAACAATATGCTCGGCTTCAAAGACGGAACAGCTAAAGGTGCTGGTGATACCAACTTCAGACTTCATGTAGTTGATAACAGCTCTCAGTTCCAGATTGGTGCTAACGCTGGTCAGAGAATGGAAATCAGCATAGGCGATATGTCAGCCAAAGCTCTTGGTATCGACAAACTCGATATGTCTACTACTGAAGGTGCTCAGTCCGCAATTGAAAAACTTGACCAGGCACTCTCCAGAGTTTCTGCTGAACGTTCTAAACTGGGTGCTTACTCTAACAGACTCAGCTACCTTGAAAATACTGCTACTAACCTCACTGATGCTGAATCTAGAATCAGAGACGTAGATATGGCTTCTGAAATGATCAACTTCACATCAGCTCAGATCATGCAGCAGGCTGGTACTGCAATGCTTGCTCAGGCTAACTCAATGGGTCAGTCAGTACTTTCTCTCCTTGGCTAATAACTAAGTAGATGCTCATAAAAAAAGCTCTTCTTCGGAAGAGCTTTTTTTATGTCTTAAAACGTAATAACAACTTTTGCATTGGCTACAACAGCATCATAACCATCACCAGCATTGGTTTTTGAAGAATGAACCTTTTTAACTTCTCCATCAATCATTGTATCGGTACCAATAAACTGAGAGAAATTTACACCACCTTCATAGTATTCGCCTTTTATTTCAGCATCTATAGCCTTATGGTTTGCAAAGAATTTATAACGCTGATTCTTTGACGAAGGTGTAAGAGTTACAGCAAAACGCTTTTCAAGTTCTTCGCTAGGATTATCAGAAATAATATCATTATGCTGCAATCCAAACTCTAAGGTTACACGTTTATTAACAGGTCTTTGCAGTTCAAGAATCTTACTTTTCTTGTATTCATCATTAGTATCATCATAAGTATCATCTTCGTCTTTTTCTTCATAAGTTGCTTCCAAAATATAGCCTTTGGTAAACTCATGACGAAGTTGGAAAGACTTCAACCAGTCACGCATTTCTGAAACTGAGTCATGATTTACAGAATAGCCTGTTTCATATTCTGTTGTGAAACTCAGCTTTTCAAGTGGAGTATAGCGAAGTTCATAGGTTTTTCTATCCGTTTTGGAAATATTAAGACTGGTCTTCTTGTCATCTATATCACGTCTACGCCAATCTACGTAAGCAGCAAGGTTCTTGGACATCTGATAATCAGTTGTACTGTTTATAGTTGTCTTTTCAACTGGGTTTTCAAATCGATTCAAGACTTCATTTTCTTCTAACACATAGCTTGGAAGACTTGAGGGAAGAATATACTGAGTTGGATCCAGATTCGGGTCTCTGGTAACTTTCGAAGTATTTTCAACTTTATACTTAAAAGTTGTTTTAAAATCATCGTTTGGTTCATAAACGAACTGAGAATCAGCAAGTTTACTATCTTCACGAGAATTATCATAAAAATCGTCTGCTCTTCGGAACTGAAATTCCCCTTTAACAGTGACTTTACTGCTAGGTTCATAATGAAGAGTAAATTCATAATTGGTAGTTTCAGAACGCAAACCCTTTAAAACTATTTCATCTTCAACTGTTATTCTTGATACTCCAGCAGACCAGGAGATTTTTTCATCTAATTCGCTGCTCATATTGAAATCTAATTCAATAACTTCAGAATCAGAAGCAACATTTACATCATCTTCATAGGCTACTCTTTCTGCCTTAGCCTGGGTTTTGACTTTGCCAACCTGTCTGTCATAAATAACAGCAGAAGTTTCTTTGGTCATATCTGAATTAATATTGGTTCCAAAATCTAAAAATTCTTTATCTGACTGGCTTCCACTACGAATTTCAAAACGATTTTCATTGTTTCTTTCCCAGATAAAACCGCCATTATATTCCTTAAAATCAATCTTAGATTTGGCAGGATCGTTATCTATATTTGTTTTGGACTTTTCTCCATCAGCAAAAACGCTCCAGGCATTATCAAATTTATAAGTAAATTTTGCTTTGCTGCTAATAATGTCGTCTACTAAGCCTCTTTCGCCTAGTTCTACAACACCATCTTCACGACCTATAGTCTTAAATTTGCCGTCAACCTGATCATAGCTAACGGTTGCATCTATCTTATCTGTCTTGCCATTTAAAGCAAAACTTGCAGCGTGACCAGTAATTACCTTGTCATCATCAAGAGTATTTGCCTTGATATTGGGGTCATATTTGGAAACGGCATATTCACCATAGAGGTTGAAGTTTTTACCAAGATTCCAATTGATATCAGCTTCATAAATATCATGTCTCATCGGATTGATTGTGCTGGAAGCATTGTCAACATCAGCACCAGCTTTTGGAGAACTATGATCAAATTCTCTAAGCCAGGTAACCCCGATAGTTCTTCCTTCACTTCTTATGTATTCATGTCTTGTTCCAAAAAGATTGCGTGTAAAAGCCATTTCCTCATCATCAGATTCATATTCTACAACTATCCATCTGGTCATTTCTATAGGAAGCACTGACTGAGCAAATTTTATAATTCCTTCTTCGTAATCAATCTGATAATCGGTTCCCCTGATCAATTGAACGCCATCAATAAAGACTTTTTCAGATTCTTGAACTATTGGGGAAACCTGCATTCTGTATTCCTGCTGCTGACCAGCTCCTCTAAACTGTTCACGGCGAGACAGCCCCTTAGATTGAGCATAAAGGAAAGTCGATTTCACTTTATTGTGGAAATAACCTTCAGCCATTACGCCTCGGATTTCTTTGCTATAAAGGGCAAATTTACTACCTTTCATAGCTATTGGAAAATCACCTAAAACAAATTTCCATTTATTAGAATCTATTGTTACAGTAAACTTTCTATCTTCGTCTTCTGTATCATCTAAAACAGCATGAACAGTTGATCTTTCGTTTATGTTTCCATCTATTTCCAGATGCAGACTCTGATTCATTTTAAAACCAGGGTAACAATCATAGTGTTCTGTTGAAAAGTGGCTAACATCACCAGAAACCTTTGCTTTCTTCATTTCAAAAGTCTTGGTTCCTGAAATTTCAATATTGTGTTTGTCATATTCTTCTTCCGCTTCATCCCAAAATCTTTTTGCATAACGGATTACCTGAGAAGAAGGCACATCCACTTTTTCTTTTTTATCTTTTGAATTACCGTTTCCCTTTTTAGAAGCACTTCCATCATCAATTGCTACAGTATCAGCTGTAAGAATATTACCATCTTCGTCTTCATCGTCAAAAAATTCAATATCATCATCGTCTTCAACATAGGGTATAGGTTCATCAGAACTATTTTCAACAACAGGAATAGATTCTTCAGAAGTATTTTCTATTACAGGGATTGGTTCTTCCGAACTATTTTCAGCTACAGGAACAGGTTCTTCAAAATCATCTTCGATAACAGGGATAACTTCGTCAGAATTATCTTCAATAACAGGTATAGGTTTTGCAGAATTATTTTTTGAAACTTTGGATTTGGATTCTTTTTTTACATTAACTATTTCGGCTTCTTTAACTGGTTTTGGCTGAATAATATTTGGAATCGAAGAAGTATTTTCTTCAACAGCAACAGAATCAGCAGAAAGTTCAGAATCTTCTATGGCAACAGAATTAGCAAGAGAATCTTCATCATCATCTTCTTCAACAGCAACAGAATCAGCAGTTAGAGCCTCATATATAGCTTTAGCTTCTTTTTTAGATATTCTCTCTGGTTCTTGAGCATAAATTTTGGGGACGAACAACGTCGCTAAAATAGCACAAATTACGCACCAGCAAATCATACCGGTACGCATTTTATTTAATGCTATAGCGTTGTTATGCTTCATTCTCCCCTCGGGTGCGTCTTTTTATGAATGTCTTTTAAATCTTTAGTGGTCAAGTGAGTGTAAATCTGTGTTGTAGACACATCTACGTGGCCGAGTATTTCCTGGACTGCCATAATGCTGGCACCACCTTCCAACAAGTGGGTCGCACATGAATGTCTGAAAACGTGAGGTGATACATCATGACTGATTCCAGCCATAAGTGAATATTTTCTAATTACTTTCCATATACCCATACGTGAAATAGGTTTTCCATAGGGGTTCAAAAAAAGTGTTCTTTCGGTTATATCCTTACAAAGTTTAGGTCTTCCATTAACGAGATATTCATTTATCGCATTTAATGCAAAGCCCCCAACAGGCACTACTCGTTCCCGACCGCCTTTTCCTTCAACACTTAAAAATTCTGCAACAGAATTAACATCGCCTAATCTAAGACTTATAAGTTCTGATTCTCGAATACCTGTAGCATAAAGAAGTTCGAGCATAGCTCTGTCTCTAAGTCCTAATGGGGTCTTTTCGTCAGGTTGTTTTAATATGCGTTCAATCTCTTCTATAGTCATAACTTTAGGAAGAGGTCTGCCAATTTTGGGACGTTCTAATACAGCAGTGGGGTCAAAATCTGTGATACCTTCCCGAAGAAGGAAGCGGTAAAAACCTTTTAAAGCAGAGGTTTTTCTTGCCATAGAGCGTGGAGACAAACCTTTGTCATGCATAAACATGCTGAATCTTTGGAGCAAACCTTCAACGGTTGATTCGATGATAGTTCTGCCCTGTTCTTGGGCAAAGCTTATCCAGTCCTGTAAATCTCGACGATAAGCTTCTAAAGATTTGGGTCTTAAGCCCTTTTCTACAGAAAGATAATTTATAAATTGCTCTAATAGCTCTTCAGACATGTTTGCTCCTGTTTATATCTGCCTGTTTTTCTATATATCTATTTTGCCTTTTCCACTTATATCGGCTATTAGAGAAAAAATATTGAGATGAGAGAATAAATAAATATCCACCCGCATAGCGGGTGGTTTTTCATTTTCGGGCATAGCCCTAATACTACTAGCTACGCACAAGTGCGTTTTAGATTGGCCTGCCAG
>CAJOND010000041.1 GCA_905236675.1 Candidatus Rifleibacteriota bacterium | reverse complement strand
AATAATCTACATACCCTCAACCGCAAACTAGACGCAATGCTTATAATGGTTATAGCAGTTCTAATATTGGGTTTTGCTCTTTCCTATAACTATTACCAAAGCAGAAAAACAACTGAAACAGAAAATTCTGAATATGCTGCTGACTTGTTGGCTTATAGCCTACCAACTGAAGCAGCTCATATTCTAGAAGAAAACATACGCCGCCAGCCTCTTTCAGAAAAAGGCTTAAAAATGAGAAAAGCATTAGCGGAAATATGTATGAACGAATTAAATGACTATGAAAAAGCGTTAGCTCAACTTGTTTTTATTAAAGATTTTGCAAAGAATCCTGAAATAGCAAGTGGAACTGAAGAAAAAATCAAATACTGTCTTAACCGCTTGGGTCGTGTTTATGATGCAGAACGTAGAAATATGATGGATAAAGGTATAAATCCAATTGAAAATACAATTAGCTCTGAAACTGTAGTTCAGTTGGGGAACAAACAAGCTATAACTCTGGACGAACTGAAAATTAGACTAGCTAAAATGGGTATTAGTTCAAAAGATATAACAAAAGAACAAGTAAATAAAGTTGTCAACCAGATGACTCAAGAACTTTTACTTTCCCGTGCTGCAAATCGTGAAAATTTAAAACAGGATCCAGAATTTATTGCAACCATTAAAATGTTTGAAAATAATGTCTTAATGAGTTTGTATTTGCAAAAATTCGTTTTTAAAGACATAAAAGACAATGACAACAATAAAAGAATGCAGCTATTAGCTGAAGAAATAACAAAACTTAGTGCTAAGGAAGAATTAAAAGTAAATAACGATGTTGTTGATAAAGCTTTCGGCTTTACTTCACAACCTGCTTCAGGAGTTTCCTCGTCAAATTCCAATCAGTAATTATGTTAGCTACAGAAACCTCGACAATCGCATCAAATACTCTAGCCAGCAGCTCAGGAACTATTGCCTCATCTAGTTCTAACATAGCTTCTGCACCAGTTTTACCACCTGGTGAAGAAATATACGATATACTAGACAGTGTTAGTATGAGCTATCCTTGGTTAGAGCTTTTGGGGAAAATATTTCTTACTGTTATAAGTATATATCTGCTTTATTTGTTTTATGCATGGCTGACAGCACCATTTGAAAAGAAACGAAAACCTATAATACAAACACCAGATACACAAGCATTAAGAGCAATAAAAAGAAAACTTTCCAGTATCTGGCAAGAAAGAAACCTAAAATCAATTTGTGAAAATGTAGCAGCTATTCTTAAAAACTATACATTTGATAAATATAAATTAAGTTTTGGTGCAGCTGCAACGACAGATGAATTTATTCCATCTCTAATAGATGGTAAAATAAGAAACGACATATTATTCAGAATAGAGGAATTACTTAAATACTGCGATGAAATTCGATATACAGGAAATACAGAAATATCTATTAATCAAGAATATCTGATTGATACTCTAGAAGATCTTATCAATATGAAGGAGTGGGTAAAATGAAGTGGAACAGTCCTGAGTTCATGCTACTCCTTGCTCTCATTCCATTAATAGCTTTTTATAAATATTTTATAAGTGATCTAGCTAAAAAAGGCGGTATAAATTATCCTTTAACAGGTATTGCCAAGTTATCTAAAAAAAGTTTACGTTCAAGACTTCGATTCATACCTGATTTATTGAGATTAATCGTCTTAGTTCTGATAATCTTCGCTTTAATGCAACCTCAATATGGATTCGAATCAGAATCAGTCTCAAGACAGGGTATAGACATAATGATTGCTCTAGATGTATCTGGAACCATGGCTGCCGAAGACTTTAAACCAAATAGAATAAAAGCCGCTCAGAAAATTACAGAAGACTTTATTACTAGAATTACCGACCATCGTATAGGTCTTGTAGTTTTTGCAGGTGTTGCACTTACTCAATGTCCATTAACAATAGATTATGGTGTTTTGACAGAACTGCTACGACATACTTCTCTTGGTATGATGAAGCAAGACGGCACAGCCATCGGAGACGCTATTATCAATGCAGTTTACAAGTTCAACACAACTAGCAAGGAAAAACGTGATAAAGTTATTATTTTACTAAGTGATGGTGAAAATAATGCTGGCATAGACCCTTTAACCGCTGCTAAAATTGCAGCCGACAAAGGCATTAGAGTTTATACTATCGGTGTAGGAAGTCTAGAAGGAGCTCCAGTTCCATGTTATAGAAATGGTAGAAAAAGTTATTATACCGATGGATACGGTAACTATCAAAAACCTCAACTTGATGAGCAACTACTTAAAGACATAGCTTATCTGACAAAAGGTTTATATTTTAGAGCAACAGACAATGAAGCACTAAAAGAAATCTATAAAAAAATAGCAACCTTAGAGAAAGGGAAAATTGATATAAATCGTTCTATGATGTATTCAGAACGTTTTTATTGGTTCCTTTTCCCTGCTTTCGCCTTACTTATAATTGAAATCTACCTGCGCAGCCGTGTTTTCCAGAGGGTATTCTAATGTTAGAATTTAAAAATCCTGAAAATTTAGTTTTACTCATTTTTACAGCTCTTTGGCTAGGAGTATTACTATCTCATTCTTTTGAACAATTAAGGGAAAAAAGAGAGTCATTTGCCTCTATTCAAATGCTTTCTCGTGTAACCAGCCACAAACCCACCAAAAGACCTATAATAAAGTGGGCAATTATTCTTCTTGCTTTGTTTTTTATGGGAATATCAATGTTGCGTCCACTTGGTGAAAACTACGAAGAAGAAATAAATGGATCAGGCCTTGATTTAGTAGTAGCCTTAGATATTTCAAAATCAATGAAGGCTTATGATATTGACGGTTATTCCAGGTTGGATGTTGCAAAAGCAATTTTGAGAAATATGATAAATGGTTTAAAAGAAGACCGTGCAGCTTTGGTAGTATTTGCTGGTGAAACAATGGTACAAAGCCCTCTTTCTTATGATAAAAATGCGTTTTTAACTTTTTTGGATAGAGTTAATCCGGCGCTTCTATCTGAACAGGGTACCAATCTGGGCGGAGCTATTCAAACTTCTATAGATAGATTCAACACGACAGCTTCTCAGACTAAGGTAATCTTATTGATTTCTGATGGTGAGGATCCTGATACAAAACATATCGAAGCAGCTATAAATGAAGCAAAGAAGAAAAACATACAAGTTTTCACTGTAGGTATAGGAAGTGAAAAAGGAGGATATATTCCAGAAGATAGAGATTTTTGGGGAAATATAATTTACAAAAGACATCCAAATGGTCAGCCTGTTATTTCAAAAATTGCTGAAGCTCCATTAAAAAAAATAGCTAAAGAAACTAATGCAGAATATTACAGAGCCTTAGACGAAAGTTCTGCAAAAAATGTTATAAAAGGATTAAACAACATTAAGAGAATAGCAATTTCTGGCGTAAAGAAAATCAAGAGAAAAGAATTATATTGGATACCTCTATTTATCGCATTTTTCCTATTGCTTATAGAATGGATTATTTCCGACAGAATACCTTACTCTAGAGAACAAGATCATTGGTTGAAAAGAATATGATACTATCTATAGTTTTTATTATAATTGGTTTTTGTTTTTTTTATTGTTTAAGCAATAAGCTTCAAAACAACGGAAGAAAAGTCATTGCAAACATAAATTTTGTTGAAAAACCTTCTTTTAGAGGTAAGAGTATGTTTCAAAAATTTTACTCTACAAACAATTCTAATTTTATATCAACTTTCAGTTTTCAGTTTTCAATTATCAGTTTCTTTTTATTTTTCTCACTAATACTCCCCACCCCATCATTTTCTCATCCTTCAATTAATGTGAACAAGGGACTTAATGCCCTTAATGCCGGTGATTTAGACAAAGCCGAAAGTAGTTTACAAAAAGCTCGTTTTGAAGATTCCGACAACTATATTATCAATTATGATTTAGGAATTGTTTCTTATAGAAAACGAGATTATTCGAAATCAATAAACTTCTTTGAAAAAGCTTCAGAGGTTTCAAAATCTTCTGACGAACGTTTTAATGCTTTATATAATATGGGAAATGCAGCTTTCAAAGCTTATGATTTTGCATTAGCTATTGACTCATACAAAAAAGCCCTAACTATAAAAAACGATTATCAAGCAGATTACAATCTTAAAGTTGCTGAAAAGAAATATCAAGAAATGCTAGAAAGAATGAAAAAAGAACAAGAAGAACAACAAAAAGACCAAAATAAGCAGAATCAACAGCAAAATAATCAGCAAAATGAACAGAACAAACAAAATTCTGATTCTAATAATTCCCAGAAACAAGATGGTCAAAAAGGACAAAATTGTAACCAAGACCAAAAACAACAGGATCAAGAATCTCAAGACCAGAATAATCAAGGCCAGCAAGAAGAACAAAACAATCAAAATAATCAGAATCAAGAACAGCAAAATTCCAATAACAATTCAGAAAGAAATCAGCAAGCTTCTGATTACGAAAATAATGATTCTCAAGAAAATCAGAGTAAAGAAAGCCAATCAGCCAACAGTTCTGACGAAAAGAAAGATAAAGACAACCAGAATGATGAACAACAGGTTTCAGATTCCTCTAATCAAGAATCAGATAAAAAAGATGAAGAAGAACAAAACAAACAAGCTTCTAACAATGAAAAACAAGAATCTTACGAAGACGAAGACAAACAAAATCAACAACAGGTAAAAGGACAAAACAGTGACGAAGAACAGTCTGAACAGGCTAACAACAATAACGCTGATGAAAACAACCAATCTGATGATAATAAATCAGCTATTAACGAAGAAAAAATAGCTCCTGAAGAAGATCGTCGTGATGTAAAACTAACTGAAGATAAAGGCAAGGTTTCTAGACCAGAAGCCTCTCAAAAAGCTAGAGCAATGAAGAATAGACGATTCAGTCAAACAGAAAAGAAAGAAATAGAAGCTTATTTGAAACGTTTGGAAGAAAGAGAAGGACAACTTCAACAATTATATAGAATAAATAATATAGAAGAAAAGAATCCAGCATATATGAGTCCAGAAGAGTTAAGGGAATGGATGAAAGTAAGAACTAGAAAGCAAGAAAAAAAATATAAAAATGAGCAGGACTGGTAGGAGGAAAAAGGGAAGAGACACTGAGAGATGAGAATTGAGAATTAAACCTTGGTGGTTGGTGATTGGTGGTGATTGTTTAGGCGAGGATTACTAAGCTTCTATTGTTTGTAATAATCGATATTTTGCAGACATAATAAAAAGGAATGACTTAGGAAATGAGAATTGCGAAATGAGAGTTCAGAAGAATGAAGAATGAAGAAAGCCAAATCTTCAATCTTCTATCTTATATCTTCTATCAAATGAAAACTTTAATTTATAAAAAAAATTATTCGGATAAATTTGTTAAGCCCATGTTAAAAGCAATTAAAGCTTATAATATGGTAGAAAATGGGCAAAAAGTTGCAGTAGCACTATCTGGTGGTAAAGACAGCATAACATTGCTATATTTATTTGCTTGGTTGCAAAAGTATTCTCATCTAGATTTTGAATTATCAGCTATTCATATAAATACTTTTGAATCTAAAGAGGAACCTATTCTCCAAGATTTATGTGATTCTTTACAAATAAAACTCCACAAACAGAACCTGTTAAAACCAGATGATTTACCACCAAAATCAATATGTTCAGCCTGTGCAAGATTAAAAAGAGGAGCTATGCGTCAAATATGTGACAAAGAAAATATTTCTTCACTTGCATTCGGTCATCATGCCACAGATATAGCAGAAACTCTTTTTATGAATATGTTTATTAATAAAAAGCTAGGCAGTTTCTGCCCTATAGTCGAAATACCCGATTCAAAAGTTAAAATTATCAGACCTATGGTTTATCTGACAGAAAAACGAATTATAGATCTACATAAAGAATTTCAACTACCAGTAGTAAAATACAAATGTCCTTATGAAACACAGAACCAAAGGGCAAAATATAAGACAGCCATGCAACTTTTTTCAAAATCTTTATCTATATCAGATTATGAATTAAATATAGTATCTTCATTAGAAAATCTAGATTATTCAAACCTATATCAAAGATTGTTACAAAAATAATTGTAATTTTAACCAAAACAAGTTAAAATTAAATTATGCAACAGAAAATACAACAATTCGTTTTCCTTAGTGAAAGACTACTTTCAGAGGCGGGGGAACTTCGTGCTCGTAAAACCTGGAATGAGTTGGCTGCTGTTTCTGTTCAATTATCTCCTTATATGCAACAGCTTTCACAGAGCTTTGACCCTAAATATGCTCTGGTTTTCTTACTGTCATGCGGGAATGATGGTACAACAAAAAATGGCTGTTTCTCCATGCTTTTCCGTAAAATTCTTACAAAAATACCGAATGAGGACCTTTTAAAATTATTAAGTTCAGTAAATAGAGTAGAATTAAATACCTATCTTTTACCTTTCCTCTACGAGAGAGGAGATATTGGCTCTGTTGCCGCCTATATCTCAGCAAAACTAGGCTTAAAAGTAAAATTTGATTCTTTTGAGTTTTTCTTATCATCAAGAGAATGGTCTCAACAAGATTTAATAAATTTAAGTTTTTTGGTATTAGTTGACGAAAAAGATTCTTTAATCTTAAATCTTGATTCTGTTTATAATACAAATCCCAAAGAAGTATTCCGGCAATTTTTAAATATATTAAATTCTTCTAATATTACAGAACCAATTATTCCAGAACTTCTAACAGATGAAACCGAAGAAAAAGTTAACATTACTCAGAAACCAAGATTTACACCAAAACAAAATGTTAATCAGCCACCTCAATCAAACGCTAATTTTAAATATAAACTGACTACAAGCAATAAAGTATCAAATACAGCAAATGCAAATACTCAGTTTTCTGGCAACGCCAATAATTCAGACCAAGAATCCGAAACCAATTTCAAGTTATCGACAAATCAAAATGTTCGACAACAAACTTCTAACAAAAATGCTGTAGAAAACGCTCCGATACGTTATGTGGCAGAACAGACAGAATCTTCTTCTACAACTAAAAATGTAACAAATAGTTCAGTAAAAACAACTAACAAAACTGTTACTAATAATAAAGAAACAGGAAAAAGTAGTTCGGGTTCTTCTAATTCACTCAATAATTTTATAGATAATTTTAAAGACAAATTATCATCTTATTCTGATTCTGGTAATAGTCTTTTGAAAAACAAACCAGTAATTATAACAATAGCTATAGTTTTAATAATATTGCTTTATCTTATAACAAAACTCTTTGGAGCAGAAGATGATACAAATAAAGTTATCAAAGCACCACCAAAAGTAGATAAAATTCCTGAATATTGGATAAATGCAGTTACAAATAGGAAAATTACTCCTAAATACTTGCAGGCAGATGTTGATTATCGTATGGGAGAATTATATTTAGCTAGAAATTTATACAATGAAGCTATAACATTTTTCCAAAGTGCTTTAAAAACTGATCCAACCCATAATACAGCCAGATTAAGATGGGGGTTTGCCGAATTACAGCAAGGCAATTATATGGTTTCAATACAGTTATTAAAAGAAACATTAAAATACGATTCCACTATGCAAAATGCAAATCTTTATCTTGCTCGAAACTATATAAACGAAAAGAAGTATAAAGATGCTATAAAGCACTATAAAGCAGAGTTTAAGAATTACAACAAACTAGACGTGGGTATGGAATATGCAAATTTCCTTGCTAAGATAGACAAACATAATGAAGCAATGGATGTCTTATCAAGGTTACAAGAATCCTATCCTGGCAAAATGTTAATATTAGACTCTAATCAAGAAGAAGAAAATTCAAATAACAGACAACCTAAAAAAAATAATAAACAAAAATCAAAATAATAAGGTATAATTATAGATGAAAAAGAAAGCATTAACGTTGACAGAAATATTAATTGCAATTTCTATTGCGATTATAATCTTTTTGCCAGCTTCAATTATGTTTTCAAATTCTGCTAAATTTCTGGAAAAAACGAGCAATTTAACATTTGCCGGTGGGTTATCTAGATTTATTATCCAAGGAATGATGGCTTCAAGAATGAGTGAAGTAATTGATATTCCATATCCTGGAATATCATGTTGTGATCCATCCGATGATAACATATACTTCAAAAATCTATTCGATCTAGCCGAAGACTGCGGAGACATAAAAAAGGGTAAAATCTCTATCAGTGCTCAAAATTGTCCGAAATTTTATCAGAGACTAGCTAAATATAATTTCAGATATTCTGTATCTATTGCTCAAACTCAGAAAGATATAAAAAGTGTTGCTGTTTGTATTACTTGGGAAGAATTCGGGCAGCACAAAATGTTGAAAACAAATACTTATGTTATCGCACGTTAATAAAAGAAGAACAGCAATTACTTTAGTTGAACTACTAATAGCAATCTCATTGTTAGGTGTTGTTGGTACATTGACAGTTCGTTGGTTCATAATGAATTCTCAATATCAAAAACGCCTGACTCTGCAAAGTGATTGTGATAACCTTATTAGAAATACTCTTTGGGATATTCACAAAGACTTAAAAACAGCAAAGGTAATTCTTTATCCTAGAAACAATACTAAAATGAACAAGCTTATTAGTGATACTAAGCTAGTGATTAGAAACTTTTCAGGAGATATAGTTTGCTATTATTACAAAAAAGAAACCAAAGAAGTAATACGTGAAGAATATTTTATTCCTACTGGGAATCAACCAAGTAATAATAGTAGAGTCGTAGGGAAAAATTTTGACTGCGTAATATTTACAAATAGAAACGAAACCAATAATCTTGTTGGTATTTATATGGAATTAGGGCCTTCAGTTATGATGGATTCTGTATTTTTGATGAATAGCTAATCAAAAAGAAAGCAGGTTTAAAATATGAGGAATACTACTTTAAATAGAAAAGGTGTCGCAATCCTTCTAGTTTCACTTTTAATCCTTGTTGCTCTTCCAGCTACATTAATTATGCTTAATTTAAGCACATCTCAAAAATCGCAAGCCACTCATTTTAATGCCAAACTAAATACAGAAATGAACTCATTATCAGGTGTGAACTATGGCTACAATACAATTATGGGATTTTCTACACCTGCTGAAGCCGATAAACCTGGATTAAGAACTTCAAATCTTTCTTTAAGCGATGACGACAAATCCTCAAACTTTGACCTGACTTTGAACAAAACAGGTGAAGGCTTTTTTAAACAAAGAATTTATATGGTTCTCAGTAAGTCCAATCAAGATAAAAACAGTACAATAGTAATGGCTGATGCTGAATTATTTGATTTGGAATCAGAAGATCGAATGGTTATTACACATGACTACTGGTCAACTGTTGAACCATATGAAATCGGGGTTATGGCTGACGTTTTAAGCCTAAAGAATTTTAGAGGGAAAGACCAGCTTAGAGCCCTTGCAGTATCAAATCTTGAATTAAGTTCTGACTACCAGAATGCTATCTCAAAATTAAAAGAAAGCTCTAATTTGCCTCAAGAACTAAAAATTTGTTGGGATACAGTAGAAGAAAGCTTAACTACAGATAAAATTAAAGAAGATCCAGTGATACATACTCCTCCAGTCAGTAATAACCCACAGCATCAATATTATAACCAAAACGGAGAAACAGATACAAATGTAATTGAGGAAATCCCAGGTGAAGCAATCAGATGAAGTAAATTACAATCCTGATGATTCTAGTAATCCTGATGACAATGAAAGTAAAAATAATGGTCGTACTTCAGTAATTATTTACAAAACTGGTAGTTCTAAGCCCGATAATGCTGAACTCTACTGAGCAACCATAAAATTACTTCAAATTCTTATGGTGTAGACTCTTCGAATTTTAAAATATTTGGATTGAAAACAATGATTCTGAAAAAACTAAGAAAAATTAAAATAAATAATATATATAGTCTAGTGAAATTAACGAAAAGAGTGTATAATTAAAGGTACATAAAGGAGTAATATCAACATGAAATCAAGAAACTTAGTCCTTGCGGTAATAGCTACTACTTGTATGTCAATTACAACAGGATACTGTGACCAAGTTAAAACTGTTGAACTTGAAAAAGCCTCCATGAGATATGTTCTTTCCTATGCAGCCTTACTAAAAGCTAAGCAAGATCCTTCAAAAGCTGATAAAATACCACAAAGACTAAAAAAATACCGAGAATGCTATGCACAGTATTTAAAATTATTAAATGAAAACGATTTATATAATCCAACTGATATAAAAGGCAAAAATGATCCAGCAGGTAATTTTAATAAAAAACAGAAAAAAGAAGGAAAACCCAAACGAAGATGGAAAAAAGTTGATACAAGTAAAGCACGAGAAAATATTAACGTAACTCTTGAAACTAGTGATGATATAGATAATGCTATTGAAAATGTTACCAATGTCACTATTCCACCAAGGGGGCATTCTTCTATAGATTTAGCTGATATAGACTGGGATCCGTCATGTGAACCTCCCGAAGGTTATACACCAGAAGAATGGCTTCAAGAAATTCAAAATCAGATTGCAGATGGTTTAAATGATTATTCAGAAGAATTAATAAATAATTATAATCAAATGATTAGTGATTATAATACTATCTTGAACGATCCTGGAGAAACACAAATAGATTTAAGCGAAGATGCGTCGAATTTAGATTTAATTGAAGAAAATATCGCTGAACAAGCCGATGACGAAAGCCTTATGACATCCAGTAATGATAATTCTAACATTATTGGTTATACAGATAATAATAAAGAAGAAAAAAAGTAAAATATTTTTTATGATGATTTTACGAGAACTGGATTGCTATCAAATAATAACAATTTACATAGAATCACAAAATGTAAGCATTTGATTCATAAATAATAAAAGGAGAGAAAAAAATGAAAAATATAACAAAAAGAGTAGCATTAGCAATATTAGTTTCTGCTACATTAACTCCTTACGCAGCTTATTCAGATGAGGCAAGACCTGCTGATTATGAAAAAGCTCTTATGAAATATGTACTCTCCTATGAAGCTTTGCAAAAAGTAAAACAAGATCCAGAAAGAGCAAATGAACTTCCAAAATATTACATGAAGTATAAACAAACTTATTCTGAATATCTTAAACTATTACAAGATAACGAATTATATAATCCTGCTGATGAAGAATCTAGCAATGACCCTGCTGGAAATTATAACAGGAAACAACAGAAAAAAGGGAAATCTAAACAAAAATGGAAAGAAGTTGACACTTCTTCACCTCGTAAAGATTTAATGAGTAAACTCGAACAAGGGGCAGATTTAGATGATGCTATAGAAGAAACTGCTTCCCAGTATGTTCCATCTAAGGGCATATCAAAATCTGAATGTGAAGAAGCAGAAGAAGAAACCCCAATGGAATTAGCTATTAAGGAAGTGAATACCGGTAATGATCTTGAATCTGGCGATAAAATTACTTTTGATAAGCCTTCTAATGAAGAATTTGAAAAAAGAGGTTATTATCCTGACGAAAGAGGTATGTATCCTGATATAAGAGGATATTACGCTGATGAAAACGGGAATAGGCCGAATGAAAGAGGATATTATCCCGACAGAAACGGTTATCTTCCCAATGAAAGAGGTTATTATCCAAACGGAAACGGTGATTACCCTGACGAAAGAGGTTATTATCCTGGCGAATCTATTCCTGATGCTCAGCCAAATGAAAACGGAGAATATCCAGATAAATATGGTAGATATCCCCGTGATGGGCAATATCCAGATAAAGATGGTAGATATCCTCACGGTGGCTATTATCCAGATAAAGAAGGTAGATATCCCCGTGATGGACAATATCCAGATAAAGATGGCAGATACCCTTCAGAAGGTAAATATCCTTCTAAAGATGGACGTTATGACTGGTAAAATAGTTTAAATTATTAAACTATTTTTATGCTTACAAGAAGAAAAAGCTTATGAGAAAAGTAGCTAAAACTATAATAATGGCACTATCGCTTACTATTGCAATGTTTCCTATTACTACATTTGGTGAAGAAGTAAAACCTGTTGAATATGAAAAAGCTCTCATGAGATATGTTCTCTCCTATGAAGCATTACAAAATGCAAAACAAGATCCTGAACAGTCTTCAAAATTACCAAAATTATATAAAAAATATAGAGAAAATTATTCTAAATATATTAAATTATTGCACGATGAAGAGCTGTACAATCCTGAAGACGAAAAATCAGAAAATGATCCTGGCGGAAATTACAATAAAAAGAAGGGAAATGATCACTTACCTCAAAGGCAATGGGCTTCTGTAAATACAAAAACTGCTCGTGAAAATGTTAAAACCCAAATCAAAAATGGTGGAGATATAGATTCATCTATTGAATCCACAACCTCTTCATCTGTTCCTGCCAGGGGACATTCACAAATCGACTTAAGTGAATTTGGAATATGTGCACCTCGTGGTTGGGAACCAGAAGATGGCTTACCACCAAATTTAGGACCAGAAGTTTGGGGTCATTGGAGTAAATTTATTAATAGTCCTTATTTTGATGAGCATCCTTCATTAAAGCATAGTTTTAAAGATTCATTGGAAAACCGTATTAAAGAATACAATGCTTCACAAAAAAAGGATGATGATAATAATTCAGAGGACGACTCAGATGAATATAATAATCCTGGATTATATGAAGAAGAATTAGGTAATAATTGACATATTAACAAATTAATATGAAACAAATTTCAAAAACTACCCTTATGGGTAGTTTTTTTATAGCCATTTAATTTTTTAATAGATTGCAATACAAAAAAAAATATATTAATATTTTAGAAGATTCTTAAATTCTATACTTTATTAAAGAGACTTTATAAACAATGACTTTAAATAATAAAAAAAATAATAAACAAGGTAAAGCCGACATTTTGACCTTAGTTGTTTTTGTGTGTTTATTCTTTGTATTTTTTGTTTACCACAATTTATGGTCTACATTTGACTGCTGGTTACAAGACTTCTGGCAAAACGCAAGAATTAACTTAAATAGAATAGAAGGCAACAAAGTAATAGATACTTTAAAGCTTAAAGAACTTTTCCCAGTAAGATCAATGAACCAAGACATTGTTCTAATAATTATTGATGATGAATCACTAATAGGAGTAGATGGCTTATTTGCAAATAGTCATGGAGTTTACGCAAAAGCTTTAAATAACCTTAAAAAATTAAATCCTAAAACTGTCGGGATAGATGTCTTTTTCCCAACAGAAGACCCAAAGAATAAAAAATTAAGTGAATATCTTGTAAATTCTGTTGTTGGTTTAGGCGACAGAGTTGTTTTAAAGTCATACAGACGCGATGATATGCGAATTACCCCACCCTTTTCTGCTTTATTAACTTACGCAGAACCTGCACCCAGTTATTTTAAAAATTACCGAGATAAAGCAATAAGAAGTGTATCTTTAAAATTTAAGAATCAGGAAGGTTTTTCGATTCCATCCTTCCAGACTTTATTATGGGCTAAATACAGAGGAATAGATATAATTAATGATTTAAGAATGAATAACAATTATCTAACTGTTAAAGGTGAAAAGTTAGTTAAACTGATTAATTCGGAATATATGCTTCTGAACTATGACAGACCTTTAGAAAGATTTAGAACTTTTTCATTTGTAAACTTATATAATAATGAAATTCCTGCTTCAGTAATAGAAAATAAGTTGGTTATTATTGGTTCAGCCAATTCAATGACTCAGGAAAAATACTTCACCCCAATTAAAGGAGACCAGTTTTCTCCTACCGTAAATGCATTGGCCATTTCGAATCTTTTAGACAAGAGCTATCTTACACCGAGTTCAACCTGGCTAACAACAATAATGACTTTAATAGTTATTATTTTGCTATATTTTATTTTCTCTTATTCTCCTCCTACTCTATGTTTAATAGTTACAGTAATTATAGATGCAATTTTCTTAAATGTTTCCCTTATTGGTTTGCTAAAATATAATACTCAAATTGATGTAGTTTCTCCTATTATGGCAGCAACGCTGGCTTTTATATTTATGATAGGGAAAAGATATTATATTGAATTTTCTGAAAAGAAACACATTAAATCTGCTTTCCAACACTATGTTACCGCCTCTGTTGTTAATGAAATTCTTAAAGATCCATCAAAACTTAATCTCCATGGAGAAGAACGAAATCTTACTATTTTCTTCTCTGATATTGAAGGTTTTACAACTCTAGCAGAAGGAATGTCTCCTTTAGATGTAGTTAGTCTGTTAAATGAATACCTTACAGCAATGACCGACATTATATTTGAATATAATGGTCTCTTAGACAAATATGAAGGCGATGCAATCATGGCTGTTTTTGGAGCTCCGGTTGACCAGACAGACCATGCAATTAGAGCATGCCAATGTGCTTTAAAGAATCAAAAAGTCTTAAATCAGCTTAGAGATAAATGGCATACCGAAGGGAAACCTGAAATGCGTGTTCGCATAGGTATCAATACAGGCGTTGTAGTTGTTGGCAATATGGGGTCAACAATGAGATTCGACTACACAGTTATCGGTGACAATGTTAACTTAGCTGCACGTCTCGAAGCTGCCAACAAAATATTCAATTCATCAATACTTGTCAGCGAAGAAACAGCAACATTAGCAGAAAAGAAAGTTATTTCCAGAAAGATAGCAAGACTTAAAGCTATAGGAAAAACCGTCTACACCAATATTTATGAATTATTAGCCGACAAGGATTCTGATAATGCAGCTCAAATTGAAAAAGCCTATAAATCAAAAGAAGCCTACGAAACAGCTGACAACTATTTAATGAACAGAGATTTTGAAGGAGCTGAAAAAGTTCTAGGTCTTTATTTAAGAGACAATCCAGATGATCAGCCAGCCAAAATACTGTATAACAAAATAAAAGGCTTCTTGCTTGTTCCACCTCCTGCAGATTGGGAAAATATTGTAAAACAAGAAGAAAAGTAAAAATCATTCTTGTTTAATACTATTAATGAACATATTAAACGCTGGTTGCAAAATCAGCGTTTTTATTGTATTATACAATCATTGCCAGAATAGCTCAGGGGTAGAGCACTTCACTCGTAATGAAGGGGTCGCAGGTTCAAATCCCGTTTCTGGCTTTTTTGTTTTTAGATTTCTTTTTTTCTGATACAGAACTTTTGCGATAACAACTAAAATAACAACAAGTAATAAAGTAAATTATAACTTAGCAGAATAAATCTTGTTCATTTTCCATAAGGTCTTCTGCAAGCCTTCTATAATCACAATTTTCTATTCCATATAGACCTTGGGATATTTGTTCAGCCAGTTTACTTTGGTAGTAAATATCCATAGCCTTGCGTAGATCAATACTTTTTATTCTTGATATATAGTTTATAATATCTTCTTCAAGATTTTGTTTAAATATTTCATTCAAATTAGTTTTATTTTTCATAGCTATTAACCTTATCGGAACTAACGAAATCAAGATATTTATCTATGGCTGATTGACTGACAAAAGCTATCTGGTCATTTTTTTTATAATATTTCAATTCTTCTATTGTTCTCTTTTTATCCCATAAACCTCTAAAATACATATCTATACTTTTAAAAACATCGTCATCAGCGATGTTTCCTATTATAATATCATATTGTTTATAACAGAGGTCTCCTTTTCTACAAGCACATACAAAATCTAGCCAAGTTTCATCATCTTTAAACGTTAGAACTTTACTTTTTTTAAAATTTTCATCTAAGGAATAAACATTTAAAATGGCGTCATTACCTGTTCTTAAACCTCTTCTAAATGCCCATTTTTCTGCTTGTTTTCTGAATGTAGTTACGTAAAAGCCTTTACCAAAATCTAAGTAATTCTTAGAGAAAGATACATCAGGCTTTTTTACTTCTAATATTGAGCCGTGATAAACCGTTATTCCCAAATTAAGCCTCTTTCTTTGACAAGACTCGTTATATCTTCAATTAGGTATTGACGCCCTAATGTATGCAAAACATCATAGCTAGGTATAATATATGTATCCAAAATTTTAGAATTAGACAAAAGTCTATAAACCGTGGTTGGAGATTTATTTAAACTTTCTGCCAGAATATGTATTAAAAATATAACAAATGTTAAAACTTCTTTTTCCATATATCACCCAATGATTACATTTATTGTTTAATTCTATCATATTCCCCAAAATAGTAGCAAACCATTATTTTATGTTGAAAAACTTTGAAATTTGCAATTGCGCCCCAACTTGGAGCGTAAATTCATCTTTTATTAAATTTGCCTCAACTTGGGGCAAATTTATAAGAATTCTATATTATTATCTTTTTATCAAGTCGATTTAACTATAACGCTTACAATACTAACACAAATAGATACAACAACTACAATAAAAACCAACTACAATAACAACAAGTAATTATAATTTGTCGCCTGGCAGGCGACATTTTTTGTCTTTTTTTATGCTATGATTCTTTTAAAAGTATTTTGCTCATGAGAAATAACCTTTTCTTAATGCATTAACTAGTTCAACTAAGATAGTAAAATCAGAATTTAAAAATCTAATAAATAGTTTTCGGAGGGAATATGATAAAAGCGAGTAAGTTGATTAAAAAATTAAAGAAAGGCAAAACTAAAGCTGAAATTGTGTCAGAAGGTGATTCACTCCCATATTTACGATTTGTTATCGTTGAAGTAAATGATGACCATAAATGCAGCATTCGAGCGGAGTTTGGCTTTGCAGAAGATACAGTTCATTATGGCACAGATGAAGGCCAAAGCGAAGCTAATGTTCTTGGAATAAAATTTACCGCTCCTTACTCAATGAATTGCGAAGATATTGAAATTGAAGGGGATGTTGAATACGACAAAAATCTCTCTGAAGATGACCTAATAGAGGTTGCATTGGATTATATTGACTGGCCAGTATATGATCCCGATGAAGTAGAGTTTTATGAAAGCGCTGTTACTGATTCAGAACTTTTTAATCTTATGCAATGTGATAATCGCTATTTTGCCCTTAATGAAAAAAATGAAGTTTGCGCTTTTGAAAATAAAACCGATATCCCATCTAAGGGTTATACTGAAATAGACGAAAGTAAAGCCTTCGAAATCTTATCTAAGGAACGACCTGGTCTTTACTTTGAAGAAATCTATAACTGATAATATAAATCAAAAGTGTGATTTTCTTATAATAATCTTAAAAATAATTATTATTTGGTTTAACATTTTCCCTAAAATTATCAAGAAAAAAGCCCCGCATTTGCGGGGTTTAAGAAAATCAATATTAAAAAGGAGAAAAAAGAGTTAATTCAACTTATTCGTATTTAACTGCTGGTATCTTCATCTTAGAGATATCTTTGTCAATATACTTACTAATAAATTTCTTACATTCAGCCATATCTTCATCTTCATCAGAACATCCAATAGAGTAATATTCTTTCATTCCAAGACGTGCTAGATTTATTGCTTTGTAAAGCTTTGATTCTTTTATAGTAGAATCAGGACCTTCGTATATTTCATAATCCGCATATAAGCTACTTATTTTCTTTGCTTTTACAGCTACATCTAAGCGAGATACTATTGATAAATTCGGGCGAAAATCGCCAGATACAAACAATAAGTTCCTTTCCATATATATTCTATGAAACAAGCTATAGAAGAAAACTTTATTCTAGATGTTTTAAAGAATTATACAACAATTCAAGAAGCCTTTAAAATTATAAGAATTTCTGAAGATAACCCTGAGTTGATAGAGGGAGAAGCTTCTAAAGCTTTATTCAAGTATTATAAAGAACATGATTATACTATTACACAAAAAACAGAAATGATAATGACAAATTTCCTTCAGAATTGTCGTTATCAGATTGGTGGGAAAGGTAAAGCAATGGTCGTTGCCGATAGCCGTGCCAACGCAGTTCGTTATTACTTTGCCATTAAAAAAATATTTAGACCCAATAATTAAGAAATTCGAATCTATAGATAAAGTTAAAAGAGAAGATGCTAGAGAATACATACAAAAGTTTTCTAATAGATATAGCTACATAACCCAATTAGTCAGAATTAACGACAAGGATTTATTTGAAGAATATCTATTAATATCACATCTTAACAGGGTTTTACCAAACCGTGAAAATGAAGGTGTTGATATAGACGACAAAATACAACTAGAATATGCTTCTCTTATTGAAACATTTAATGGGGCTATTTTACTTGACGAAAAACCGCCAATCCAAACTATTAGTAATAATATAAAACCTACGAAGCGAGAAAGGAAATACGACACCTTAGAAAATATTATCAATAAAGTAAATGACCTATTTGAAGGTGACCTAACAGAAAATGATCGTGTCATTATCGAAGGTATATATAAAATGTTCTTGCAGAGTAAAGATATTGTTAAATATAAAAAGTTAGCAAAAGACAATAATCTGGAAATGTTTGTAAAATCTTTGTTCCCTGATAAATTTAAGGCTATTGTCACTGAATGTTTTATAAATAATAACGAATCATTCCAAAAACTATTTAATGACCCAGAATTCTATGAAAAAGTTAAAAATGCTATGGCAAATGAATTATATAAAATACTTAGACAATAATAAAGTTTACAAAGTTCTGAAAGCCGTTACCAATAGGGCAAACTCAAAGTTTTTCTTTTATTGATGTGTATTTGCAAATATCTATTTATATTATTGTAGCGCCTTCCAGGCGCAATTTTATATGTATTCTATACCTAGGGCAACTACGTTGCCCTAGGTTATTAATGTTGCGACTTCCAGTCGCTTTTATAGAAAGTGTCCGGCAGGACACAACATTATTAACCGTGGGTATCGTAAGATACCCACGGATTAGATGATAAAAAACTAAAGTGCCTGGAAGGCACTACTTTAAACAAAAAGCTAATATAATTTAAACCCTGATTAATAACGAAAAAAGTTTTGGGTTTGCCTTAGTTTTCAGAATATCAATCTTGTCATAATATTTTTTTTCTGTTATAGTCAAGATAACAGTGTTGCCCGAGACTTGAAAAAGTATTGGGGACCAAAGCTAGGTTCAGCCTAGCTTTTTTACCTTTAGGATAAGTCTCTTCGATGAGGCTGTGCTAAAACTTAATTTAAAATTACTATTGATTGTGCTAAGTGCCTACACATTTGTCATAAAAAGTATAGCGTATGGGCTTTAGCCCTGAAAGCTATACGTTTATGACAATGGGTAGGCTACAATCAAATAAATACTGATTATTCATCAAATTACGAGTTTTAGCACAGCCCCCAAGGAGAGGATAAGAGAAATACCATCCATCACCAACCACACACTAAGCAAAGTTGAACAAATCTCTTATCTCTTCCCTCTAAAAACAGGTTTTACAAAATATTGCCAATTTTATGTTGCTAATTGCTACATATAAGCATTATACTTTTTTAATAAGCGAGGTGACATTAATGAATGTAGCAAATGTAAATGTTCGTGTAGATAGTGAAGTAAAAAATGCAGCAGAACTGATTTTCAAAAAGCTTGGAATAACTATGACATCTGCTATTAATATGTTTCTTAGACAAACAATAAACGATAATGGTTTACCTTTTCAACCTATTTTAACTGAAAAAGACCTGAATCAAGAAACTTTAGATGCAATAGAAGAAGGTAGAAGATTAGCAAAAGACCCAAATGTTAAAGGCTATACTTCTATTGAAGAATTGAGAAAAGCCTTAGAAGTATGAAATATACAGTAAAATATACGAATAGGTTTAAAAAAGATCTTAAATTAGCTTCCAAACAAAATAAAAATATTGATTTATTATTTGCTGTAATAAAGAAATTAGGTAATGGCGAGAAACTAGAAACTAAGTTTAGAGATCATCCTTTAACTAACAATGGAAATCTTAGAGATTGTCATATAGAACCTGACTGGGTTTTATTATATGAATATGTCGACGATGTTTTAGTATTGTTTTAGTATTGCTTTTGCATAGAATAGGTTCTCATTCAGATTTAAAGTTATAAAACTATTTATATAAGAAATTAACCCTTCAACTGGTGTATTTCAAGTATTCGAAAACTTATGCTATGATCTGTCTCACATTGGATGTAAAAAGCTATCTTGGCAAAATTTAACTGTTTCTTGCTGTAATTCAACGCCCCCAAGTTGGGGGTGAATTAAAATCAGACCCAGTGTTTTGATGAAAACTTTAAATAACTTTATAGCTATACGTTATTTTTCTTTTTTGGTGACTTATTGTTGACTTAACCATAAACCTATGATAGAAAAATATAGCAATAGGCTATGAAAGAGGTTTTTAGACTTTAATTTCGAATCCCGTTTATGGCTTTTTCTTATACAAGTTTTTCAGGAGATAAAGATGAAAAAGTTTCTGTTAATATTTACCTTTTGTATAATTTCTATTACTTCTGTTTCAGCTCAAGGTCTTTTAGGAGGATTATTTGGTTCAGATGAACCCAAAGGTCCTAAAGTAAAATTTTTTGAAGGCAATAATGATGCTAAAGAAGAAATTCTCTATATAAAATTAACTGGTGTAATACAAGAAAAAGAAGAAGATGATAATTCACTGATGAGTCTTCGAAATAAAAAAAGTATATTAGACCAGCTGAAAGACAACCTTTCTTTAGCAGCAAAACGAGATGCAGTTAAAGCTGTTTATTTGGAAATCAATTCTCCTGGCGGAGAAGTAACAGCAAGCGATTTGGTTCATCATATGTTCAAGAAATTCTATTCAGAAACAAAAAAACCTATTATAGCTCATATTGGCTCAATGGGTGCTTCTGGTGCTTATTATGCAGCTTGTGGTTGTTCAAGAATCTATGCATTGCCCACTTCTATGATAGGAAGCATTGGTGTTTTATTACAAACAATGAATATTGAAGAACTTGCAGAAAAATTAGGAATTAGACCAATAACTATCAAATCAGATAAAACCCCAATGAAAGATGTTCTTTCTCCATTCAGAGAACCAACAGAAGAAGAAAAAGCTATGCTTTTAGAATTAGTAGAAACAAGTTATCAAAGGTTTGTTGACATTGTTGCAGAAGGAAGAAAACTTAATAGAGACGATGTAATCAAATTAGCTAACGGTTCTGTTTATACTGCTCAAAAAGCACAGAAACTTGGTTTGGTTGATGGAATTGGCTATAGAGATGAAGTTTGTGCTGAAATCTGCAAAATGCTAAATATTGAATCTGTAGCAGTAGTAAAACTTGTTGAAGAAAAGAATCCATTATCTGACTTATTAAGTGTTTTCTCTGAAAAATCTACTGATATAAGACCTATTCTTAATTCTTTTGTAAACCAGCTTAAAGTTGGGAATCAGCCAGTATTAATGTTCAGATAAAAAAATACTTATTGTAAATAAAAAAACACGCCTGATGATTTATCAGGCGTGTTTTTTTATTTACTTATTATGGAAGTTTTCTAGCTAAGTCAGCTAAATCTACGGAATGAGATTTAGCTTCTTCTTTTGTTATTTTTCCAGCTTTTACTAATCTAACAAGATCATCATTCAGTAGTCTATTACCCTTAGCCTGACCAGTAATCATTGCACTTGCCAGCATATGAGTCTTCCCTTCTCTAATCATATTCCCCATTGCATAATCCATAGCAAGAATTTCCAAAGCAGCTACACGGCCACCATCAATTTTTTTACAAAGGGTTTGGCAGCAAACGCCGATTAAATTGTCAGCTAAGGCAGTTTTTATCTGTTCTTGTGACTCGGCAGGGTACTGATCAACAATTCTGCTAACAGTGCTCATAGCTGTTGAAGTATGTAATGTTGCCAATACTAAATGACCAGTATTTGCTGTTTCTATAGCCATAGAAATAGTTTCTAAATCTCGCATTTCTCCAACGAGTACAACGTCTGGGTCTTCTCTAAGTGCAGCTTTAAGAGCTTTAGCAAAACTCATGGTATGTACATTAACTTCTCTTTGATTAACCAGAGAATTTTTGCTTTTATGAATAAACTCTATTGGGTCTTCAATAGTGAGAATATGACATTCACGGGTTTTATTTATATGATCAATCATTGCAGCAAGAGTTGTACTTTTACCACTGCCAGTAGGTCCAGTAACTAGAATTAAGCCCTTTGGCATATCTGCCCATTTTCTAAGAATATCTGGCATTCCCAAATCCTGTAATGAGAATATAGTATTCGGAATATGCCTAAAAACAGCACTTACGCCATGATTATCTCTTAAAAGATTAATTCTGAATCTGGATTGTTCATTCATTGAATATGCGAAATCATCATCACCAGTTTTTTCAAAATTTTCAATAGAGGCTTTTCGCATAATAGGCTTAAGTAAATCAAAGACTTCATTTTCGGAGAATTCATTGTATCCGGATATTACACGAATAGTTCCATCAATACGCCATCTAGGCTTCTGACCAGCAGACAAATGCAAATCAGAACCACCTTCTTGAACCAAACGTTTCAGCAAATCATCAATATTCTTAAGCCCTGAACCAGAAGATTCCTTTGATACATTTTCACCGGAATAACTTTGCATTACTTTATTAAAGAAAGCAACATCCATAAGTGCTGGTTCAATAGCAAAAGCAGGGATCATTCTTTCTATTGTCTGTCTCAAAGAATCTTCCATATGGTCACAATAACCAACAATAAGTGTATTATTTCGTTTTTTTACAGGAACAACTCTATGACGTTGCATAAATTCGAGAGGTAATAAATTCAGTATTTCTGCAGAAGGAACAGGAGCATTTGCCGTCATATCTTTATGAATTGGCGGTCTTGAAGCTTTTTTCAACCTTTCACATAGGATTTTCATCATAGAAAGGCCCGCTTCTGGGATAGCTGCCAAAACCTTTTTAAATACTACATTTGCAAGTTTTAAAATAATCAGATCGCCACAAGCCATACAGGAAGCCGTTCTTTTATCTTCTAGAATAACAGCCATTTCGCCAAGCATTTGTGAGGCTGTAAGACGACTTACTTCGAATTGTTCATCGTTTTCACCTACTAATACTGATATAGTACCAGAAATAATAACAAAAAGAAAATCAGATGGGTCACCAAGTTTGACAACATATTCGCCATCTTCGTATTTTTCAAATACAGCTGCCTTATTTATGATTTGTAAACGTTGAGATTCGTTCAGAGGTCTAAAAAAATCATTACCATCAAAGACTTTATTAGCTAAATCTATTATTTCCTGAGTTTTTTGTAAAACTTGCATTTAATTATCTCCAAACCCTTATAAAAACTTTCTTAACAATAATGATAAAAATTGGTCAAAATAATTATCTATCCTTCAATCAGATGAAAGAAGATTTCTATTATAACGCTATATAGAATTAAAATATTATTTATCTTTTAGTGTTATAGCCTTTTTGGGGCATTTATCGGCACAGACACCACAACCTACACACTTAGAAGAATCTACAGAATGTTTTTCCTTAACTTTGCCACCAACTATTGCATTAAACTTACAATTTTTAAAACAAATAGTACAACCAACACAATCTGTAGGATTGATTTCAGCAACTCTTCCTTTATAATCAGGACGATTTTCTTTTATAATCGCACCAGTAGGACATTTTGCTACGCAAGCCCCACATTCGTGACATTTTTCATAATCAATTCGAGCTAAATTATTTTCAATAATAATTGCATCATAAGCACAATTTTTGGCACAGATACCACATCCTAAGCAACCTGTTTTGCATAATTTTCTTGTTTCTGCACCTTTATCTGTAGAGTTACACCTTACATGAACAGTTTTTTCAATATCAACAATATCAATAATATGTTTTGGACAAGCCATAACACATTGACCGCAACCGACACATTTATCCTCATCAACTATTGGTAAATGATGTTCACCTAATTTTATTGCATTAAATTTGCAAGCTTTTACGCAAGAACCCAAACCGATACAACGATGAGGGCAAAGCCAAGGTCCGTTTTGAATAAGAACAGCCGACTGACAATCTTGCAACCCCATATAATTAAATTTCTTTTGCTCATAGGAATCAAGACCTTGACACTTAATCAAAGCTGCTTTCACAACAGCTCTTACATTTGATTCACTGGGTTTTCTTAAGCCTAGATATTCTTCAAGTTTGATTCTATCAGGAACAAGCATTACTGGACATTTTGAAGGAGAAACACCCTTGGTAACAATTGCTTCTGCCATAGCAGCACAACCTGCAAAGCCACAACTACCACAATTTGCTCCAGGCAATTTTTTTACTGTTTCTTCAATTCTAGGATCTGTTAAAATTTTAAATTTAACAGAAGCATAAGAGAGAATTGCACCGAAAACGAAGCCTAGAATTCCCAAAACCAATAATGAATTTATAATTTGTGTAATCATTTGTTTATCCTCATACTAAGCCTGAAAACCCCATAAATGCAGTGGCTAGAATACCAGCAGTTATAAGTGCTATAGGAGCACCTTTCATACATTCTGGTAATTCTACTAATTCTAGACGTTCTCTTATGCTAGCCATAATTATTAATGCCAAGAAGAATCCTAAGCCACCGCCAAGAGAGTTAAATGCTGTTTCCATCAAACCATAACCTTTTTTAATATTCAGAAGCGATACACCAAGAACAGCACAGTTGGTGGTAATTAAAGGCAAGAAAACACCCAAAGCCTGATAAAGAGCAGGTGCTGTTTTCTTAATAACCATTTCAATAAACTGCACTAATGAAGCGATTATTAAAATAAAAGCGATAGTTTGTAAATATTCTAAGTGTAGAGGGATAAGTAAATACTGATTAACACACCAAGTAGATACACCTGCAAGAAGCATAACAAAGGTAACGGCTAACCCCATACCTATTGCAGAATCCATCTTGTTAGAAACACCAATAAAGGGGCATATCCCAAGAATTTGATTTAATACGAAATTTTCAAGGAAAATCGCGGTTATAAGTATTGCAAGAAGGTGCATCATTTTTCTTCAGCCCTCCTCAGTTCTAAATGTTTCTTTAAAGCTCTTAACAAACCAAATACAAAAAATCCGCCAGGAGCCATAATCATAATCAATGCTGGATCTTTACAAAACAACGGGATTGAAAAACCGTAAAGTTTGCCTTCCCCTAATAGTTCTCTGAAGAATGCAATACAAGATAAACCAATAATAAAACCAATACCCATGCCTATCGCATCAAGGACAGAATCTACAGGTGAATTCTTGCTTGCAAAAGCTTCCGCTCGTCCTAATATTATACAATTCACAACAATCAATGGAATGAAAATACCTAAATTTGCGGACAACAAAGGTGAATAAGCCTGTATTAGCTTATCTATTATAGTAACAAAAGTTGCTATGATAACAATATAAACAGGTATTCTAATATTATCAGGGACTATACTACGAATCAAAGAAATGAATAAATTACTACATATTAAAACGCACATTGTAGCTAAGCCCATTCCAAGAGCATTAGTCATTGATGTAGTGACGGCAAGAGTAGGACAAATACCAAGAGCAATAACAAAAGTGGGGTTTTCTTTCCAAATTCCTTTAAAAAGATTATTTATAGTCATTTTGCTCCTCCTTCATTTGCTTTATTAGAAGGATTAAACTTATTTGCTAAAATTAGTTCTTTATAGTTTTTAAAAGTATCATGT
>CAJOND010000040.1 GCA_905236675.1 Candidatus Rifleibacteriota bacterium | reverse complement strand
TTAGGTATTTAAAGATGTAAGCAAAATAAAACTTTTTTAATCCATTATTATATTAAGCTATTTTCTATACCAGAATTTTTATAATGCGTTTTCCCTGATTAGAGAATAGGGAGAAGGGGATTTATAGTGGTGATTGGTGGGTGATGGTAAGTCAAACTAGTATTATTCTATTGGAATTAAGACAACACGTAACCCCGCAAAAAATTCTCTTTTTGTGGGAGTTTTTCCATCTCTATAAGCAGAACGATTTCTTTTTGTTTCACTTAGGTAACTGCCTCCCCTGATAATTTGTTCATGTCCTGTGGTTGATAAAGGATCAACGACATCATCAGGAGGATAATCTATCTTCCAATCTCCACGCTTATCCAAGCAAAATTCCAAAACATTGCCATGCATATCGTATAGACCCCAGGCATTAGGTTTTTTTAAACCTACCTGATGGGTTGTATTGCCTGAATTATTTTTATACCATGCTACTTCAGCCAAATTAGGGCAGTCTGCAGTCTCAGAAGTAAGATTTTTGCCATTATTTAACGCCGTAGTTGTATCAGCCCTACGCGCATATTCCCATTGTGCTTCAGTAGGTAAGTCAAACTTATAACCATATGGAATCAATCGAGAATAATCCCTATTTAGAATATTACAAAATTCTTTTGCTTCATTAAAAGTTATATTTTCTACAGGATAAAATTCATTAGTAGTATTATGAGAAGGGTTAATTCCCATCACTTTTAAAAACTGCTTTTGAGTAACTTCATATTTACTAATAAAAAACTGTTTTGTTATGGTTACTTTATGCTGTCTTTCGTTAGGATTAGTATTGTTTCATCCTAATTCATTAGTAGGACTTCCCATTATAAAGGTTCCTGGAGGTATCGCTATCATTTTTATGTCCAGTTCTTCATCTAACGTAACAGAACTATATCCAGAACCGATGGTTTCAATTGGAGTAGAATTAGTTATTAAAGGAAAATTAAATCTTTCATGGTTGTTAAAAGTACTTGTAGTAATTCCAGAATCAGGTTCGACAATTCTTACTTCATGAACCAAAAAATCTCTATTTGTAAATCTTAGATTTTTTGCCATCTTACAGGATTATGTAGCTGTACTATTATCAACATTAGCAGTTAAACCTCTTTTGAGAGGCTCGAAAACAAGGAAATAAATTTCATTACCTCTATAGTCAGAACCTTCAGAAAGAATATCTGAAACTTTTTTATTTACAAAATAATTAGAAAGAACAGAATCTAATCCTCTGTTTATATTATTACCAAGATCCTCGATAGAATCCATTTTCCATTCATATTTTGGATAGGCCATGTGTTCTTTATAATATCTGGATATGGTCTCATTGACTATTTTTTTCGTTAGATAACCTTACTGCAATTCTGGCATCTCCAACATAATCATTGTAATAATAAATAGAAATTGCAGAAATAACTGCTAATACAGAAATAGCTATAAATATTTCTATAACAGTAAAACCTTTTTTATTTTGGCAAGTAAGAAAGTGGTGGCATCTTTTTCCCACAGAATCTGATTTCAAAATGCAAAATTCCATCTAAACCACCTCCATTTATTTTTCCAATAACATCACCTTTTTCAACTACCTCATTTATACCCACATCAACATCGTCTAACTTCGCATAAACAGTAGAAAAACCTTTTTGATGTCCGAGAATCACTAAATTTCCTAACTCAGAAAGGAAACCTTTGTATAACACTTTGCCTTTGGCTACTGCAACAATGTCAGCATCAGCAGCAGGTTTTATTAACAAAGCATTTGAATTATCATCGCCCTTTTCGTAAACTTGTTCTCTCAAGTCTTTAGCAATAGGCCATATAAAATTCATTACTTTAGCTGCTTCTGGAGAAGAATCGGCTAGAGTTTCTGTTTGATTAGCGGATTCAGCTTCCGGACTTGAAGATTGGCTAAGAGAAGAATCAGCAGGCATTGCAGATACAGATTTTAATCCTTTGGTTGATACAGCAACAGAATCTGAAGTTACATCTAATTCTTTATCAAAATCTGGTTTTGAAACTACCTTTGCTATTTCTTGCAGTTGTTTATTTAATTGTTTACGAGATGCAGCTAAGGCATTTTCCTGTTTCAAATACTCCTTTTTATTTAAGAGAACAGCATTAAGCATTTCCTTCAGATAAACCTGTTCTTTAGCAAATTTTTTCTGTTTTTCAGCAATTTCTAACTTTCCTGATTCTAAGGCTTTATGTTTTTCCTGTAATCTTAAGCTAATTCTTTTAACCTTCTCATCTTTTGCTTTTAATTCTTCTATCATAGATTTATCTGCTTCTAACAGATATTTAACCATCTGATACCTGTTCAAAAAAGAATTAAGATCTTTTGCAAAAAGAACTGAACTGACCAAGGTTCCTTGTTTAATCTTATGAAGCTGAACAAGTCGATTTTTATATCTATTCATCAACTCTTTTAACTGTTCTCTGCTTTCGCTATTATCCTTTTCTAGCCTTCGTATTTGTGTGATTATTTCAGCCTGATTTTTATTTAACTGCTCAATCTGAGCTCCCAACTCTCTAACCTGTTGTTTAGCATTTTCGATTCTTTTTTCAAAGCTGCGACTTTTTTTCTTTTGATCATCAACCTTTATTTTTAGGAAGTTAAGTTTAAGATCAATAGCATCAATCTCGCTTTGTAACTCATCTACATTTTTATCTTTCGCACAAAAAGCAGATGTATTAAATATTAAATTTGCTAATAGAAAAATAGCAAATAGAGATTTTTTTGTTAAACATGAATTAGAATATTTCATGTTAAATGCCTTCATACATAGCAGTTGAACGACTGAATTTATTTATATCTCTCAAGGATATAAGACTGCCAGAAACCCCTAATACAACACCCATTAAGAATAGTTTTATAGCAAGTTTAATTAACTGGTCAGCATTAATTTCAGGAGTAAAAAAAGGAATCAATTCTGAAAACTTAACAATAACAAAGTTATAACTCATTGATAAAATCAATATAGCCAAAGTTGAAGCAAAAACACCTTCCATAAAACCTTCAACAATAAAAGGACCTCTGACAAACCAGTTAGTTGCTCCAACAAGCTTCATGATAATAACTTCTTCTCTTCGCATAAAAAGAGTTAAACGAACTGTATTATACACAATAAAAAGCGAAGCTAGTCCCAATAAAATTACTATAACCAGACTAACAATCCACAACAATCTGGATAAGCCTTCAAATTGTCTGAACAATTCTTCTCCATAACTATAATTATCTACAAGAGGTTCATTTTTTAGTTTCTGCAAAAGGGATTTTAAGTCTGTTCCACCTTTTATCTTTATTCTTAAAGTTATAGGAAGAGGGTTTTCTTCATTCGTAATACCAATCTGAAGTAATTGCTGCTCATTAGGATCAGAAAAAAGCTCTTTTGCAGCTTCTTCCGGAGAAACAACCTGTATTTTTTCAACTTCATCAAAAGCAGATAATCTTAAACTAAGAGTGTTAGCAGAATCCATTTCAGCAGTTTTCTTAAGGTAAGCTGTCACAAGAGCTTCGGACTGCATTTGATTTAAGAATTCTTCCATGTTCATAGTAGCAAGAAGAAAAGTTCCCATTAAAACCAAAGCAATAGAAATTGTCGAAATAGTAATAAATGCCATAACGCCTGATCTACGTATATTGGTTAATGCTTCAACTATAAAAAACTTTAAATTAGAAAATGACATATTCTATAACCCGCATTTTATTCATAAGCATATGTTCCACATTCTTCGTCTTTAACGATTTGCCCGTCAACTAAGGCTAAAACCCTTTTACGAAGTTTATTAACAAGATTGTGGTTATGGGTTGCCATAATAACAGTAGTTCCTCTGGCATTTATTTTTAAGAAAAGCTGCATTATTTCTTGAGAAATCATAGGGTCCAAGTTTCCTGTAGGTTCGTCGGTAACTAGAATTAGAGGATTATTGACAATAGCTCTGGCAATACAAACCCTCTGCTGTTCCCCACCAGAAAGTTCTGTAGGATACATTCTTCTTTTATGGGATAAACCAACTTGTTCAAGTGCTTCTTGAACCTTATTATTAATCATTGATTCAGAAGCACCTATAACTCTAAGTCCGAAAGCAACGTTTTCGGCTACAGTTCTTCTTTTTAACAGCTGAAAATCCTGCAATACAATACCAAGATTACGTCTTAAGTAAGGAATACGGCTATCAGGCATTGTAGTTATATCTTTGCCATCTATAAATATTTTTCCTTCAGTAGGCTTATCTTCTCTAAATAACATTCTTAAAAAAGTACTTTTGCCTGCTCCTGAAGGACCAACCAAAAAAACAAAATCTCCAGGTTTTATAGTCAGATTAATATTTTTAAGTGCTCTGACACCATTAGGAAATATCTTAGTAACACCCTGTAATTCGATCATATGGATTGTTGTCTCGATAATCTTTTCTATATAATTTGATTTGTATATTATAACAATCTTATTCATTAATATCAATAGATGTATTTTCTCTAAACTAATTTACAAAAATATAAGCTAGTGGTAACATATTTCTAGATCTGTAGCTCAGTTGGTAGAGCAACGGCGTCACATGCCGTGTGTCATGGGTTCGAGTCCCACCAGATCTATTTTTTTGTTTTTTTCTTATAAATAAGGAGAAAAAAAGTAGATGCTATTTCCCAAAAAAGGCGAAAGTGAGTTTGATAAAAGACCCTTAAGGGTAATTATAGAGGCAATCATTTGTTTAATTGTTATTTCTTTTTTATCTTTTCTCGCAGCCAACAATAACTACGTATATAAAAACCGTGAAGACTCAAATAAAAGACGTTGCTTTTCAAATATAAGAATGATTAGTGGAGCTGTAGAAATGTACAACATGGATGTTTCAGAAATGATGGTAAGCCTAGACCTTGATATATTAACTAAAAATGGTTATTTAAGGAAAAAAGCAATCGACGGTCTTAAATGCAAATTCAAAACCACAGGCGATTTAACAAAAGACGGCTTTGTTTATTGCGAGTATCATGGAGATCCTAGTGGTGAGATAAAAGGGGAAAATTTATCTATAGATGTTATCAGCAAAGAAGATTCTCAAAAACAATTAAAAGATAAAATTTTTAACTGTTTTTTAATCGCTTTATTTGTTCTAGCCCTTCCAATTTTACGAATTCTTGTTGCTATGTGCACTCCAATGGAAAAATAATATAAAAAATGATTAATAAAACGATTACAATAACAAAAATTTTAGTTTCATTAACTTTTTTACTATCTTTTTCTACTAATTTATGTGCTCAATATACAAATTTTAGATTAATAGAACCTAGAGAAGGAGATGAACCTCAGCCAAGAGCTATTATTTGGACCAAAGATAAGCACGAAGCTTTAATTCATTACAATGACGAACAAATTGTTGCGGTAGACGACGTTAGATTAGATAAAGAATGGAAAATAAAAGAAATAAAAAGAGAAAGCATAATCTTTGGAAGAACATCTCAAAAAAGATATATTGAGTATTATATTGATCCTTCAAAAAGGCCCAATAAAAGATATAGTTCATGTTCTTTTTTCTCTTTGCCAATTAGTTTGTTTGAAGCTTTACAACTAATTACAGACGCTTTTAATTACAATGTAGTGATGCACAACCTATGTGGAGGCTCTGTCTCTATTCAAAGGAATGAAGAAGGTTTTCATGCATTACTTAATGATATTATTCCTGCTGGTAACTTTGCCAGAGTAGTAAATGGAACACTTTTTGTTATTCCCTTAAACGCACCCAATGAAAAAACAAAAGATATAATAGAAAGAAGAAAGGCATTTAATCATAAAGCCTTAGCAATACGTTTCCCTGGATTAGAAAAAAAAGGAACTGTATTTTCAAAAGGTTACGATATTCAATATATTCTTCGGGTTATTTCACTTGGAGGAGAAGTTCCCATCAGTTTCCCAAACGATTTACATTTCGCTGTTTATGCCAATTTCAAAAAAGTTCCCTTTTCAAAAATTTTAAGCGACATAGTCTACACAAATCAATGTATAATAGTTGAAAGAGAAACAGGCTTAGAAATAATACCATGGCAAGTTAATCAATATAATGCTTATAGCAGCCCAGTAACTGCATATGAGCCTCTAAATCTACCCCCGCTAAAGAAAAAATTAATAACAGCTGACCCTGTATATTACGATGAAAAATCAGGTTCAGGACCTTATCCTCCGCCACTGATTAATGATCCTAGCATTTACCCAGCCCCAGTAGTTCGCTCGATGGGGTATTTTAGCGATGAAAATGGTCATCCAATAATTATTCAACCTTATCCCGCATCTAACGCTAACTTTAGAAATTACCCAGGAGACAGCGAATGAAAACTAAAGTTTCATTGCAGCAATGTAATTCTTATAAACAGGAAGAAGTATCTTTAGCAATTAAAGCCTTATTAAAGCCTTTAGGGAATATGACATCTTTTGTTAAGAAGAACGATTTGGTTTTAATAAAACCAAATATGCTTAGTTGTAAAGAGCCAGAAAGAGCTGCTACAACTCATCCTTCAGTAATAGAAGCTGTCGTTAAAGAATGTTTTGAAGCAGGTGCATCAGAAGTATGGGTTGGCGACAGTCCGCCAGCAATTTTCGGAAGAACCGAAGATTTCTGGAATAAAACAGGATTTGCAAAAGCGACAGAAGCTGCAGGCGGAAAAATGCTATGTTTTGAAAAAGACGAAAAGTCTAATGTCAGCTTTAAAGTTTTTGGGCAAGAAGTAACCACACCTGTAATAAAAAAAGTCTTTGATGCTGATGTAGTTATAAGTCTGTCTAAAATGAAAACCCATAATCTTACAAGAATCACAGGGGCAGTAAAAAACAATTTTGGCTTTATTCCAGGTTTTGCTAAAGCTCTTTGGCATAAAAAGTTTACTAAGGTTAATGAGTTTTCTGCCTTTGTAAGTGAATTAGCAAAAGCTTTACCTGTAAAACTGCACATAATGGATGGTATAGAAGCGATGGATTTACAAGGTCCAGCCAGTGGCAGAGTTAAGAAAAATAATATTCTTATAGCTTCTGAATCACCAGTAGCTGTAGACATGGGTTTTTGCAAAATTGTTGGATTAAAACCTGAATCAGTTCCCATAATGAAATATTGCAAAAGTATAGGTTGGGGCCCAGCTTCTTTTGAAGATGTGGAATTTATTGGAACAGAACTGCAAAAATGTTTGGTTAAAGGCTATGTTGTTCCACCTGCTCCACCTGTTTACCTTATTCCAGATTTTGTTTTAGATTTTATTAGAAAAATGATCTGGACGGGTCCTAATTTAAAAGATAATAAATGCATAAAATGTGGACGCTGTAAAAATATTTGTCCCGCAAAAGCTATCGAAATTAAAGAAAAAGGTGCTTCTTTCGATAGAAACAAGTGTATTTCATGTTTTTGCTGTATGGAAGTCTGTCCTGTCGAAGCTATTGAAATGAAAGCTAGCCCTCTAATGGCTATTATTTTAAAACTTAGAAATGTTAAGCAAGTATTGAGCAGAAACAAAAATGAGTAAGAAACACTTTGAATTTATAGATAAACTTTTAGCTATATTATTGGATTTACTTGCAAAAAGCAGTGTGAATTTAAGTTATAAGAAAAAACAAAAGTTCTCGTCCTTGCTTACAAAACTAATTATGCCTTTTAAGTTTTCACGTAAAGATTATGTAAAAGATATTTTGATGGAAACCTTGGGCATAAAAGAAAAAAAGGCAGAAAAAATAAGAAGATCCTGCTATGAAAATTTTGTAATTAACTCTATGGAAATGGCAAAGTTAAAATATATCAATGATGAAGATGTTTTAAATTTGCTTGAAGTTGAGGGGTATGAACACTTAGAAGATGCACACAGAAGAGGCAACGGTGTAATAATTATGTCAGGGCACTTCGGACTTTGGGAGTATATACCTCAATGGGCTGCCTTAAAAGGTTACAAAGTTACTACCGTAGTTCGCCGCCAGAACAATAAGTATGCAGACCAATGGTTTGAAGGAATGCGTCGTGCTCACGGCGGTAAAACAACTGATTCCGGAATGGGTTTAAGAGAAATTTTGAGAGCTTTAAAAAATGGCTATCTGCTTGGTTTAATGATGGATCAGGACAACGGTAAAAAGGGAATTTTTGTGAAATTCCTGAACAAATGGTGTTCTGCTCCAGTTGGACCAGCACTGATTTCTTTAAAAATGAAAGCACCAATTGTTCCTATGTTTATTATACCTAACTATGAAGGAAAACATTATTTCAAAATATATCCAGCCATTTATCCAGAAAACTATGAAAACACAATAGAGGGTCAGCAAAAATTAACTTCTGATTATACTGAATTGTATGAAAAAATAGTTAGAAAATATCCCGAACAATGGTTTTGGCTGCATAGACGATGGAAAACACAACCCAAAGACTGTCCCGAAAATCCCTGGGCAAAGAAGATTGTAGAAAGAAGATTGAAGAATGAAGAGGGAAGAGGGAAGAGGGAGAGCGGGAGAGCTGAGAGCGGAGAGTTGAGAACTGAGAATTGCGAGCACAGGATGTGCGAAGTGCAAGCGAGCGCCAGGATGGCAATCGAGTCGCAAGAGTTAAGGATTAAGAGCGGAAAAGCAAAAGAGCTGAGAGCCAAGCAGAGCTTGGAATGATGAGTGGTGATTGTTGCCACTGTTAGTCCGTGCATTAACTCCATAGCAAAACAACTAAAAAACAACAACGATAAAAACTAAAAATTTTTATTTTTAGGGGTTGTACTTTTTACAATAATAAATTAAGATGATAAACAGGAACTAATATATTAGATAAAAAATTAAATGGAGCAAATACTCTCCTTATTTGCCTCATTTTTAGGAGAAATGATGTTTTTAAAGTCCTGTTATAAAATAAAGTCTGCATTACTATTATTTTTATTTATTTCTGTTTGTTGCTTTGTTTTAGCGAGCACTCCCCAAGAAAGAGAAAACTCTGTAACGGTTATCGCCAATCCAGGAACTGATGGTTGTGCAAAAATAGGCAGTCAAATACAGGCGTCTATAATTTTCACAAGTAATGAGCAGAACACTGCAGCTGCGGTAGACTTTATGGGAATTACAAATCCAGGAGAAGATCAGCTTACACTTCAACAATTAAATAATAGTGAATTATATATTGGTATAACAAACGCTGCCGGGGGCAATGCTTTAACGGTAGTACCCGGGAACATAGACGGAAAGGTTTCAGGAACCTTTGTATTAACCAATGCAAGCGGAACTGTTGAAGTTACAAGTGTTCAATTTGATGTAGACAATGAACCTCCTTTAAGAAATGATAGTTTAAAATGCACGGTCAATGGTGTGGATTACACGTCTGGTGTTGCTTTAAGAAGTGGTCAAGTAGCAACCTTAACTCAGAAAGTAACAAGCACAGACATAGCATTAGTTCAGGTAGACTTATCTGATTTAGGTTTAGGTACATATACAATGGACTTAAAGAGTGGTTCCACCGACACATATATAACCACTTTAACTATTCCTGACAATTACAACACAGTTTGTACATGTAACGTAACCCTAGTTGACGATGCGGGTAACTCCACAACATACTCAGGATTAGACACATTAAGAATAACAGTTGACAGCCGTGCCCCAAACTTTGTTATTAATCAGACCACAATCACGTCTTCAAACAATGATCCTACCGTAGCTCGTCAAGGGAATACCTTAACTTTTACAGCAGTAATAGAAAATTATGATTATGATAGCGTTACCGTTACATGTAACCAGATACAGAACAGTTCAGAACATGGGTCTGAAATAAAAGCGTTGTTCCCTGTTGAATTAGTAATTAACGGAACTCCAACAGAAGGAGCAAATGCAACATTTCTTGGCAACATAGTTTTACCGACAGATGCAACCGTATATTACGACAATACCCTTACTTTTCAATTTACTGCAACAGATAATGCAGGCAACAGCATTACCAGAGAATTCACTTATGCCGGAATAGTAGATTTAGGAGACTTTACTTTTAACTCAGCAAATGTAAAGATTTTTTCTGAAAATAATGTAGGGACATCAGTAGCAACTTTAACGTCGAAATTATACTTTACTGCTGATATTTTAACTACATCAAGAGAATCTACTACTGTTTTAGTAGATTTACAACCAATTGGTGTAGTAGCCTCCATGAGCCTATTATACAATGAAGACCTAGGTCTTTATATCGCAACTTATTCTGGTACCCTTTCTGCTAGAGAAATAGATGGAGAATATATTTCCTTTGTTGTTACAGCAACTGATAAATACAACAATACTCTTACTAGAACTACTCCTGCTATTTTAATAGACAGCCTTCCACCTCAGATAAACGCAACAACAATAACGTCTTCCAATCTAAATCCTGACTTGGCCAGACCCGATGACACATTAACCTTTGCAGTAACATTAAATAAGTATGACTATGATACTGTTGAAGTAACTTGTAGCGAATTACTAATTAATCATAATGATATATTTAATAGTCTACTTCCAAAATCCCTATCAGTAGATGCTAACCCTTCAGCAGGAACAAATGCCACATTCAGAGGCGGAATAATTCTTCCCACATCCCCAATAACTTGTTATTATGCTGGAAATCTAAGTTTTCAGGTTACTGTCACAGACGATTCAGGGAATGCAATTACCAGAGAATTTACATATACAGGAACATTAGACTTAAGCGAATTTTCAAATAGATCTGCTGGAGTAAAAATTTACTCGGACAATAATGTTGAAACACAGGTAGCTACAGCAAGCTCTCAATTATACTTTTATGCGGAAGTTTCCAGTGCTGCAACATCATCTACAAAAGTAGAAGTAGATTTAACTCCTATAGGTGTTGCCTCACTTACTTTGAACTATAACGAAGATTTAAATCTTTATATTGCAACTTATTCTTCTGGAATATCTACAGAGGCAGTCCAATTAGACGGACAATATGTATCTTTTGTTGTTACTGCAACGGATTTACATGGTAATATGCTGCAAAGATTCACCACACCATCTATTATTATCGATAATGTTCCGCCAAGAATAGATAGTTTTACAATAACGGGTGCAACAGGAACAGATGGCAGCATTATCAACAAAGACGTTTTAACCATGCTGGCAAGTGTCAGCGGAGCAAACAAAATTCCAGATGCTGTCAGTATTAATTTAACCACACTAGACAATTCAGGCACACATCTTTTTGTGAATAGTTCGGGTGACCAATGGAGATATACTCACAATGTAGCAACAGGTTCTATCGATGGTGATTATGACTTTGTTTTAGAAGCCCAGGATAATCACGGTAATAATACCAAAACAACACTAACATTAAAAGTAGATAATGAACCACCGATATGGATAAGTCAACAAAGCTATTCTGATAGATATGGTTTACTAAATAACGATTCTTCGGATCCTTTTATAATAATCGGCGATAGCGTTACAATGGAAGTAAACCTAGCAAATTCGGATATTGCTGGCGATGGCATTACTATTGTCATAGACCTGAGTGAACTTGGCAACTATGGACAAGTAAATATGTCAAACGCAGGCAGTACTTTTAATTATAGTTTTGATGTAGCAACAGGTTCGATAAACCATGGCGCAATATTCCCTATGACTATTTTAGATGGTGCTGGGAATACAGTAATAGACCAAGCTACAGGAGAACCATTTGTAGCCTCATTCTCTTTCCCAACTCTAGACCAGAATCCACCAGACCCCCAAGAAGTAACAATAACCTTAACAAATCATACTGGCACATTAGACAAATTTCCTTTATCTATAAACACTAAAAAAACAATTGATTTTAGGTTGCCCTTTATAAGAGAAACAACTTATGACGATAGTGCCACAGCAACTCTTGATGTAACTTATCTTTGCAAACTGACAGATGGCACAATGCATTACATAGATCAAGACTTAAATGCTATAACTCTGCCTACAACATCAAATATGATAAGCATGGACAAAAGTTCAGATTATTACCATGTTTCAATCGTGGCAACCGGTGAAGTCGGATTATTAGAACAATCAGATTATACTTTTAAACTAGTAATGTATGATTTATCTGGTAACAAAGTTAATGTAGAAAGCCAGGTATTTCCTAAAATAGATTTAAATCCTCCTGTAATAAAATCTATTACGATTGGAACTCCTGGCGGCGGAACCATCTTAAAAATAGGTGATACATTTACAATAAAAGTAGATGTAGAAGGTAATGATGGTAACCCACCCACAATAGATCTGTCATCACTAGATTCAAGCCTAGGACAAGCAATAATGTCTTTAGGCACTGATGGAAAATACTTTTATGATGCAACTATAGCCGCTGGAGAGCTGGATAATCTTGTTGCTTCATGGGCTATCACTGTGACAGATGGATGCGACAACACCATTACCAGTTATACTACTGAATTAACAATCGACAATAAACCTCCGGAAGTTATTTCGTTCCTAGTTACAGCCGACAATATAACGAATCATCAAAGAATAAACTATACCGACAACTCCATAGAACTAGTAACATTTGTATTGGAATCTTCAGAACAATTAACAAATGTTTCTATTGACCTATCTGCAATCGGTCGATCTTCGGCAGCAGTTCCAATTGAATCAACATTAGGATTAAATTATATTTATACTATTGCAACTACAAGCCTTAGAACTTCAGAAGAATATGAAGACTATCGTTTTCCAGCAATAATTTCTGATAATCATGGGAATAGCACTACTGTTTATTCTCAAGCAATTACGAAAGTAGATTGTGAAATTCCTATAATAACCTCATCATTATGCGGAGTTGAAATTACTTCTAGAAGCGATTCTCTATTGCCTCCACAAAATAGTAGTATAGTAAGAGTTGGAGACACGATAACTTTTTATGCAAGTATGACTTCAGGCTTAGATGCAACAGCTTCTGTAACATTTTCTGTAGATCCTGGAGTAGCAAGTATATCAAAAGAAATGACTTTAAATGAAGATAAGCATAGACTAGAAGCTTCATTTATAATTAAAGCCCCTGGAACTTCTGATAGTGGAAGTATATGGGGAAGCCTAAATCTAACCAATCTCGACTATACGATTACAGCAAGTGATGATGTTGCTAACATAGCAACCCCAACATCAGGAATAACAAGCTTCGTTGTAAAAAATGTTATCCCGACAATAGCCAGTTATTCGTTAACAATTGATCCAGATTATGACCTGGTTGGAACATTAAATATAGCATCAGGAACAAACAGGACCAACAGGGACCTTCTTATCGCCAGTGCTACTCTCGACAATAATGCAATAATAGCAACTGCCACATTAGATTTAACAAGCATAGGTGGGCCTAATAATTTCAAATTAGCATCCATAACAAATTCAATTGTAAATAATACAGGAAGTGGTCTAGATGTAGCTTTGTATCTAAAAACAGACTACACTATTATTTCTATACCAATTACTATTTCTGACGAAGCTGGATACACTTGTGAAGCAACTCATGAACTTAAACTTGATACTAAAGAACTAGAAATAACCGATGCAACCTTTGATGGAGAAAAAATTATCATAACTTTCTCAGAAGACTATACAATTGGAGACAAAAGTCAATGGTCATTAATAGGAAGTGAAACACTTTCTTTAGGAGGAACCAAGAAATTAGATCTTTCCGATGTTACCCTGGTTTCTAATTGGGATGATGCAAGCAGTTTCTATAAAGTAGAAATAACATTATCAACAGATGGCAGGAAAGAAGTAACTAAATGGGCTTCTTCACCTCTCTACATTGAAGTAACGAGAGATACAACAAATGCAGCAGCAACAGACCTATACAAGAACTGGATAGCTTCTTATTCCGCTTTTCCAATAACATTAACCGACTCTTCGTGGAGAGAACCACCTCAAATAGTCAGTTTTTCTATGACACATAACTGGCCAGAAAGTATATTTTTCAATATAGAGTTCTCTCAGGATATGGATCCAACTACATTAGTTGCATCTGATGCTGTAATATTCATAAACGAACCAGCTAATATAACAGAGTTTCAAGATGTTGCTTATGACTCTTGGTATGTTATCCAAAAGAACGACAATTGCTCCTGGACTGACAGTAAAACTTTGAAAATAACACTGTGCGACAGCGGTCGAGACTGGATAGCAAATAAACTAACAAGTAATACAGATATTACTTTAAAATTTGCCCAGAAATCTTCACTTAATAAAATGGTATCTAGCGTATTTGGAAAAAATCTAAAACTATATACTATTGAATCACCTTTTGTAATAGCTGATAATCGCAGTACCACAGCAATTCCTGCATTGAACGTTTTGTCTGACCCGACTCCTGTTATCAATATAGTTTCAGCAAGACTAACTTTATCGTTTAACGATAGAATCTGGTTATTCTCTGATAATTATAGAACAATAAATGAAACAGATCCTCTTATGGGAATGCCGAATATAACCAATCAAAATGGATCAAATCTTCATTTGAATAAAATAACACTTTTTAATCTTAACAATAATGAAACAATCCAACTTGAATGTGCCTCTATAACTACAACTCTAAATGAATATGCAAGCACAACAGTAAAAGTTAATTTAACAGAAAACGATGTTGCGAATATATTGAATTACTACAACACTAGTAGTACAACCTACTGGGGACTTCAAGTAGAAGCAAATTCTTTTATAAATATGTGGGGTATAGGTAACACTAAATACAAACCTACATCGCCTGGAAATGTCGATGTAGTAGAATCTGCTCCTGATGTAATGCCTTCTATTCTAGCTGTATCAGTATCAGATATGCCACCGACAAAAGATGATGTTGGAAACTTCACTTTTGATTTTGAGCTTGATAAATTTAAAGCTGGTGAAACCACCATACCATTCTCAACAACTAATGTTCCAACAGCAGCTATTTTTGAAATATCCTCTGGTGATAGAATTGCTTCAGCAACATTTGTAAGTTGGAATACAAGAACAGTAAGAGATGTTGAAAGAACAATAGCAACATTTAAAACTTCAGAAAGCTTTACAAAAAATGTAAATGGTGTTGAAGCAGAATTACGTATTTACGGTTTACAAGATGTATTCGGGAACGAAGCTCCTGTTTTGATAGCTTCATACGTATACAATGTAAACGATAGAAGTGAAACGGCTTTAACAGGATTCAGCACAGCCTCTGAAGCTTTTATAATAGACAACGTAGCTCCTACTGTAACCGATTATGGTCTTAAACTTATAGGACTAATGGGAGCAGGAAGAGATGACTTTTTTGTAGATTATTCTGAAACCATGGATAGTGAATCTATACCTAGTTTAGCGTTAGCTACCGGGACCACAACTATAGGTTTTACTTTTAACAGATGGGAAAACACCAACACTAGAGCCATATTTACTATTGATGAACCAATTACAGCATCAACAATTAATGGTACTTGGACATATCAGATTTCAGGCGGTCAAGATCTTGCAAATAACGCTTTTGTAAGTTCGACAACCCTAACTTTAATAAAATCTGAAATACCAAAAATTGTTGCTAACAGTATGCAATTACATAGTATAAGAAATACAATAGATATTAATAATCCTGTTGTAAATAAACCTCTTAACTTTGACATTTCTCCAGATTATACAGAAATAAGCTTCAAATATGTAAATGCTAATACAGATAATTTACCTCATACAATGTGTTTTTATGATGCATCTGATGTACAAATAGGTAGTGCAACAATAGTTCAAAATGGAGTAAATGCTACAGCAACAATAAGCGTAGGTAACTTTAGCTCAATCCCCACAACTAATACAACAATTAATGTAAAGGTAATAGATATAGCCGAAAATCTAACAGATGTAATAGGAAGTATTGATTATTACACTATAGCACCAAATGTTCAAACAATGACGCTTACAGGAGCGGCAACCCTAAGCCAAGGCATTTATTATTACAGAACTGATTTAGATAATATGTCTTTCAGAGCTGTATTAAATGGAAATTATAACAATCCTTTAAATCTGCTTGTAGCTTCGTATGCAATGCCAATGTCAACTGTTGCGACTATGACTATCAGCACAAATAATCCTAGTGGATCAATATACACAGACATATTAGGCACAAATCTTAACGAAGATATGTATATAATAATGTTGGCTGATGAAGCAGGAAACTTGCATGCAAATGCAGCTCCTTTAATGCTAAAAGTCGATAATACTCCACCGACAATCGAAAGCATAACACCAGGTCCTGAAGACAGAATATCAAATTCAGCAGCAGGAATGGCTACTTTCACTGTGAAATTCACAGAATTGATGGATACTTCAATACCTCCAACCTTATACTTAGCAACTACAACTCTATATACAAGTATAGAAATGAAATTTATAGGTTGGGGCGATGACATGATGACAGCTTCATTTACCAATGTGGTTCCAATAAATGCAACAATTCCTGTGGGAACCTACACTTACCAGGTTTATGAAGCAAAAGACCTGGCTGGAAATCTTATCACCTCAACTCCTGCTACTTGTACTACTGATGTAGAGCCAGTAGGACCTAACGTCATAGGATTAACAATCCTTACCTTACAGCCGGATATATACGATGAGGCCTTAGAAAATAGACCTTACAATCCTCAAAAGTACATTTCTGCCGAATCCGCTTCTGTAACCTTCAAATTAGATTATAGTACCGACCCGGTAAACACACCCCATAAATTGCTGGTATATAATGAATCTGACGAAAATGTAGCAACAATAACTGTTTCTGCAGAAAACCCAGGTTATGCAATTTGGCATGTTTCAGATGATGTGCCATATGCTGATGCTATTTTCAAATTTAAAATAATAGATGACTTATATAATTGTACTCCTGAAACGGGTTATTTAAAATGGACCTTTGAAACAGATATAACCCAACCAGATATTACATCTATAAACTTTGATGATGGCGATATAGGACAAATTGTAGATGGTATAAAGTATTACTCAACAAGCAATCCTGCCACTTTCACAGTAACAACTGAAGAAAACAAAGACTTGATTTTGATTGCTTCTTCTACAGCTACCACAACTTATTCTATTCCAGCTACTGCTGCATATATTATAAGTTTTGGTCAAGAATTTACAGATGGCAAATATAATCTAAAAGTATCGGATTTAGCTGGGAATATAAACGATACAGCATCAATTTCTATAATTGTAGACAGTATACCGCCGAATACAGTTGCTTATGCTTCTGATGAATTATATAACCCAATCTCAACTGTTAGCAAAACAGCAACCATCATGGTAATATTTGATGAAATAATGAACACAAATATAAATCCAATCGTTCAATTAGCAACGGATTCTGGAGAAGTTGCCACATTAACCTTTGAAGCCTGGATAGATAATCAAAGATGTACTTATATAACAGGAAATGTCTTTGATTCCATTGAATTCCCGGTTGGTACAGCTAGTATTGTTGTAGGTGGAGCTCAAGATCTTGCTAGAAACAGCATTGCAACAGGAACTTATGGAGAAGTAGAAGTTATTTCTGAAAGTCCATCTTTTACAACAACTCTTACAACAAAACAAACTATTATAAGTGACGAAAGTCTGACAAATGCTCCATTTAGCTTTAGAGTAGAACCTTATGTAGCTACTTTAACAATAGAATATGCAACAGGTAAAGGGCCTTATGCATTAGATCATACCCTTCTACTATACAATGATGAAGGGAACCAAATAGCTACTCACACATTAACAGGTGGAGCTACAGAAATAACAGTTGACGAAGCTTTCTTTGGTGATTTCACCACAAGCATAGCCTCTCCTATAGAATATACAGGAACATTCAAAATAGAATTAAAAGATGCTGTTGGCAACATAGCATCAGACTCTAATAATTTTGTAATTAATTACGACAGTATCTCACCTAAAGTTACTAATTTAACTTTTGATGGAGTATCAACTGCCACAACAGAATTATTCTTCTATTATAATCCAGACGTATTAGGAAGCTTAACTGCAACGATTAATTTAAATGCTAGTGATGCTATAAAACTTGTTGTTTTGGGTGTTTCCAGTTCAACTGCAGACATAATTGCAACAAGAACATACAGCATGGATTTAAGCGGCAGTTATAATTACATTTATAATGGAGAACTTGATTCAAATGCTACCGAGTTGCCTGAAGGCACATATAAATTAGCTGCGATAGATTTAGCAGGTAATATATCTGTCCTTTCTACAGATAATTCAATTATGGCCAGTACAACTCTTCTAATAGACAAAACTCCACCAAATATTTTGGTAGCAACTCTCACCGACCAGTTATATTTAAATTCAGGCGAAGCTGGTATGGCAACTTTTTCTATACAATTTGATGAAACTTTGTTTGACAAAGCTTATCAATATATAGAATTAGCTACAACTTCTTATAAGATTCCTTGTAGACTGGTAAGAATAGAAACTACAGCTATAGCAAGTGATACCGCTATATTTGAAACAGCTGTCGCTGTTCAGAATATGATTCCTCAAGGGAAATACGTATACCATATTATTGGAACTGATTTAACTGGTAATCGGGTTGAAACAGATTTCGGTGAAATTTCCGTAAAATCTGGCGGACCAATTATTAGTTCAATAAAAACATTCTCTTATCAGCAAACCACAGCAAGTGCTACTTTGGAAAGCGGCGAAGAATTCCATTATGATGATATATTCAGCTTTAATGTATATCCAAATGCTGCCACAATGTCTATTGCTCTTTCTGAAGAACCTGATGGAGATCCAGCAAAGGTTTATGTCAATTTCTTCAGAAAAGAAGTTGTAAATCAAATTAGCCAAGAAATCCTTGTTGCTTCTCATGCTATAGATGTTGATACAAACCTAATGGCAACCTTTACTTGGGACAATGCTACAGATCCGATAGTAACAGGTTCAGCCACTTATATCATACGTATAGCTGATACAAACAACGACCTTTCTTATACAAGTTATACATGGAAAGTTGACAACATAGCTCCAACCTATACAGATTTATCTATGAACGGTGGGGTAGACTTCCCTGCCTCTGGAGTAGTGTATCTGAACCCATACCGACACACTAGTTTTGAATTTATATTCAAGAATATAGTTGAAACTAATAATCCAAAACTACGTGTAAGAAGTAATATATCTACTGATACTTATGAACTGACATACTCTTCCAACATTTGGAAATCACTATTCCGTGGGAAATATAGCCGTGATACAGGCAATCCAGACGATTTAATGAAAGACGGGAAATACGATATAGGCCTTGTAGACCAGGCTGGTAATCTTGCTGCCTCTGGAACAGAAAATCTATATCAAATGATAATAGATACCCAAAATCCAGTTATAGGAACATATACGCTAAAAATAAACGGAATAACCGTTGGAGGATACTGTGCACCAGATGAAACAAGACCCCTTATCATTTCTCTGGAAACAGATGAACCTCTAACCGCCACAGGTGCTTATTATGTAGATGTATACAACTCTGGCGGAGTAAGAATCAACAGATTAAACTTGGTAGATAATTCTGGGACCTTAGAAGCTTCCTGGAATGCAAAAGACAATTCAGGAAATACAGTTACAGATGGAAACTATACTTTCAAAGTTTCAGATATTTGTGGAAATACATCAACTAATGCTACCTCCACATCAGCTATAACTTCTCCATTCCAAGTTATGCCTCCTGCTGTTCAAACAGGTTCAAATACGGTTAAGGTATGGTTAAATCATCCAATAGAACCAACTTCTTTAGGAGCAAATCCAATAATAACCACTCCAACATTGACAATAAGCAATATACAGATAGAAGACGAAAGAGCCTTGACTTTCACCTCTAGTGGAATGACACATGGAGCCTCCTATACCGTTTTTGTAAATACTGACATACGAAACTTATATGGTGCTACATTGACTACAACAGCTAGTTCTGCAATTTTCTATGCTGATACAAAAGGGCCGGCTATTACTGGAACAAGCTTTGAAAACGTTAACACTCAAAGTGATATAGTAATAAACTTTGACCAGATATTAGATAAAACTAGTGCCGAAGATACATCTTCTTATATAGTTACAGATGCATTTGGAAATACAATTCCTATATCCAAAGTAATAATACAATCGGACGATTCAAGTGTTATGCTTTGTGCATCAGGAACTTTCATAGAAAATGATACTTACATAGTAAAAGCCCCTGGCGTCAAAGACGAACTAGGAAATAATGCTTGTGAAACTTCTTTAACTGGTATCAGCTTTAAAGGACGAGATGTAACACCGCCTGAATTTGTCATTTCAGCTTTCTCAAATGCTGCGAATGAAAATGACATAATAGTTGTTGCAGTAAGCAATGAAGAATTAATAAGAGAGCCTACTCTGACAATTCTTCATGGAACAGCATCTCCAAAAACCTTAACAATGCAAAAGAACTCAACCAACCCATTAGCCTTTATGGCCGCAGCTTCTCTTAAGTCCTCCAACGGAACTTCTGGAACATTAAAAATTGACGGAGAAGATTTAAGTGGAAATAAAGGTAGTGGTACAAGCGGTTTTGCCATAGCAACTGTTGCTCCAAACAGTAGTGCAAGACTATCTTCTACTGATGATCAACTCAGGCTAATATTTGAAGAAAACAGTTTGAAATCAAAAGCAACAGTGAAAATATTAAGCAGAGCCATTATCAAAGATGAAAATGCCAGTGGAACCATACAAACTGCATTGCAAAACGAATACAATACAATGAGAGGTGTAAGAGCTTCTGCTACTTCTTCAGATGAAGAAGCGACGAATTCTGAACTTACGCCGATTACTAACGCTTATGAAGTATCTATTCAATCTTCAAAGGTTAAAAAAGGTATAATTGCAGCACTAAAAGTTCCAGAAACGGCAAGCCAGACTCCTGGTCTTGGTTTATTCTATCAAAAGAATGGTTCTTGGAAATTCATTTCTGCCAATATATCTTCAGAAAAAGATATTAAAGCAAGAATTACTTCCAATCAGATTTTTGCAATTATGCAAGATACTGTTGCTCCAACAATAAAACTTGATGAATCTATGGATCTTTCTAAAGCCTTTGAAACCGCCAGACCAGAATTTATAGGTAATATTAAAGATTTTGGTTCTGGAGTTGATACTACAAGCCTTGAAGCCAAAATTGATTCCAATATACAAAATCTATCTATCGATAACGATGGAAACTTTAAATTCAAATCATTGTCGGAATTAATAAATGGTAATCATGACCTGACAATTATTGCCAAAGACCGTACAGGAAATTCCACCACAACAGGAAGTATGAGATTCGCTCTCGTTCTACCTTTCGAATTTAAGCAAATAATTCAATACCCGAATCCCGCACGCAATAATGTCACAATTAGAATCAGAACTAATAGTACAGGAGTCAATTGCAATATCAGAGTGAAAATATACGATGTTGCAGGACATAAAGTTGCTGATTTTGATGAAAACGATGTTAGAGACAAAGGTGATGGAAACTATGAACTTAGATGGGATTTGTGCAATAAAAAAGGCAAAAAAGTTGCAAACGGTGTCTATATTGCTAGATTAGAAGCAAACAACCCTGAAACAGGCAAGAAAGTAAAATCTACTCTGAAAATTGCTGTATTAAAATAAAAAGAACAGAGTATATTCTTTACTTTCGCTAAAAAATAAAACTCAGGTAAAACGTGTTAAAAACTTTAATGCGTTTTACCTGAAATCATATATAAGAATTGACAATATAAATTCTTTTGCTAAAATTTGATTATGTTTAAACATAAAAAGATATATCTTTTATTTATATCTCTGATTTTTATATTCAGAGTCAATTCTGTTTTCGCATGTAGTCTTGCTTTACATGATTGGCAACTAAAACTATTTTTTAAAATACCTGTTAATGCTCCGCTTATTCCATTATCTGAAATTTCTATAATCCAAAGTCAATTTAAGAAAGCTATAACCGACAAAATATTATGGGTTATTAGACCTGGTGCACTCTCCCCTTATTTAGACATAATAGTTTCTTTTTTTGATGGCTGGACTTCCGAAGCTAAATGGCAAATAATATCAGATAATAAATCAGTTATCAAAATTGCTAAAAGTTTTTCAAAGGAAGAAAAAAAGCCAATAATAATCGGTTCAGATAATAATTATTTAAAAATAGCCGTCTTTTTGGATGCTAATTCAAAAAACAATTGCTGCCAAATAGTTATAGCACAAGATAGTCGAATAAGATGCATATTTCAAGATCCACAAAACCCTTGGGCCCAGGAATTCAATATGCAAAGCTGGTATTCTTTGATCTTTTATAGAATACCTATTCCTGGTAGTATTATATCCTTCTCAGCATATCCTATTGCAGGTAATAGATCATCTATTTATGAAGATCATGACTTAGTCGAATATTTATTAAGCAAAAAATATCTAATGCGTAGACCAGATTTAGTAATTGACCCTTATTCTTTTGATTTCCCGGATTTGCCAAAATGAAAAAGAACATAGTATTGTTTCATTTTATATTCCTTCTAGTTTCTATTCTGCCACTGTCCGCACAAACATTTGGAGAAGCTGACTTAGAACGGTTAATCATGAATCATAAAATGATGGAAAACTATGACAAAAAAACAGGGCACTTTAAAAATACTCCATATGAATTGAAAAATGTTTTAGAATTGAAGGCAAAAAATGCTTCTAAAACTATAGAAATAAAAAAAATAGATTTGCAAGAGAAGGAAAAATCTAACGCTGCTATTATTCAGGATATAGATGATGAAGAAAGCTTTTGGGGAGATATTTACAATTTATCTCAAAGGAAAAAGCAGTTAGAATTCGAAATAAACAAAAACATTGAATTAATTAGTAGCAATGGAGATCCTGGCTATAGTAAACTTTATCCCATTATAAATAAGATGTGTAACGATATTTTTACTTCATTATATAGCAAAGATAAGATAATACTTAATAAGCTTCCAAGGTATCCTAGCAGAAAACCAGAATTAAACGGATATGACTTACACAGATTTTGGCATCATCCTAGTCCCGATTGTCTGGAACTATATTTAAAACAAGCTTCAATTATTGGTCTTATGTTTCCAAGATACAATCAAACTATTATTTACCAAAGAATTGGAGATAATAATGAAAAGAATTAAATATCTAATTTGTCTATTTATTATGATTTTTGCTGTTAAATCGGTATGGGCAATAAAACCAAACGAAGTGGCAACAATTGATTTATCTATGGCTTTATGTCTTCACCCCAAAATGTCTCTCTTTGATTTTAACAGAATAGGTTTTTATAAAGTTGAATTTGGTTTAACAGAAGAAGAATTTAAATCAAAAGTTGCAAAAATCAAAGCATCTGCTCCAGATAGAACAGATGAATTGATTAAAATAGAAAAACAAATAGAAAACCTTAATCGTGAACGCAAATCATTTTCTTCATATTATGTTAATGCTGATGAAGATAAGCTAAAGAAGGTTGATGAATTATTATTAGAATCATATGCAAAAGAGAAAGAATTAAACGATAAAATACTTGAAATTAATCATCAAACTGAAAACTTTGATTTAACCTCACCTAAAGAAACCCTGAAAATAATTGCTGAAATTGAAAAAGAAATTTTTGAAGCAATAAATCAGGTTGTTGAAGAAGGAAAATATACTCTAGTATTGAATACGACCATTCCTGTTGCCTATACTTATGAAAAAAATTATATCAATAGCGAGATTTATGGTCAGGGAATTCCAGGAATTGATTTCATGCTTTTCTATTCATTTCTGGCTAAGAATAATCTTGATAACCCTTTGGACGAAACACCCCCATCAAGAGATATAATAAATTGGTTAGAGTTAACAAGGTATCCTAAAGCAGTAAACTTACTACCGATAAAGCCATATCCCTTGGTTTTAACAGGAGGGAAAAGCATACTTTCAGCAGTAGTAAAAAAGATCTATAAAAAATACAATGTAGATCCTTCTGTTTACAATGTAGTAGATTCTGTTATTGAAAAAATCGAACAGCTTCAAAACGGAAAACCAGTTGAACAAAAAATAAATAAGTATGAGTATTAAAATTTATTGACTTATTCGCTGTACATAAATATATATAAACTTCTTTCAATAATGCCTAAAATTTGTTATAATAAAAGTATTATAGATTATTGTTTTATTATTATTTAAAGTTTATTTAAGTCGAGTAAGTTATGTTTCGTATTTTTAGGAAATCAAACAAAAAAGCTTTTACTGTAGCGGAACTTGCTGTTGCAGCAGGAATTTTTGTTCTTTTTGCAGGAGCTGTTTTTTCATTATACCGAATGGGTAGTCGTATGTTTGTTTCTGGTTCATGGAAGTATCAAAGACAAAAAGAAGCAGAACGTTTTTTTGAAGTTTTGAAAGAAAGAGTAGAACAAGCTTCAACAGTTTGTAAAATTGAAAATGGTCAACTGATTTCAGCTCCTTTTACAAAATTATCAAATAACACTGTTATTAATACTGCATCAGGTAAAGACAAACAACAGATTGCCGGATTTGTTGTTGCAAAACCAAATATTGCTTCTATACAAAGTGGTAGAACAGGAATAGTTCTTTTTCATAGTATTTATCTTAAAAAGGACGATGTTTCAAATCTTTACAATTTAAGGCTCAGAGTTCAAAGAAACACTGACCCTGCTTCAGATGGAGTTAATTACTTCGATGGAAACTTTGATATAGTAGATTTTAATAACAATGTTCCATTAAGTGATTTTAATGAATCACCAAATAATTATAGTCTAGGTCCTGTTCCCTACACATATGAAGTCAAAGATGTTTCTGCTGTAACTATATCTCTAACAAGCGGTGAAGTATTAAATGCTGATTCAAACAATCTCACAGCTACAAGTACCATCAGACCTACTATGTATGGTCTAACTGTTGAAATGCAAAATCCTAAGCATTCAAATACTAAGTTAGTAATGAATTTTAGTGCTAAAGTAGATGGTTCTTTGGGAATAAATGAACACTAAGGAGTATAAAATGACAAATATTATCAAGCTAAAAAAAGCAGTAACTTTGCCAGAAATTCTTTTAGCTACATTTATACTTGCTGGTGCTCTTTTACCAGTAATTGGTGTTTTGAGTACTTCTTTAAATGCAACAACACAAGACGAGAATACCCAAAAGGCTGTTCAAATATGTCAAAAGACACTAAACACGGCGTTGCAAATGCCTTTTGAAACATTCGATTTAGGACCTGCAACAAATAAAACTAGTAACAATATAGTTTTTGATCTTTCTACAATAACAGAAAAGGGAGTAACATATACTCCTTCAATGACAGTAGAAGCAGTGACAGTAGTCTATACTGTCCCAACTTGTGATTTTAATGCAAAAGAACAGAATAAACATAGTGGTGCTACTGTTGATCCAGATACCTGGAATTGGCAAGACGTAAATTATACTGTTAATGGAAAAGTAAAAAGATTTATAGTGAATGTTTCCTGGCAAGACGTTGGAGGAGCCAACAAACCGGTAAAAACCTATTCCCTATCTTCACTAAAAGCCGATATAAGGACAAATTAAAATGAAAAGAAACAGAAATAATAAAAATGGTAGTGCTATAGCTCTTGCTCTCGTTTTTGCTACAGTCTTGCTTTTAATGGGATTGGCTTATTCTAAGATGACTGCTGGAGCAAGAGTCCAAACCGTAAAAATAGACGAAAGAATCAAACTAGATTTTTTAGCCCACGGTATGACAGAATTGGCCTTGTTAAAATTTCAACTTTTCCCAGCAGATTTTTATGCCTGTATGGAAGCAGCTTCATATTCTCCTCCAATAAATAATAATGACACCAACAACAAACTGATAAGTTTCCGAGCAAATGATGACACTTTTAGATTCGATAGAACTGATACGTCTAGTATTCAAACAATTTTTAAGCTTGCATCAGAAAGTATTACCTTACACCTTGCATCAATGACCATTCTAACGAATAATAAATGGGGAAATGAAGTTCTTTATATAGAAGCTGGTGCAACCTATACAGATGTAAATGGCGAAGAAACAAGCAAAATTGTAACAAGATTAGTTAATCTTGATCGCAAATCTTTAATTCCGACCACAAACTAATTAACACGTTAATTTATATAGTAATTTAAATAATGGTAATTGATAAATATATGAATAAAAAAATCCTACCTTTTATATTATTTTTTTTGATTATGCCATGTTCTCTTTTGGCTCAAAGAGGTGGTATTTACATCGGTAAACTTGATGTCAGAACAGTCTTTCTTCTCCATCCATCCATGATCAGTTACAGTCCAGAGAAAAAAGCATTCAAAGTCACAAGAGATGCAGTTTCCAAGAAAAAAGCAGAAGCAGAAGCTTCTTCAAATCAAGAAGAAATTCGCCGTTTAAATGCCCAATTAAAAAGTTTAACTGGGAAAATTAACGAAGAAGAAAAGAAATATGCAAAGAAAATAGACTCACTTAATCAAAAATATTTATCTAAAATCACAAAACTAGCTACAGGCGAAGCTGCAATGAACAGAATGTCTTTTAAAATGGAATCTGGAAATGCAGAAATTTCATATAATGCAAAATTAACAGCACTTTATGCCCAATATAATTCAACAGAAGAACAAATAATGAAGTTAACTCAATTTGGGTTCAATGAAGGATACACTACTCCTGATGAAACGGAACAGAGATTTACAGCTATTCTTAATGAAATCAAAGCCTATACCCAACGCATTGCTGATCAAAAAGGTGTTTCCATAGTATTAAACACAAGTTACAAAAGAGCTATGACAGCAGATTCCAGCAATTCAAGCAATGGCTTTGTTCCAGACGATATGGCTTTAGGAGCCATATTTAATACCAATTTTCCTCCCGATTTAGTTCATGATGAAGCCGCAATAAGTGGTTATTATACTAATCTATCATCCCTTACCCAGAACTGGCTAAGAAATTGTGATCCAATAATAGGTCGTTATAAAAATTCAATGCTTGAAAATGACGTTTTTATAGGTGGCGTGGATTTAACAGGAGATGTTTTAGCCTCTTTGTTTAAAGCCTATAAATTGGATCCAAATATTTCTAATGCTGTTATAAAAAGTGCTTTATCCTACTAACAAAAAATACATAATTAAATTTTATAATTTTATTACTAAATAATTATAAGTAATGTTCCGATAAGTATCAAAATTCTTTCTTGATATGGAATATTTTAGTTATGCAAAAAGATAGTATAGCAAATACTTATAAAATTATTTTTTCATTGATATTTGCTATATCTGTTATGTTAATAGGCTGCGGTGGTGGAAGTGGAGACGGTGGTCGCCAAACGTTACCTGGAGAAAACCCTACAGGACCAATAGTTATCACAGGAACAGGAACCTGGACTGGAACTGGAACTTGGACCGGAACAGGCACTGGCACTGGAACCGGAACTGGAACTGGAACTGGTACTAGCACAGGAACAGATACAAGAACTCCTACTGAATTATTAGAAATAGGCTGGGCCTTAATGCGAGAAGGAAACTATGGTGGCAGCATCAGCTATTTCGGTAACGTTCTCAATGATTCAAGAGCAACCCTTGATCAAAGACAGCAAGCATTAAACGGAAGAGGTTGGGCAAAAGTACATTATTACAATACCCTAGAAGGCTTGGATGACTTTAAAGCTTCTTACCAGATGGGTGAAATAAATCAGATGGCATACAGAGAATCAATACTTGGATATGCTTTGGCTTTGATTCAAGCAACAGGAGATTCCAACCTTGATAGAGCAATACAGCTTTTAGCAAACGAGCTATCACTAGCTGACCCGACTTTTGTATTAGGAATAGAACACACATGCATAGGAGTATCTTCACCAGAAGCACACGCAATGCTAGCTTATGCATATTTTTGGAGAGGCCAAATTGAATTTGCTAGTTCACAAATTAATCAGGCTCTCAAAGACGATACTTCCACGACAGGAACTGTCTACCAGATTTACATGACTCTTCTAGCAGCAGGTTTATAAGCTTAATCTTTTATTTTACAACCACAAACAATATAAAACTTGATACTGCATAATATATTAATAATGCAAATATATCGTTACAGGAAGTAACAAAGGGACCAGAAGCTACCGCAGGATCTATTTTAAACTTGTTAAATACTATTGGAACAAGAGCTCCATAAGTAGTTGAAAAACTCATTGTGCAAAGCATTGCTATACCAACTGTCATTGAGAGCAATAAAGCGGATGTTGCGGGGGGATTAGGAGATGTCTTTATTAAATATTGTGCCCAAAGAGCAATAACCAAGCCACAAACCGCACCCATTAAAGCCCCTGCAGCTATTTCTTTCCAAACTTTTTTAAACACATCTTTAAAAGTAATCTCATTATTTAGAGACAATGCTCGTATAGCAAGGGTAGAAGCTTGAACCCCAGCATTTCCTCCCATTCCACACACGACAGGAACAAAGAAAACCAGCACAGCGATACTTTCAAATGAGGCCATAAAGTATTTTAATATTGCGCTAGTAACGAAACCAGTACAAAGAGTTATCAGAAGCCATGGCAATCTCGATTTGCATGTTTTAAAGGGAGAATCAGATTCTAATTCTTCATCAGAAGTACCAGCCATCTTCATGATATCTTCATTTGCTTCTTCCTGCATAACGTCCATAATATCATCGATGGTGATAACCCCTAAAATCTGTTGTTTATCATTGACAACAGGCATAGCTATGTAGTCATACTTTGAAATTAATGCAGCAACTTCTTCTTGTGGAGTAGAAGCATTAACAGAAACAATATCTTTTTCCATTACATCAGAAACCAAAGCGTTTGGATTAGACGAAATCAGGTCTCTAATAGAAATGATGCCTTTTAAGCGATCTTCATTGTCTAAAACATACATGTAATAGATATTTTCAACATCTGCTGCTACAAGCCTTATATGAGAAATAGCATTGGCAACAGTAAAATCTTCATATATAGAAATGTATTCGGTGGTCATAATACCACCAGCAGTAAACTCGTCGTGTTCCAAGAGTTTTCTTACATCACTGGCCTCATCAAGATCCATATGATCCAAGATTTCTTTTGCACGATCCTGGTCGATATCTTGAAGCAAGTCGGCAGCTTCATCAGGATCCATTTCTTCGATAATATCTGAAGCTGTTTCTGTATCCAAATCTTCGATGATTTGAATCTGAGTTTCGGAATCGGCCTCTGCGATGGTTTCTGCCGCAACATCTTCATCAAGATTTTCTATTACCGATACCCTGTCTTCTTCTTTTAAATCTTCAAGAATATCTGCCAAATCTGCAGGATGCAGATTCTGTAAATTATCAGAAGTTTCATCAGTGGTAATAGTTTCAAACTCATCATCAAAACCAATGATTTTATCCCATTCTACGATTTCAGGTTCTAAATTCCCTGTAAACCAGGAAGCAACTGTTTTTGAAACGTTATATAAACCTGATCTTTTTAATAACGCTTTAAAACTAATATCAACACCGCTAACCTGAATTATTTTGTTCTTTTCACAAATAAGAGCTAAATCATTGATGGTAATGTTTTTAACGTTTACAGTATCTATAACTGTTTTATCCCATAATTCAGTAGCTGTAGGTTTTTTATCATCTTTAACATAAGCAGGTAAATCGCTTAACGCATCTTTCAGCTCAAATTCTTCTGGTGTAAAAGTTTTAAAATTATGTAAAGAAACCAGTTTATTGGTTGAAGAATCAAAATCATAAACTACAGCCTGTTCGAAGTAAAGTTTATGCTCTCTAAGTGTTAATAGGAAATCAGTTATCTTACCAGACTGTCTTCCTGCTTCGCTGTATACTGGGGCGTTTATTAAATCTTTTAAAAAGTAAACGGTCTGTGTCATAATCATCACTGTCCTGATTCATTTAATTTACGCCCTCCTTTGGGAAAAATTTAGGATTGTTATTCTACACTTTTAAAATCAAAAATGCACTATTTTTTTATAAGTAAAAAAAGTTTACGTTTATTTTCTCATCTAATAATTCAAAATCTAAGCAAAGATTTGTTTTACTTATTTAAAACTCTTATCAATAAGACATTTTAGTGCAAACTATAACTATTCATGATAAAATATAATAATGAAAAGTATTGTTTTATTTATTATTTCTGCTTTAATAGCCATTTATTTAGGCTTTTCAGCCTTCACTAGCCAAGAAATGTATTTGTTATATGGCAATTTAAGCTATTACTTCATTTCAATTATCTTTTTCATTTGGTTATATTTTGTATATATCGCTTTAAAACAGGTCAAAAGCAATATAATTCCTTTTCTATCTTTTCATAAAATTGCGATAGTTTTATCTTTCATTCTTGTAATATTGTTCTTTTATATTTGTCCTCCAGAATTTAGAATATTAGCAGATGAAACAAACTTATTAGGTACTTCTAAAGCTTTATATGAACACCGGGATTCTGTGATGAGCACAGAAGAATTAGAAGTATCTGGCAATAAACAGATTATAAAAACATATATAGATAAAAGGTTCTTATTATTTCCATATTTCCTTCACATAATTCATTATATAAAAAGCTATTCACCCAATAATGCTTTTATTCTTAATGCATTATTTTCTTTTGTTTGTCTTTTTTTAATTTATTACCTTTTTCAACAGTTATGGGGAAAATTCTATGGTATTATTGCGCTTTTATTCTTGGCAAGCTATCCCCTGTTTATTCAGTATTCTATGTCGGCTGGATATGATGTTTTTTGTCTAACATGGGTCTTGTTCGCTTTTGTAGTTTTTTGTAATTATTTCAGGAATAACACTGTACAAAACGCTAACTTACTATTATATACAGTAGCATTACTGTCTTATACGAGATATGAATGTTCTATAATGGCAATAATTATAGTTCCAATAATGTTAGCCATATTAGGAAAGAATAATATAAATAAATTAGGTTACGAATTTATCATATATCCCTTATTGTTTATACCCACAGCCTGGATAATGTTTTTCGTCAATACCAACTCATACCTTCAAATAGATGGAAACGGAAATGCTTTTTCTATTTATTACTTAAAAGATAATATACTTAAAGCATTATACTTTTTTAGTGGGTGGGATTACGATCAGGATACTGTCTTTATAATAGCGTTGATGGCCTGTCTGGGCGTATTATTTGTAATTTATAAAATACTAGTTTATAAAAAACTATTTATAGAAAAACTCAAACTATATAAATATCATCTGATTTTAATTTTCTTTTTCTTACTAGATCAAACTCTCATAAAATTTGCTTATAAATATGGAGATTTAACTCTAAATTTAAATTCTAGATTTGGAATAACATTATTACCTTATATAATTTTTTTCTCTATATTTTTCACGAGAAACCTAATAAAAAAACATGCCTTATTTAAAATTGCTATATTATTAATCGTATTTTACACATTTTTTAGTCATTGGCCCAAAACTCAACAAAATTTTATTATAAAAAGCAATAATAGCTATAAAATCTTTAAAGCTTACAATGATTTTCTTAACGAGCAATATAAAAATACAAACAAAGAAAAATATATTTTAGCCTTAGACAGACCAATATATCTTGCTCCATTAAACTATAATGTAATTTCTATAAATACTTTAAATCAAAATTTTGATTTAATAAAAAACAGCATAACTCAAAAAAAACTTTGGAATGAACTTATTTTAATTCAAACCATTGATAATGGAGAAATTAGAGCTGGTTCAATATTAAAAGAAGAAATTAATATTAAAACAATTTATGAAAAAGCAATTGACGAAAAACTTTCTATAAGATTTTCTAAGCTAATGTAAAATCAGTTTTTCTTTTAATTATTATAGATGCTTGACAAAAGCCAAAACAAAAATAATTTTTATATTATAAAATTTTAATTTAATAATATAAAAAGAGAAAGAAATGAATAGTATATTCAGATTTAAGCTTATAACAGCAGTATTATTAATTTGTTTTTCTCTTGTGTTTTGTATATCAACATTATCTTACGCAGAAGAAACAGTTGAAACAAGCAACACAGAATCTATTTCACAAAATACTAGCACAACTTCTAGTTCCTCAAAAATATCAAAGAATTCTGATACTTATAAAATCCTAGTTGCACTAACAGTTATATCAATAATCGTTGTCATAATAATAATGAGAGGTATGATCATCAGTCTAATGGCTTATTTCTTCATAATAAGTTCTATTATTTGGACTATTTATTCTGCAATACCACTATTTACAAAAAAATCGTTAGAATTGTCAGATTTCAATTCTGTAGGATTGGGAATAATGTTAACTGTTATCTCTTTTGTAATATTACATATACTTAACGGGAACAACAGTTTTGGAAGCAGTATGAAAAGCGATAAAGAAATTCCGTCTTCAAAAGATGAATATAACCTTTTATTAAAAAGAGCAAGAATAGCATTTTTGACATTAAAAAAAGAATTAAGTCAAGGCAAATTAGACAAAACTTCTGCTTTTACAAGTGATGAATTATTTGAACAAATCAGCATAAATTTAGATGCTATGAAAGCAGAAAATTACCTTATAGTATATGATGATTTAAGAATAAAAAAGATAGAAGTTAAGAAAAAAGCCGTAGAAAACCATTTTAATAATTTATATATAGAAATCCAAGCTTTTGGAACAAGATATAAATCAAATATTGAAACCAAAAGAATCATAGAAGGCAGTGAAGTATCTGGTGAATTTACAGAAATATTCTGTTTATCAAGAAAAGCAGGATGTCAAGCGGCTTCTAAAGGCCTAATAGAAGGGGTATGTCCTAGATGTGGCACCCCAATCAAAGGCAAAAGAACCAATACTTGTATTAAATGCAATAATGAACTTCGTTCAGGTGAACTTGATGTAGTTTTGACTAGTATTTCCTATCCTAATTAATTATTTAGGTTATTTTTATAGATTTAGACTATTATTAATAATCGTTCATAAGTTGATTATTTAATTCAAAAAATCTATTTGCCTTGGTAAATTTTTCTTGAATATCCTTAGGCGACCAAACATTAACAGGAATAAAAATCGGTCTTGAATCAGAAGCCATTGAAACCTTACTTATAATTACATTAGGCGATTTTTTATCCCTGAAATCAAAATAATAACCATTTTCCACTAAAGCCATAGAATGTATAGATGACAAATAAATTGGTCTTGAAGCAAAATCAGAAAAAAGGCTTTCTCCAAAACCAAAATGTCGTGTAGAAGGCGAAATTTTAAGTTTATCCAACAAAGTAGGCAACACATCTATTTGTGAGCCAAACTTTTCATAAATCTTTAATCCATGAATATCTTGCGAAATAATAATAAAAGGTATTGCCGTTAATTCTGGACTTGTATAAGGACCATGTCCTCTAAGCCACTTATTCTCTGGTTCTCCCAACATTTCTCCATGATCTGCAACTAATGCAAAAATAGTTTTCTGATTACTTTGACTATTAAGTTCATCAATAGATTTAATTAACCGGCTAATCACCTTATCTATATATAGTAAACTATTTTTATAATCAACTACTGTTTGGTTTGTGTTTTTATCATCCTTTGTAAATAAATAATCGTAAGTTCCTTCTAACACATTAAAAGGAGCATGAGGACACACCATTCTATACCACAAGAAATATGGCTTTGAATCTTTTTTATCCTTTAACTTAAGTAATATTTCATCAATTGTTGATTGTTCTTTATAACCCCAGCTCCAGCTTTTTTGCCCTTCTTTTATTTTCCCTGTTTCAAAATAGAACAAACTATCAAAAGGCATGGATTTTACAATACTTATACGATTACCATCAACTATACTTCCTGAACAAAACAAATGGCTTGTATATCCGTTCTTTTTCAATTCAGATACAATATTTGAATAATTAAAAGCATTTTTATTTTCTATATATATGTGACTAGGAGATTGTAAACCAGAAACAACAGTAAAATCACCACTTGAGGATTCAGGATAATTGGAAAAGAAAAAAGGAAAAACTTCCATTCTATCTGTTAGCTTAGAAAGCTCTGGCCAGGTCTTATGTTCACTATCACCCAAAAAATCCAAGTATTTCCAATGCACAGATTCTAATGTTATCAAAACTAAATTAATTCCACTATTATTAGATACCTCTTTTTCTTCATATTCTTTCAAATTTATTCCACATTTCTTAAATTCATCTTTCAAATTATCCATACTTAATTTCTTTTCTGTAAAATTAAGATTTGGCATACTTTTAAGCATTTCTACAAAAGAATCACGAAGAATAAATGGCATAGCATCTGACATAAGCATTAATAAACAGCTAATTTGAGCAGACAGAATAATCATAAGAAATGAAAAACGAATATTATAGCATTGTCTAAAAGTTTCTTTCCCTTTTACAGCCAAAAAGATTAAAAGAACAATAAAAACAGTCACAAAAAACAATGTAGTTGAAGAAACATAAGCCATACAGGTTTTCAACGTTGATTCCCAAATATTATTCATAGTTGAGGTCCAACGTAGAGTTTGATAATTTAATCTGAAATGACTATATAAGAAAAGAATAAAGTCTAAAAGATAAAAACCTACAGCAAAAAAAGAAAGTAAGTAGAATACAATTTTTGTTAAAGATTTTGATATAGCCTTAAAACATAATGATATTAACGTTATTAATCCAACCACTATCGCTATATTTCCTGCGAAAATATATGTATTTATAAAACCTAAAGTATGTAAAAAGCAATAAGTCGTTGGAATTCTTAACAATGGAAGAATAATAGAAAAACCTGTTACAGAAGGAATTATCCAACTTGAAGTTATAGCATTTCTGCAATTGCTTCTACTGCATATTAACATTAACACTAATCCAGGAATATAAAACATTGCCAATAATTGCATGAAATACTTATAAGTATAAGCTCTACTAGGCATATTTGACACATACAAAACAACAGCCAATGTAATCAAAAATTGAAAAGCATAGAGTAAATACGGATTTAATATTTTAGGGAAGTTTTTAACAGAAAATTTTATGCCAAATATCATAGAGATTAGCAAAGTTAAAATATAGACAAATATTATATCTGTAAACTTCATGTAATTTATAAAACAAAATGGAATTACCCACATTATTATAGCTATCTCTAATTTAGATCGTTTATAGAATAAAATGAAATTTATAGCCATAAATAGTAAACCCCAGAAAGCAAAGGGCTTTTCACTAAATAAATCTAATTTTAAATAAGGTAAAATTTCTGAAATATTTATATGATAATTTTGTACTACATATTGATATGAAAAAGTATTGTGTATATCTCTACTGAACAGACAAAGGAAGAGATAAATAACTGCAAAATATATAAAAAAGCTTATTTTTATTTTGTTTTCGCATTCTTTTACTTGTTTGTAAAATAAATAAATAGCATAAATGGCAACAATTGCCAGTATTATAGAAGAAAAAACAACAGAAAATTCTGATTGATTGCCTGGACGCCACAAAGATTCAAAATTTGCAGGGAAACATACTATTACAGTAGTAAGTCTAATTACAAACAAAATAAATAGCGTTGTTATAATAGTATAAATATCCATATCGTTTAAATATTATAACACATACAACGTAATTTTTACTATTTTCAACAAATGCAAATAAAACTTATAGTGATTATTTTACTAATTGTTATCATATTTAATGTCTTTCCAGTTAGATTCATCAAATATATTATCTTTAACATGCTTTACATTAGGAGGATTACCAAATATTACTTTACTTGATGTAAAATGATTAATATTCCAATAACTGTGATTTAAATAAACATTAACTCCATTTTGTTTTATTTCATTTGTTATTTGTTTCCCAGTAAAAGGATTCTTCGGGTTATCAATTAAATCTCTTGTAGCAATATAAGGGACGTCCGCATTTGTCATAAAAGTATCATCAGTTTTCATTTCCCAGTTTTGATTAAATTCTTTCACCATCAATAAAGGATTAAAAACTAAAATAACCTCATTTTCAAATTTTGAATATTCTGGGAAATGAACGTATTTGTTTCCATGATCTGACATTATAATAATTCTACTATTATCATAAACGCCTGTTTGTTTAAGATATTCTAAATATTTACCTACCAGTAAAGCAGATGCCATCGTTGTATTATAAGCCATAATACTAAAATTATCTTTAAAACTACTTTTCCCAATATTAGTTAATTTATTCGTATATTCATAATTAGGATACTGAAAAAGAAATAGACAATGCGGCAAATCATTGTGAATAATCGTAAAAGTATTATTGCAAGAATTAAATTTCGTTATTTTCTGCAGATAGGCCAATGAAGAATAAGCACCCAATACAGCTTTTTCAGAATAATAAACATGATTATTAAGTTCATCCAGCCTTCTAAATAATAAATAAAAGCCGTTACTGTATATTAGACTTTTACAGTTATTCGGTGCAATACTAAGAAAAGTGAATGAAAACAGTCTTTTCTGTATTTGTTCTCGAATTTTCGAATCTTTTAATATATCATGTCGAAATAGTGAATTATGCATACCCTGCATTTTTACATAATTTAAACCTTTTGAAGAATAAATATTCTTAAAGTTATCATTTTTATAAAAACGTGTGTTAGGATCAGCATCTCCAATAGGATCAACAACAGTAGAAAGATAGCCTTCTTTCTTAAACAATGTTGGTAACATTAAAGAAGCTTCTAACCATTTTTCTGAAAAATCTCTTTTATCTTTATCCAGAATAAAAGGAATATATTCATAACCACCCACACAAGGAGGATAACCTAAAACTGTATTTACTGCATGGGAAACCGTATTAGGATAGAAAGTAAAACCAGAATAAACTTTCTTTAATTCAGGTTTCTCTTCAAGAATTTTTGGAAGAAGAGCTCCAAGAAATCTATCTAAAAATATAATTATTACATTTTTATTTGATTTTGAAAGTTCAATATGATTCGATTGCTCCCAGACATCTTTATTATTTTTTGTGTAACTATCTATATAGGCAATGCCTTCTGTTAATTTTGATACATATATTCCAGAAACTATTATCTCAGATAAAACAATTACTATAGTAAAATTAATAAGCCACTTAATATAGGATTTTTTAAAAATGTATATAACCAAACAGAGAATAAAACCAAGAACAGAAATATTAATCAATTGTGATTTTGTATCTCCAGATAGGATTTCTTCTATATTTATGCTTTCAAATCTTAAATTTGTATCTATAGTTCCAAGGTTGTTTCCGAAATTAAGGTAATTGAATAAAGAAAAAAGAAAGCAAGCCAAAAAAAACATAATAAAATATGTTTTTTTCTGTGGGGGAGTAAAATAAAATACTATTGTACCCCAAAACAAATACAATCCTATAATGCTAAGCAAAATTTCCAGAGCATAATTTGTGATATTTTTTGTACTGCTTAATTCTATAGAAAACATCGATAAGTCACTTGTCAAGATTCCAAAAGGAATGATAATTCCCTGCAGCAGAATAAAACCCAAGCCACATAACAGAAATAGTTTTATTACACTGTTAAATGGTATTTCATTTAAATCGCCATAATTATCTTTTATATATTTCAAAACAAATAATAAAATTATGTAAGGATACAATATGATGAAGAATTGAAGAATAACAGACATCACATAGGTTAAATCACTTAGTTTATTTATAAAATAAGCCAATATCATAAAACCCAATAGTTTATATACGAACTTTGATGGATTTTTATCATCCATAAATTTATTTTTAAGTAAATAGAAAAAGTTATTAAATGTCCAATACAATACCAATCCTGAAGGAGAGTTGTACAAAAGAATTAAGAAAACTAATGCAAATAAGTATGGTTGTATTCTTGCCTCAAAAGATTTAGTTTTTAAATATACTTCACAGGATATTATATTTAATACGGTCATTAAAACAGGTAATAAGTTTATTTTTAAACCTGATAAACTTAACAACATATCGGGCTTAGATAAATCAGAAATCATTGCCCATGAGTAACCATTTAAGATTTCTAAATTTGAGAAAAAATGATAAGCAGCAATAAAAAAAGGAATCTGAAGCAGCAAAGAAAAAGAATTTCTCAAAGCCATAATAGGATTATAATTATTCTGGCGATATAAAGTTTGAAGCAAAAAGAAACGCTCATCACCCTTGAAATTCTTTTTTATCTTATCTATATAAGGCTTTAGCTTAGAGAGTTTTTCTTCCTCCTCTTTTCTTATTTTATCCGCTCTGGAATAAAGCGGTAAACACATCATTGTTACAGCAAAACTTATAAAGAAAATAGAACTAACCAGATCCAAATGAAAATAATAGAAAAAAATAGAAAAAAGATTTTCAATTATGTATTCTAAAGGAGAAATAATTAATTTATAAAAAATTATAAACAATTAGATAACTCCTTTTGTTTATTCACTAGGAAATCAACAACATTCTTGGCACCATTCCCTTGATTTTGCCATATTTCATCTTTAATTTTTTCAATATCTTTGGAAATATCATTTTTATCAACCAATGAATTTATCATTTCATCAACTTTATCAATATTATCAAGGGTCAATTCTTTTCCTAATTTTTCCAAAATACTATCTCTGTATGTCCCGGAATCCAAATCACTTAAATCATATATTTCTCTATTAAATGAACTTAGAGAGTAAATACAAGGCTTATTATATAAAAACAAAAACTCATAAATAATATTAGAAAAATCCGTTATCATAATATCTGCAGATGCCATTGCCTGTAAATTTTCGTTTGAAAAATCCCAGCGAATGTTTTCATATTTTGAAAACTTTTCCTGTAATTTTTGAATGAGTTTTTTTTCAGAAACCAGGCTTTGAGGATGGGGTCTTATAATTGTTAGAAACTCTGTATTTGCGAGTCTTTCTATTAGTTTTTCTCCAAAATTTGCCAATATAGCTCCATCTCCCCATGATGGAGCTAACAAAACAGTAGTTTTATCATTCTTTTTTACATCTTTAGGCAAAGACTTAGCCATAGAATCCATGAAAGCTGAACCAACAACAACCAGTTCTTTAGGTTTAAGATTTCTTTTTCTTTCTAATTCTCTAATATAATCTTTTGACTTTTCAAAATTCAGCAACACTGAATCAAAATAATCTAATCCAAATAATCTATATCCAGTTCCCTCATCTAAACAGTGAAAAATGTGACAATAATGTTTTACAAGCTTTGAGCGTTTCAAATGAAAAACATCCAGCCCTGGTGTTGTCATTAAACAAACATCAGTAGCCATAAAAGCAAGTTTAGAATAAGCTTTATATCCCTTACCAATATTTTCTACTTTTACATATTTATAATCACGTTGCAGAAAAGGGTCATCATCACTAGAAACATATACTTTTATTAAGATTTGGCGATTTTCAAATTCATTAATAATATCGTTAAATACATGATAATATCTCTTGTCTTCAGTATATATAACTATAGGAAAATCATTTTTAACAGCTGCTTTATCTTTAAAAATATATAGTTTTAATTTTTCCCATAAAGAAATTGCCACAAAGAAAAAAACGCTACATATACCTAACACAACAGAAAACAGCATTGTTCCTGTGCCAGGGTCAACATAAGCATAAGCAGGTTTTACCAAGAAAAACATGAACAAAACAAATATATATATTATCTTCATAATTAACTTCTCTTACATTAATGAATATTTTCTGTTTTATTGATTACGAACAATTTGCATAAATAATTTCTTGTTTTCTATAGGAGTTGTAGTTGGTCTACCTAAATCTTGTCTAGAACCTAATTTGCATTTTATTTCCAAAGCCGACAAAACGTTTTTATTTTTTATAATTTTTAATTCTTTATCTAAGTCATCATAATTATCTACGCTAGCAATATATTTATAGCCACAACCTCTTGCGATTTCAGCAAAATTTATACTATCAGCCACAGTTGGCATTCCACCAACAGTTTCGTGAGCTGCGTTATTGATTATTATATGAATAAAATTATCCGGATTACTGTTTCCTATAATAGCCATAGCTCCCATATGCATTAAAACAGCACCATCACCATCTATACACCATATCTTTTTAGTTGGAGTATTCAATGCAATACCTAAAGCAATTGAAGAACAGTGTCCCATTGAACCGACAGTTAAAAAATCATATTTATGACTTTGTTTATTTTTCTCTCTTATTTCGAAAAGTTCTCTACTAGCTTTACCTGTAGTGGAGATAATTAAATCGTCTTTTGCACAATCAGTTATGTGTTTTATAACCTCTTCTCTAAAAATTGTATTATTATTCTTATAAACAGTCTTTTTTGAATAAGTCAAAGCACCCTTTTTTACGACAAAAGCTACTGATTTTCCTTGTTCTAAAACCTTCTTGAAAATCAGCATCTGGTTAGCAACTTCTTCATCGGTCGTATCTTTTGTTAACACAAAATAATCAACATCTATGTCAGAAAGTAATTTTAAAGTTATTCTGCCCTGGAAAATATGTTGAGGCTCATCATGAACATTAGGTTCTCCACGCCAACCGATAATGAAAATCTCAGGTATAGCATATATATTATTGTTCAACAAAGAAGCTACAGGATTGATAATATTTCCTTCTCCACTGTTCTGCATATAAACAACTGGAATCCTACCGGTAGCAAGAAAATAACCTGCAGCTAATGCAACACTATTTCCTTCGTTAGCCGCTATAATATGGTGTTTTTGATTTATACCATATTTTTCCATTAAAAAATCACACAACCCTTTTAATTGTGAATCAGGAACTCCAGTATAAAAATCTGTTTCTAATATATCTATAAATCTATCTACTTCCATAAGTAACTTCTTATTATATACTAATAAAAATCAAATTATTTTTATAAATTCACCACCATTTTCAACAAAGCTAGAATTTTCTTTAATAATAGAATCAGCATAACCAGTAGCAAAAATTAGAATTTTATTAACTAATTCACTTCGATAAGATTCAGGAGGTACAATCTTTATGTCTGTTCCAGGAACATATTTATTCCAATAATTTTTATTTACATCTATAACATAGCTAATATCAGAAGAATTGAAGCCACACATACTTATAAGTGTACAGCCTCTTTGTCCCGCACCCCATGCAGCAATTTTTTCTTTACGTTCTTTCGCTACTTTAACAATATTCTTAATTGATGCAATACTATTTTCTATTAAGTTGGCAAAATTTATAATGTTTTGTTTAGTTAATGTTTTCTTTTCATCTTCCAGATATTTATTTAAGTTATCATCAGGATATGATCTATTATCATTATTGACACTGATTAATATAGACCCACCCTCAAGATTGTTCTCATAAATTTTGTGAATATACAAATTCCCTTTTTGTAAAAGATTTTTAAAAGCAGAAACAGAATAATAAGAGAGATGTTCATGGAAAAAAGCATAGAACTGTTTTTCTTCTATAATTCGTTTCAAATATGGAACTTCAATCAAAACTAGTCCATCCCCAATAATCTCTTCAATTGCTTTAACTATATCTTCAAGATTGTCGAGATGTTCCATAACATGCCTAAAAATCAAAACATTTGGCTGACCAATAAGTTTTTTAATTTCACCAACAGTATCTTTTGAAAAGAATCCATCGTATGTAGGAACCCCTTTATCTCTTGATATTTTACTTAATGTTTTCGAAGGTTCCACTCCAAGTACTGTCCAACCACTTTTTTGCAACTTATCTAATAAGTAACCATTGCTACTTCCAACTTCTATGACTTTACGATCTTTAAGCTGTATTTTATCGTTTAATCGGTTTACAAACAATTCTATATAATCAATAAATCCGCTTGCATACGAAGGAGTGTAAAGATATTCCCCATAAAAAGAAGCATCTAAGGTTTCTTTCAGCTGAACATGACCACAATTATCACAAACTACAACATCTAAAGGAAAGCGTTTCTGGTTTAGTGTAATTTCATCGCTAACATCAGCAGCAAGCGGAGTTTCTGTTTTTAAAATTAATGAATAATTCTGACTTCCACAAATTCTGCATTTAAATTGTTGATCAATCTTCATTTTTATTCTCTTCTAACATACTCCTATATATTTTGTATTTTTATAAAGCATTATAAATTATCAGATTACTTTTTTAAACAGTTTTGTTAGGTTTTATTATATTATTAATAATAAACTCAGCAATTTGATTTATTTCTGAATAATTTACAATTTTTGGTATAGATACATTAAAAGATTTATGCACTTTTTCTATGAGTTCATCTGTAAACTCTAAATTACCATTTTTAATATCTTTTATACCGTCAAATGCTATAGATAAACGGTTTTTTTCTTTCATTTCTTTCAAGTTAAAATTTCTCTCGTCAATTCTAGCAGAAAGCTTTTTCCCATCAACAAGAACAGGATATCCGCCTATTTCACCGAAAGCCCCTGGAGAATGGAAAACCTCCTCTGTTTCTTCTTGAAGTGCCTTAATAATGCTACAAATAATCTCATAATTACTTGAAGCATTCATCATATTTCTCTTAGAATCTGAAGGCATAGGTATTTTACATTCTGAAAATATCGAAGTTTGATCAAAATTTAATAATCTATCATGATATTTAGCAATTATTAATTGCTCTAAGCCATTTGTTTTCCCTTCTTTACTAATTAACACATCATGAAAATGTGAAGTAGCCATTGAAACTTCAATATTCCAAAAATCATCTATTCCAAAAGATTTTGCTAAAGCTATTTTTACTCTTGGTAAAATATGGTTAAGATTACCACTGCCAAAATCAGGATATGCTAATCCTGCACTTTTTAACCATGGTATAGTAGCATCTGAATATGAAGTATTTATAACCAAAGCATCACAATCTATGCTTTTATAGGCTATCATAATATTTCTTATGTATTTTATAGCTAAAGGAGCCCAAATGCCATATGCTCTAATTGTGTTCCAGGAAATAGAACCATATTTTAGTCCAGAATATACCCGGCTAGTATTTATTATGATATCAGGCTTACATTTAATTAAGCATTCCGAAATAGAATCAATGCTTTCCAAATCAAGATTATCGTATATTTTCACATAAGTATTCTTTTGTTTTCTTATTAGAGCCGATACCATTGCAATATTTACATCGCTCTCTAATTTTTCTCTATTTCTTCCGGCGACAATTATCTTACATTTATCATTGTTAGAACTTAATAAATAATTTAATAAATAATTCCCTACACTACCTAAACCAAGTATCAAAACTACAAGTTTTTCATTATTATTAATTATACTTTTCAGTTTTTTTAATTTTTCTTCTATCATAATATTCCTTTAAAATGTCAATTCATCAAAATCATTGATAGTATTGCAATTTACCCATTTTTTTAAGCGTATTACTTTGATGCTATCATGATTATTCGCAACTCTCCTGAAATATTCATTGATTATCGTTAAATTTGTCCCTTTATGCTTTTCAGGACCTAATTCAAAACAAATAGATTTTACCAAATCAACATCTTTAAATTTCCAGATTTGAGCCGAATTATAAATGCTTAAAAAAGGTTCATTTATTGTCAATAAACCATGTGAAGTATCATATATATAATGTGGTCGATTAAGACTGTCAAAATATAATGCAACAGATTTTTTAGCTTCAATAGGCTGATTATTAATGGTAATTACGTTATTTTGTTCCTTTTTAACTAAACTAAATTCGCTTTTACTAAAATATAAATCACCTTCGGCAAACAATATTTCATCAATTTTTGATCCAAAACCAAAACTAATCCTTTAAATAAACTCCAACCAGAACCATATAAATCAAATTTGTCATTATATACCAAACAAATTTTATCTTTTATCTTTGAAGAGAATACCTGGTTAATGTATTCTTCCAATAAATTACAGCAATAACCTCCCACAATAACTATTTTATCGTAATTAGAAACAGTATTGACCATTCTATACAATAAAGTAGATTGGGGTACATTTTTATAATATATAGACTTTGGTATTTTTTTATTAATAGATTGAGTAAACCTAGTAGAACAGCCAGCAACAGTTGTTAAAAATATTTTCATTTTACATTTTCTCTATGATAATTTATGATCATATCAATTCCTTCACTTAAAGTAATCTTAGGTTTCCAGTCTGTTCTTTGCCTGATTTTATCTGTATTTAAGACTCTACGTTCAGGATCTGATGCTCTATAACCATCAAAAATTATCTTTGGATTATTAATATTTAGCTTTTTAGCTACTAAATCCACTAGATCTAATATAGATATTTCTTCATCTGTTGCCACATTATAAACAGTTCCATCTAACGCGTCAGGAGAATCTAACAGTTTTAATACAGCATTACAGCTATCAATATTATGTAAAAAAGTTCTCTTATTTATTCTTGAATTATTTAATAATCTAACTGAACCATCTTTTAATAGACTTTCAACAATATGAGGCAATATATGTTTTGATAATTTTTCGTTTTTACTATAAACGTTTGCAAATCTTATAGAACAGCCTTTTATTAACTTTTTATCAACAGCATCCTTCATAAAAAATTCTGTTAAAAGTTTACCTATTGCATAACTTGTTCTTTGGCTATGTTCAGCATTAGCCAGCATTAAATAATCAGATTCTTTTACCCCATCGTCATCAAAAGATTTCATGGAATAAACTTCTGAACTAGAACAATTGATAAATGAATCTGCTCCAATTCTTATGGCTTGCTGTAAAAACTTTCTCATTCCCTCTACGTTAGTCTCATATGTAGTGTTTATATGATAAAAATACTCGGTATGAACAACTGCAGCACAATTAATGTAATTAATTATAGTTTCTTTATCTCTTTTATCAAGAACCAAATGCTCTATTTCTGACATTTGAGCAGAATTATTTAAATCATACTCAAAAAATAAAAAATTAGAATGGTTTAAAATATCTTTGATTGTTTCCGTTGATGAACAAAAAAAATTATCAAAACCAATAACAACACCTTTATCGGCTTTTATAATTTGTCTTGCCAATTCGCTGCCGGTCATTCCCGTGACACCACTAATAACATATATATTTTTCATAAATTATATACCTTTACTCAATCTCAAAGAATAAAAAGAATCTATTTCTTCATTAAATAAGCTTTGTTCATATTTTATATCATAATCCACAGTATTGAAAGAAATACCAGAATCAGTATCAAATACAGCATACTGAGCTTTACAAATATGATTCCTAGGCTGTCCAACCGAACCAGGATTTATAAAATAAGTTACCTTTTTATTTCGATATTCACTATCATCGTTCTTATAAAATATAGGGAAATAATGAGATTTATGGTTGTGACCAGATATCACATAATCATATTTACTATAATCAATATTTGATAGATTGCTGTCTGGCGAAATATTACCCCAGAAAGGAGAATCTAAACTACCATGTATAGCAAGATAATTCTTGTTTTCTATAATAAAAGAAAAAAAACCACTTTGACCATTAAAAGAATTTAAGTATTTTTTTGATTCTTCACTTAGATGTCGTCTGGTATATTTTGCTGACTCTATTCCTCGTTTACTAGAAAAATGCTCATAATCTTCTCTTATAATAGCATACTCGTGATTACCCCATAAATTAGCTATTATAGGAGTTTCTAATTTACTAATAATATCTAATATCTGATTTGATCTCATACCATAATCAATATTATCTCCAAGAATAACAGCATAATCAGGTGAAAATCTTTTTTTTACATCCATCAACACACTTTTTAGAGCTGATACATTTCCATGTATATCTGATAATAAAAGTAATTGCATAATTTATAATTCATCTATAAGAGATATGATATCTTTTATTGGCAAAAGTTTATCTTCTATATCTTTAGTTCTATGATTAATCAGTATTTTCTTTGCAGTATCCAACATTGCTGGGAAAGCACTTCTAATTAGCTGATTTGCGTATATTACAATATTTATACCATGTGAAGCTAATTCTTCTTCTTTTACTGAATTAAAGGAAGTTGGCACAACGACAATAGGCGTATGCTTATTGTTTTTTCTAAAATCATCACAAAATTCAAATATCTCATCTGGTTTTTCTTTTCTAGAATGAATCATTATACCATCAGCTCCAGCTTCTACATAAGCATAGGCTCTTTTCAAAGCATCGTTAATACCATGTTCAAGAATCAGAGATTCAATTCTTGCAATAATCATAAAATCTTCTGTTAATTGAGCTTTTTTCCCAGCCTTTATCTTAAAACAAAAATTTTCAATATTATCTTGAGTCTGTTTTACTTCATTTCCAAATAACGAATTCTTTTTTAATCCTGTTTTATCTTCAATAATTACAGCAGAAACTCCCATTCTTTCTAAAGTTCTTATATTATATACAAAATGTTCTGCCATTCCACCCGTATCACCATCTAGAATAATGGGTTTAGTCGTTACTTCCATTATATCATCTATGGTTCTAAGCCTTGAAGACATGTCAACAAGTTCAATATCCGGTTTCCCTCTAACAGTAGAATCACACAAACTCGATATCCACATTGCATCAAACTGATCAAGTTTACCTTCATGTTCAACAACAGTCTTTTCTGCAATTAGTCCAGTTAACCCACTATGAGCTTCTAACACCTTAACTATTGGGCATAATTCTAATAATTGTCTTAATCTTTTCCTTCTATATTCAGGCATAGATAATTTTTCTACTAATATTTTATCTATTTTTTGCGCATTCTCACTATATGTATAATCTATTTCAATTAATTCGCCTCCATTTTTATTAAGCCACTCTATAACATTATTACGAATAGCTTTCATAGGACCTATAGACCAGTTCTTCCCATGAACAACATAGTCAGGACGTATAACGGACAAAACGTTGTCGTACATTATTTCTTTTTGAACAATAACATCCTCAACATGCTCTAAGGATTTATAAAGTTTCAATCTTTCATCAAATGAAACTGTAGGAAAGCGATTATATCTAATTAATGCTTCATCACTTAATGCTCCAATAATCACTTTTCCATATTTACTTGCTTGTTTAATAATATTTAAATGACCTTCATGAATAATATCAGTGCAAAAACAAGTATATACAGTCTTCATCAATTACTCTCCTTTAGTAAAAATTCTATTCAATCTTTCTCTGTATATTCTACATCACTCCAATTAGATTCATTAAATATATCAGATTTAACATGCTTAATTTTTGGATTTTTATCTAATATTACTCTACTTGATTTAAATTGAGAAGAATTCCAGAAATTAAAATCCATATATATATCTATACCATTAGATTTTTCGGCAATAGATATTTTTTCTCCTGTAAAAGGATTCTTCGCATTATCAATCAAATTGTTTGTAGCAATATAAGGTACATCCGCATTAGTCATAAATGTTTCATCTTTTTTTATTTCAGAATGCTGATTAAAATCTTTAACCATTAACAATGGGTTGAAAGGTGTAATATTACTTGTTTGAAACTTGGAATAACCAGGTATGTTTAAAAATCGATTTCCGTGATCAGAAACAATGATAATTCGACTATTATCATATACTTCATTTCTTTTAAGAAAATCTAAGAATTTACCTACTAATAATACAGAAGCCATTGCTGTATGGTAAGATTTGAAACTTTTATCGTCATTAAATGTATCAATTCCAGTGTCGGTTATTTTTTCAGAATATTCATAGTTGGGATATTGTAAAAAGTGCATAATATGTGGTAATTCATTGTTTATTAAAGTAAATGTGTTAGACAAATCGGAATTAATATTAGTCTTATTTTCTAGCAATGATAATGCTGAATATGTATTGAAAAATGTTTTTTCAGACTGGTAATCATTATCTAAATCATTTTTTCTAATCAACATGTATTTCCCTTCTTCATATATTACTTTCTTTAAATAATTTGATGAAATCTTAAAAAAGGTATACATATATAATCTTTTACTGAAAAAGCTCAGCAAATAGTTTTCGTGATTACCTTTTGCCGATAAAGAATTATAATTACCAACCATTTTGACATATTTTATATCATTAGGATTATATTTATTCTGGTTGTTGTTTTTGATAAAGAACTGAATATTATAATCAAAATAATCAATAGGATCTACTATTGTCGAACAATAATTATTGTTTTTAAAGAGAGTAGGCAGCATCATGGTGGATTCCAACCATTTTTCTTGAAACAACCTTTTGTCTTTATCCATAACATAAGGAGTATATTCATAACCTCCAGTAATAGGAGGATACCCCAAAACAGTAGACCCATAAAAAGATACTGTATTTGGATAAAACACAAATCCAGAATAAATGTTTTTTAATTCTGGTTTCTCATCAAAAATGAAAGGCAAAATGCCTCCCGCAAAACGATCTAAGAATATTATTATTACATTTTTACCTTTTTTTGATAAGTCAAACTTATAAACCAATTTTGATTGATTAAGTGCATTATTATAGTTCTCAAAAAAGTTTATGTTTTGTCTGAATTCCAATATATTCATTGTAGTAACAATTATTTCAGATAACACTATTGTTACAAGAACATATATCATTTGTTTGATTAATGATTTTTTGAATACATTGTAAGTAATGACAACAATAACTACAAACACTAAACCATTTAAAATTTGATAAAAAATATTTCCTAATGTCTCTTCAACCTGTGAATAACTTTGAAAAACTAAATCAATATCTAATATTCCAAGTTTATTACAAAAGAAAAGATAATTAAGTAAAGAAAATCCAAATAACGATAAAAATCCAATTATAAAGCATGATTTATATTCTTTTTTTACTAGAAACAATGATACCGATATCCAAATGAAATATAATCCAAATAAAGTTGCAGAATTCTTTATTAGTATATTTTTAATATTTGAAACACTATCTAATTCAAGTGCAAACAAAGGGAAATCGCTATTAAACAAACCTAATGGTATTATAAAAGACTGTAATAACAGTAGCCCTAAAGCAGAAAAAGAAAATATCATGATTATATATTTATTAGACAATGAGATTATTTTTTTCTCTTTAAAGAAATTATCTTTAATAAATTTTAATATGACAAACAAAATAATGTATGGGAAAAATATGCTAATTACAACAGATGTTAAGTAATTAAAAGATAAATGTTTAATAAAACCATCAATATAAAAAACCAATATTGATAATATCAGTAATATCCAGGTAAATTTTTTCGGATTACTGTCCAGATATTTGTTCTTAAGTAAACTGAATAAATTATTAAAAGTCCAATATAATACCAAAGCAGAAGGAGAATCATATAAAAAAACGAGAAAAAATAAAGCCAAGCCATATGGCTGGATTCTTGATTTAAAATCTTTTGTATTAATATATAACTCGCATGAAATAATATTAATTATAGTCATTATAAAAGGTAAAACATTTATATTTAAACCATTGATATTCAGCAAACATAGATAAATCTTTTATCAGCCATAAAGAATGATTATTCAGCAATTCTAGATTTGAAAAAAAATGATATGCAGCTATAAAAAAAGGAATCTGCATTAATAAACTAAAAGTATTCCTTAAGGAACCGATTGGATTATAACCATGTTGGCGATATAAAGTCTTAAGTAAAAAAAATTTTTCATCGCCTTTAAAATTTCTTTTTATCTTATTTATATAAGGTTCTAATTCAGATAATTTTGCTTCTTCTTCTTTACATATTCTATCTGCTCTGCAATATAATGGCAAACAAAGCAATGATATAAAGAAACTCATATAAAATATAGTACAACCTATACTTAATTGAAGATTATAATAAAAAAAGGAAAAAATATTCTCTATAATAATTTCTAAAGGAGTAATAAAAATATTATACATGACGTCTACGAATCTGATATTCCTTTTTTTGCTAGTAAAAAACTATAACATTTTTTATTGAAGCTTTAAAGATGTAAAATACTGTAAACTTTAACAGAATTATTCATTTTTTGTGTATTTTACATCACTCCAATTAGATTCCTCAAAGATGTTATCTCTAACATGCTTAATCTTCGGATTTTTATCTAAAATCACTCTATTTGTTTTAAATTGAGAAGCATTCCAAAAATTAATATCCATGTATATGTCTATACCTTTTGATTTTTCTTCCATAGATAATTTCTTGCCAGTGAAAGGATTGATAGGATTATCAATCAAGTTATTCGTAGCAATAAAGGGAGTATCTGCATTTGTCATAAAAGTATAATCCTTTTTTAATTCAAAACGCTGATTAAAATCTTTTACCATTAAAATAGGATTAAATGGTGTAATATTACTATTTTGAAAATTATTACTATTAGGTAAAGTTAAATAGTGATTTCCGTGATCTGCAACAATTATAATTCTGCTATTGTCATAAACACCATTTTCTTTAAGATAATCCAAGTATTTACCAACCAGCAATATCGATGCCATAGCAGTATGATAAGATTTAAAACTTTCTTCATTTTTAAATCTATTAATTCCAATATTTGTTATTTTCTCTGAGTATTCATAGTCTGGATACTGTAAATAATGCATATTATGAGGCAAATCACTGTTTATAAGAGCAAAAGTACTCGTTGTAGTTGAATTAATGTTAGTAATATCTTTGAGAAATAATAAAGATGAATATGCACTAATAAAAGATTTGTTAGTAGTATAAATATTTAGGGAATCAACATTCCTTATTAACAAATAATTTCCATCTTCATATAAAATTTTTTTATAATAATTTGAAGATATCTTAAAGAAAGAATACATGTATAATCTTTTGCAAAAATAATTTAACAACCCCTTTTCATTTCTTTCATCTTTTTGCAATAAAGAATTAAATCTACCAGATAATTTAATATAATTTAAACCTTTGGAAGTATATAAATTCTGATAACTATCTTCTTTATAAAACTGCATATTGTAATCAAAATCTCCAATAGGGTCTACAACAGTAGAAGAAAAATTATTATTTTTAAAAAGTATAGGTAGCATTAAAGTAGCTTCCATCCACTTTTCTGGTAATAATCTATTGTCTTTGTCCAACACCAAAGGAATATACTCATAGCCACCTATTGTTGGAGGATAACCCAAAATTGTAGACCAATAAAAAGATACTGTGTTAGGGTAAAAAACAAAACCAGAATAAACTTTTTTCATTTCTGGTTTTTCATCAAGAATAAGTGGTAAAATTCCTCCAACAAAACGATCAAGAAATACTATTATTACATTTTTACCGCCCTTAGATAATTCAAGCTTTTTAGGTATTATCAATTTATTAACAGTTTTGTAATAATTATTAATAAAGTTAGTATTTTTTTTGAAGTCAAATAGATATATTATAGAAACTATAATCTCAGACAATAAAATAGTAAATATTATACATAATACATATTTTGATTGTATTTTTTTTAATAAAAAGATTATAAAAGCAAAAATCAAAACAAATAATAAAGCATTGAAAATCTGATTATAGATATTTCCTAATGCCATTTCAACTTGTACAATATTTGGGAAAACAAGATCACAATCTAACATTCCAAGATTGTTGAAAAAGAAAAGATAGTTAATAATTGAATGAATAAAAAACGATATAAATCCAATTATAAAATAGGTTTTGTAGTCTTTTTTTATTAATAATATAGTTCCAAATCCCAATATGAAATAGAACCCTAATATAATTGCCAGATTTTTTGTTAATATATTCACTATATTTGATATACTCTCTAATTCTGTAACAAATAAAGGTAAATCACTGTTCATTAATCCTATTGGTATTATAAAAGCCTGTAATAAAACAAGTCCTGATGCACAAAGAGAAAAAGCCAAAATATCAAATTTATTCGTTGAAGTAATTAGAGTTTCTTTTCCTTTAAAATAGTTATCTTTCACATATTTGTACACTATAAACAGCAATAAGTAAGGAAGTGAAACAGTTAATAATACTAAGGTTATATAACTATAAGCCAAATTATTAATATAACCATCATAATAAAAAACTAAAATTGCTATTATCAATAATATCCATGAAAAAATTTTAGGACTACTATCCATAAATTTATTTTTAATCAAATTGAATAAATTATTAAAAGTCCAATATATAACCAAAGCAGAAGAACAGTTATACAATAATACAAGGAATACAAATGCAAGACCATATGGCTGTAATCTAGCCTTAAAACCACCTGACTTTATATATAATTCGCATGAAATAATATTAACTATGGTCATTATAAAAGGTAAAACATTTATATTTAAACCATTGCATAGATAAATCTTTTATCAGCCATAAAGAATGATTATTCAGCAATTCTAGATTTGAAAAAAAATGATATGCAGCTATAAAAAAAGGAATCTGCATTAACAAACTAAAAGAGTTTCTAAGAGAACTAATTGGATTGTAACCCTGTTGACGATATAAAGTATTCAATAAAAAAAACTTTTCATCGCCTTTAAAATTTCTTTTTATTTTATTTATGTATGGTTCTAGTTCAGAATATTTTGCTTCTTCTTCTTTACGTATTTTATCTGCTCTGCAATAAAATGGCAAACAAATCAACGATATAAAAAAGCTTACATAAAATATAGCACTACCTATACTCAACTGAAGATTGTAATAAAAAAAAGAAAAAAAATTCTCAATAATAATTTCTATAGGAGAAATAATAATGTTGTAAATAAATGCTGTCACCCTAATATTTTCCTTTTTTTAAATGGTAGTGTAAAACAAATTTTAGATCTTTAACTTATACTTCATTTCGGCTAAAACCCAATCTTCTTCAGTATCAATATCTTGAACCTGTGTTTCTGGTATTATTATTGGAACAGCATTCATTTTTAACAGTTCCATATTTTGTTTAATAGCTGAAACTTTGAACCAGTAAAACTGACCGGCATCATGATAATGAGCTGTTAAATCCTGTGAACGACTTCTAGAATGTTCTGGACAAACCATAAACAACTTACCCTTATCATCTATAGATAAAGCCCGTTGAATTGGATAAGAATATTTTACTACAGGAAAAGAAACATCTGCTCCTACTTCTAACATTTTTACATAGCCTGTTTTAATCTGTTCTGGCTTTATAAAAGGAGCTGTTGGATATATACAGCAAGCATACTCAAAGTGAAAACCACGTTTTTGATATTCTCTTAAAACTTCTAAAATAACATCTGTTGTGGTTGCTATATCGTTTGATGTTTCAGCACTTCTTCTAAATGGAACTTTAGCACCATATTTTTCAGCAATTTCTGCTATTTCCTCATCATCTGTCGAAACCATCACTTCATCAAAAACTTCACTTTTTAAAGCTGTATCTATTGAATAGGCAATAATAGGCTTTCCCAAAAAATTACGTATGTTTTTTCTTGGAATACGCTTTGAACCACCTCTAGCGGTAATTATAGAAAGATTTTTCATTCTTTAATTCTATTTATTTTCAAAGACAAGGGAACAAATCCCTTGTCTTTAAATTTTAATTCTTAGTATTTATTCCAATGCAATCTTTCTGGTTTCCATTTATCTTTTGGCTGATCAATATCACCTTCAGGGTAGCCAACAAGAACAACACAAAGAGGAATAATCTTTTCAGGAAGAGCAAATATTTCTTTAACTTCTTTAACTCTGTCTTCTATAGGATAAACCCCAGTCCATACAGCACCTAAACCTAAACTTTCTACAGCAAGAAGAAGATTTTCTGTTGCTGCAGAAACATCCTGAACCCAAAAAGCCTGACTTCTTTCATTACCGATATTCATATCTCCACATATAATAACCAAAGCTGAACATTTATTAATCATTTCAGACTGTCTATTGCCTTCGGCATATTTTGCTTTTAATTCTTTGTCGGTAACAACAAGGAACTGCCAAGGTTGAGTATTAATAGCGGTAGGAGCAGCCATACCTGCTCTAACTATAGCTTCAAGCTGTTCTTTCGTTACTGCTTTATCAGTAAAATGTCTAACACTTTTTCGTTGATGAATAATCTTTATTGTTTCATTTAAGCTAGTCAATTTTTTTTCTCCATCTAAAGTTTTATCTGCTTCCTGAGCATAGGAAGAATTAGATATTAAAGTAGCCAACATCAAAATCACAAATAATTTTAAATATTTCATAGATCTCTCCTTTTTTGATTACTTTTATTCTATATCATTTTTTTTATAATAATCTAAAGAAAAATTTTAAAACTTAATTAAGACTTTTCTCTAAAAAAATAGCCTTTAACTTATAATTCTGTTAGAATATTTTAGTGACTGTTTTCAAAAAGAACAAACCTACTCACAATTTGGAGGAATGATGATTTTTGAATTATTGAGGCTCTGCATTGAAAAAGGTGCTTCTGACCTTCATTTCAAAACAGGCTATGCCCCTATTTTACGTATAGATGGAAATATGCGTCCTATAAAAGAAATGCCCGTTATTAGTCAAAATGATTTTGAAGTTATGCTGGAAGCTATTTTGGATGATGCACAATTAGTAACTTTCCTAAAATATTCAAAATTAGACTTAGGTTATAGTTTTAGTAATGCAAGATTCAGAGTTAACATATTTAATGATTATCGCGGTGGTAATGCAGTATTCCGTGTTATTCCATTTAAACAATTGACTTTCAATGATATAGGTTTGCCTCTATCTGCTAGAAAATTTGCGGACAAGCCAAGCGGTCTTGTTTTAGTTACAGGAGCAACTGGTGCAGGTAAATCAACAACATTGTCTGCTTATATTACCCACATAAATAATAATTTCAAAAAGACAATCATTACTGTTGAAGATCCAATTGAGTATCTCTTCGAAGACAACCAATGTCTAGTTAGTCAAAGACAAGTTGGAGTAGATTGTTTAACTTTTGAAGAAGGCATTAAAGGTGCATTAAAAACAGATTGTGACGTTCTTATGGTAGGGGAACTTAGAAATGCAGATGCCGTAGAAATGACTCTATTAGCTGCTGAATCTGGCAAATTAGTATTTGCAACACTTCACAGTAACACAGCAATACAAGCTATAGACCGTTTTGTTAATTTGTGTCCCAAAAATCTGCACCTGCAAGTTATGTCACGTATGGCATCACACCTTACTGGTATTGTTACCCAAACCCTGGCTCCCAAAAGAAATGCTCGAGGCAGAATTGCTGTTTTTGAAGTATTAGTTAACGTATCAGCCGTCAAAGGTCTTATTTCTGAAAACAGAATTCACTTAATAAATTCATATCTAGAATCTGGTTCTTCAACAGGTATGGTTTCTCTAGATAATTCTTTGGTTGATCTTATTGTTAAAGGTAAAATTGCTAAGGATGAAGGTCTATTAAAAGCAAATAATCCTTCTTACGTAAAACGTAAAGTTGAAGAATTTGAATCAATTCCAGGAGAATCTACAAAATGAAGCCAGAAATATTTGAATATTTTGAAGAAGCAATAGAAATGGGAGCAAGCGATTTGATTCTAAAACCAGGTGCTCCACCTTCATTTAGAATAAACAAACACCTTGTAATATCAGAAAGAGAAGCACTGGCTCCTCAACAGATGTTTGATTTGTTTTTGCCCGTAATAGAGGCTTCAAAACAGGCTGAACTTCAAAACAAATTTAACACTGAATCAATTTTTACATTGCCTGAATCTCAGACAAGAATTAGATATTATATATATACACAGAGAGATGGAGTTGCTGGTTCTTTTAGGTTCATTCCAAAACATGTTCCAACTATCGAAAGTCTTGGATTACCTGAGGCTCTAATCAATGTAGCGGCATTGCCTAGAGGTCTATTTTTGGTTACTGGTCCTGTCTGCTGTGGAAAAACACTTACAGTAGCAGCTATGGCTCAAGCTATTAATGACCGTTTTGCCCGCCATATTATTACAATGGAAAATCCTGTAGAAATTGTTTATGAACCAAATCTATCTGTTTTTACCCAAGTTGAAGTTGGTAAAGTTATACCAACATATTTAGATGCATTAACAAATGCTCTTCGCGAAGACCCCGATGTTATGCTTATTGGACAACTACAAGAACAAGGAATTGTAGAACAGGCTTTAATGGCATCAGAAACAGGTCACCTGGTTATTTCAACTCTTCCAACTTTTGGTCCGGCTCAGTCGATAGAACACATTATCAGTATGTTTCCAGCGGGAAAACAAGACGAAGCAAGAAGTCAACTTTCTCTCAGTCTAAAAGGTATTTTCTCTCAGATTTTAATTCCTAGCGTAGACCCCCAGCAAAAGTGCGGTGTTGCATATGAATTAATGCTCGTAAATAAGAGTATGGAAAATCTCATTAGAGACCATAAATATAACCAACTTGAAACAGCTATGATAATGGCTAGACGTGAAGGCTGCGTTACTTTTAAAGATTCTCTAGAAAAATTAAAACGCGTTGAAACCCTAAATCAAGACATCATAAAAAATATGCTTCAGGAGATTGAACAATGAATGAGCTAGCATATAAACGCATATCCTCAATCAGAATAAAATTAGCCTCTATAATTTGTGACCAAATTAATAAAGAGTATGATGTCACATGTAAAGAAAAACTTATTTATAACCTCTCGAAAATTGGTATAGGTAACGTTTATAACTTAATTTATGACTTTGCTGTAAAAAATCCAAATAGTCGCTATGCAATCAAAGCAATTGCTAATTTTGATAGAAAAGAAAGTATTGAATTTTTACAAGAAAAGATACAAGATACACACACATTGAATAGAGAATTAATTGTAGAATGCTTAGGAAATTATAAGAAAAAAGAATTAGTTCCTTTTATAAAAACCTTTTTAGCAGATAATGACCGACAGGTTCGTTTCCAAACAGTTTACTCACTTTTTAATATTGGCGGTAAAGAAGCTGCCTTAGCAATGTGCGATTACATTTCAGATCCAGACGAATGGATATCTATGACAATATTGCGTCTACTCTGCCGTATGAGAGAATTAGACACAATACCTATACTTATAGAAAAATATCATTCAGATAAAGATTTACGTCGTAAAGCTTTAATGATTTCATTCTTATCTAGATTTCAAAGTATAACACTGCTTGGAGCTTTTGATGATGCTTTACACGCTAGAGATGCACGTTTAAGAGCAAATGCAATCGAAGCTATAGGTGAACTAAAATTAACAGAAGAAGAACTTCTCCAAAGAATAACTCCATTTTTACATGACCCAAATAATAGAATTAGGGCAAATGCAATTCTTGCTTTAGCAAAAATAACACCAGAAAAAGTTAAAGCACAAATAGTAGAAATGTGCAATTCAGATGACGTTCAACTAAGAAGAAGTGCCGCATTTATTCTTTGTATGATTCCACCAAACGATTTCTTCAAAGAAGCCGAAAATCTTATTGTTGACGAAAATGAAACAGTTAGAAAAAGAATGATTCAGTCTTTGAAAAATTTTCCTCACGAATTTATAAGTTCAAATATAAATAAAGTTCTTTCTGACGAAAATAAATGGATAAGAAAATATGCTATAGATATGGTTGCAGCAATTCCAGCTTTTGAATCAACTCCTATCGTAAATATTCTTAAAACAGAACGAGATGCGCCAAATATCGAATCTTGTTTAAAATTCCTAATTTCTCATCCTAATGAAAATGCCATGAACTCATTAAGATTACATTTTAAAGACAAAAGACTTCCAGTAGTAAAAGCACTATTGAAAGCTCTTGTTGCCTTAGGTGGTATTGAGGAAGTAAAAAAAGTAGCTCCACGTTTAGAACAACACGATCCTTTTGTTGTACAAAACATTACCACTACAATGCTTGAAGATGGTGATTTGGAAACTCTAGAAGAGTTTATAAAAAGATTTGAAAGAGTTAAAAAACAACCTCATGTAGAACTGCTTATTCCAGCTTTAGAAGCTATTATTGATATAATAATTAAAGGCGATAAAATGCCAGCTAAGCTTATAAATGCTTTTTCTTATGAACAATCTGCTCCTCAGACATTCCAGCCTTCTTTTGCTCCTCCACAGCAGCCTGTCACAATGGCACCCCCTCAGCAGTCTGTTCAACCAATTTTGGCAACACCACAACAACAAACAGTTCAACCTGGTATCATTCCACCTATTCAACAACCTGTTCAACAAGTCAATCTTCTTACACCTCAACCGCCTGTTAAACCAATTAACATTGAACCTCCTCAACAACCAGCTCAATTAGGAGCTGACAATGATTTAAACATTGATTTTTCTCAATTTGGCGGAATTGATCAACCTGTTCAAGATATTCCAGTATCAACAGAACAAGCTAATCAACCAGACCAATTTCAGCCTCTATCATTATCCGATGATTCAGGTCAACCTGAGCAGCAATTGCCTTCATTAGATGTTAATGAAATGCTCTCGCCATTAAAAGGAGATAATACGCAACCTACAACAAATTCTACAAATTTGAACTTTAATCTTATTATGGATTCTGTAAATCAGACTAGTTCAAACAGTTCAGATTTGCTTGGATTACAAAATTCATCTGATGGATTACTTTCTGATTCACCTCTACCTAATTTACAAGGTTTAGATTCATTAAATATTCCTAATGCCCCAGAAATATCTATTAAGAAAAAGCCTGAAATACCTCACTACAAGGCAGGTTTAAAAGCTTATAATTTAGGTAAATATCCAAAAGCAATAGAAGAATTTAATAAATCTATAGCAAATAATGAAAGTTGTCCAGAAAATATAAATTTGTATCTTGGAATTATGTTAAATGAAAACAAAGAATACGAAGCTGCAATAAAACATCTTGCAGCTTTCATGAAAAGTAATCCAACCAGTGCAAAAGCCAACTTCTTGTTAGGAAAATGTTATAGAAAAACAAAAGATTGGCAAAAAGTTATAGATACATATCAATTATTTATTGAAGGAGAAATAGAATCAACTCCAAAAATGAAAAAACGTATCCATCAAGATATGGGCACAGCTTGTGCTATTCTAGGGAAAAATGAAATGGCAATCAGATTGCTTACAAATCTTTTCAGACTAGAAAATGACAACGCTGAAATAGGCTATTATTTGGCAATGGCTCTTTATAAGATGAAAAAGACAAGTGAAGCCTTAGTTATTATAGAACAATGCGCAAAAGTAGCTCCTCAAGGTAAACCTATTGAAAAACAAATAGCTACTTTAGCTCAGACAATTCGTAGCGGAGTTCCTTTGCCAAATTAAAAACTCTATAAACTATAGTATGAAAAAAGACGGCTTTAAAAGCCGTCTTTTTTTATATCTTGTTTAAAATGTTTCTTTGTAAATTAATAAGAACGAGCAACAAATACTCTGTGTTTAGCTGGTTTACCGCAGCAAACACAGTTGCCGTCTACTTCACGATTATTCAAACATCTGATTGTAGCACCAACTTCTGCTTTGAATCTGTCTTCACAAGCCTGGTCACCACACCAGCAAAGATCAGCCATACCATGTTTAACTTTAATAACATCTTCAAATTCTTCAAAGCTGTTTGCTCTAAAAGTCTTGGTATCAAGTATTTCTTTTGCCTGTTTGAATAGACCCTGCTGAATTTCTTCCATAAGGCGTTTTGCTGTTACTTCCATTTCTACTTCTGGAATAAACATCTTTTCACCAGTATCACGTCTAACTAAGCAAACTTGGTTCTTTTCCATGTCTTTAGCGCCGATTTCAACTCTTAAAGGAACGCCTTTCATTTCGTATTCAGAATACTTCCATCCTGGTCTGTAACCATCTCTGTCGTCACATTCAACTCTTAATCCTGCATCGGCAAGACGTTTTGCAAGTTCTCTAGCCTTAGCATTAATAGCATCAGCCCCTGTTTTATTTACTATAGGGATAACAACAGCCTGAATTGGTGCTACTCTTGGAGGCAGTCTCAAGCCTTTGTCATCGCCGTGAACCATAATCAAAGCACCGATAATGCGTGTTGAAATACCCCACGAAGTGCTCCAAACATGTTTGTGAGTTCCGTCAGAATCTAAGAACTGAACATCAAAAGCATTAGCAAAATTCTGACCCAAATCGTGGGAAGTACCTGACTGCAAAGCTTGTCCATCTGGCATTAATGCTTCTATTGTGTATGTATTCAAAGCACCGGCAAACTTTTCTTTCTGACTCTTTTCACCAGTTACTAAAGGAATAGCCAGATCATGTTCAACAAAGTTCTGATAGACTTTGAGCATAGTCATAACTTCTTCTTTTGCTTCTTCGTGAGTGCGGTGAGCAGTGTGACCTTCCTGCCACAAAAATTCCGTTGTTCTTAAGAAAGGTCTAGTAACCTTTTCCCAGCGCATAACATTAGCCCATTGGTTGATTTTCACAGGCAAATCGCGATAGCTGTCAATCCATTTTGCAAACATATAACCAATAATGGTTTCTGAAGTTGGTCTGATGGCTAACTTTTCTTCCAGTTCTTCTCCACCGCCATGAGTAACCCAAGCAACTTCTGGTGCAAAGCCTTCAACGTGTTCCGCTTCTTTAGTAAAGAAACTTTCTGGAATCAAAAGAGGGAAATAAGCATTAGTATGACCTAATCTCTTAAATTCTGTATCAAGAATCTTCTGAATATTTTCCCATATAGAATAACCGTAAGGTCTTATTACCATACAGCCTTTAACTGGTGAATAATCGGCCATTTTAGCCTTTAAAACAACATCTGTATACCAGCGAGATATATCTTCTGATTTTGGTGTAACTGCTTCTTGAGATTTTTTAGAAGCATTGTTTTGATTGTTATTGTTACTCATTGTTAGACCTTTCTTTTAACCTAAATAAGTCATCGGCTCATTATATGAGCCGATAAGATTTATGTCAAGGTGCTATTTATTATGAGTTAGTATTTTTCTTAATAGTTGAAATAATTAGCTTTTTACAAATTTAATCAGACTCTTTTACAGATATAAGTCTTTTTATGGTAAAAGAATCTTTTTCATCCTTTTCTTTTGAATATACAGTCAATTCAACCCACATACCGTGTTTTCCACTGACAATTTCATTGTTTTGGTCCTTGTTGATATCGACTGCAAAATGTTTAAAACTCAATTCTACTAAGTGATTTTTTGCAAAATAGTTATCTATATTTATGTTATTTTCTAATACTTTTCTATGCACCCCATCTTTACTTCCAGAAACATAATCATAGGTATATTGTATGTTTCCAATTGAGCTTTTACTATCACACACCCATTGGGCTGAGCCTTGACTTTCTTCGTTCCAATCTGGAATATTCATTTTTACCAGGCATTTTATATCTAACTTTAAAATTGAGATTTATTAAGCCTGTTTTTTCTCTAGGGTATGGAATAGTTCCATTCTCTTCATCACCAATCTTTATTGGCTTTAAATCACTAAGATTCCAATTAATTTTGTTTTCTACCACTACAAATTCTTTTAAATTAATTTCCCGTTGAAGAGTATCTATTAAAGACTTTCCTGTTGAAGAATCTATAACATCTATTTTAGAAAAATTTATGATTCCTTTTGTCTCATTCCCACTATAATTCCAAGGTAATGAAAATGCTTTTTTCAAAATTTCATCACCATCTGGTTTTCTTAGCTGTTCTTTTATGTAATTTATTGTTAGAATTGCCAAAGATTTGGCAAATTCCCTTGCATACAAAGTATCGCCAAGTTTTTGAGCCGAGTGTCTTCTATCTATTGTAGTTTTAAAGAAAGAACCTAAAGCCAGGGCTAATATAGCAAATACTGCTACTACAATTAGTATAACATTACCTTTTTTTGACTTGAGCATATTTAAAATTATTAGTTATTTTCTGAAGAAGCAGCAATATCAACTATATCACCTACAATAACTCTATCTGTGGGTTTTAATTGTTTTATCTTTGCATTTTAAAAGGAATTATTTCAAAGTTACCATTTGGGGCTTCAGAATAATTACACTTTCCAATAAAGAACTGTTCATAATCAGCATGGTCAATAAAACGATTCATAACAAAAGGTGCAGGAACTTTTCCAGAAGCTATAACCTTGCCTTCCAAATTAACTCTTATAATATTGTAATCACCCTCAAACCCTTCTAAAGGATTATAAGTTATAACTGCTTCTCCTTTTGCTTCGTCAACCCACCATAATTCTGGATCACTCAATTCAATTTCTATAACTTTAGAACTGATCACATTTCCATTAAGGTCAGTTTTAACAAGCATATTTCTATTTTCTTCATTAAAATATATCAATCTATATAGATTGTCTTCTTTGCCTGTTACCGCCATTCCAGACCATTCCCAGTTCAGGTCATTAACATAATCACCTTTGGAATCATAAATATAAATCTTACGAGTCCCTTTATCTGCAACAAACAAATGACCTCCAGCACCTACTTCAATTCTAAAAAGCTGCCCGTAATCAGGGTCTTGTAATTGTGCAAGAGCTTTTCCATCGGCCGAGAATTTAATAAGTTTATTAGTTGAATTTATATGAAGAGTGTAATCTCCAGGTTCTGTAAAAGAATAATAATTGTAAGTACCGTTACTTTTATTTGTGTCGTCACTAGTGTCATTAGAGATATAAGCGGTATCAGAAGCTGATCCACTAGGTTTTGTATTAGGGGAGTCAAATACACACTTTCCATAAATCCAGCCGCTTCCTTTATCGCTTTCTATTTCATACCAATCACCCTGGCGATTAATAATTAGGATTTCTTCATTATTATATAAATGAGCAAGTACTGTTCCAAAAGGTTCGTCTCTTAGAGACAAGAAAGAAGAAAGAAGAAAGAAGAAACACCAACATATGCTTTTCCATTAGGAAGAGTCGCTAAACTTGTTTCTGCAGCTTGGTCTTATGCAGCATTGCTAGAAGTAGGAGAATTATAGATTTCACTTGAATCCTTATCTACAACAGTTGAATTGTTTGTAGTAGAACCGGATGAGAGGATCTTTCCAAATGAAGCTGATTTATCTAACCGAGGAAGGGCTGATTCAGCAGTAAAACAGATAAAACATAAAAACATAAACAATAATGCTATCTTTTTCACATCATTCTCCTTTTTATCTAAACAACTAATATAATATATTGTATTAATTTTAATTTATATAATATAGTACTGCCAATGTACTCTTCTAGAGAAACAGGGAAAGAGCATTAAATTTTATTAAAAATGATAAAAGATTGTAATAATCTTAGTTTTTGTTAATCATTAATATATGAAAAAAGTTTACATTGTAATTAGTTCTATTTCCTTGATTCTGCCAGAGCATTTTTCCCCAAGATGTTCTAGAAGTTCTTTATAGTATTTTTTAAGCTCAATACCATCTTTCGAAGCTAAAACATCCCACTGGTATTCTTTTGGAATACCCATCTCTGTCTCTTTACCTGTTTCTTTTGCCATTTTGAGAAAAAAGAATATAGGTAAGCTCTGTTACATACTGATGATAGGTGATTCCATCGTCACGAAGAACATTACATAAATTCCAAAGCTTAGAGACTATTTATTGGGTCTGCATTGTAGTCTTTATTATGCTTCTTCTGAACCAGTATTTTCTAATAGTTTCTGCTCTTTTTCAAGTCTACTAGCAAGCTTTTGATAATTTAAAAATTGAGCTTCCAAAGTTTTGGGTTTAAAAGGATCTTCCTTGTCTTCATACTTTCTTAAAGCTACTTTTCCTAACTTTAAAAACAGCTCATCACGTCTTTTAGAAAATTTTTCCATTTGAAAAGCAGAATTTTTCTGTTCTTGTGTTTTAGGACTAAAGAAGTTCTTTAACTGAGCAAAAAATCCACCTTCGTTTGATGCTTTTTTATTGTTTTGCTCAGAATACTTCTGAATAAAATAATTCATACGAAGAATTTCATTACCTATAGATAAAAGATCTGTTGTTTCTATTTCTCCGCCTTGATATAAGTCATATACGGTTCTTCCAATATCAAGCACGTGTTCGTCTATTTCTTTCCTTAAATCATTTAATGCAAAATTAATAGCTGTTTTTCCTGATAGCCCAATAGCCTCGTCTTTCCCTTTTCTGAAAAACCTAGTTACGGTAGAAGCCAAATCTTCCTGTTTTGCCGTTTTAGGAGTTTTAGCACCATTATCAACTTTTGTATCTTCAACACTTTCATCTGTAACAATAGTGGTATGAGGTGGCTCTTTCCCAAATTTTTCTTCCATCAATTTCAAAGCTTTTGCTGCTGATTCTTTGGAAGCATCATCTCCGTTAAGACTCATACCTTTCAAAAAGCTATATACAGTTGAATCACAATAGTTAGCTAATGCAATAACTGCTTTCATTTTTGTATCTTGACTATTACCGTTTCTTGCTGCATCAATAAGCATTTTAACTGCTTCACTAGCTTGAATATGAGAAAGAGCGTATATAGCGCTTCCTTTCATCCATTCTTCTGGAGATTCCAACATTTTCTTTAATTCTGTAAAAACTTTTTCTTCTCCAAAGGATTGCAAAGCCTTGGCAGCACCAGCTCTTATGCGGTTATCATGGTCAGATAAAGCAGAAAACAGACTTGGAATAGCTTCTTCCGCTTTTAGATATTCAATAGCTTCGATAGTATTTGATCTGACTCGGTTATCTAAATCAGATAAAAACTTACTAAGAATAGAAGCTTCTTCCTTTTCTAAAAAATATTGTAAACAACTTATCAGACTTGCTTTTACAAAAGGATGATCTTCTGTTTCCAACATTTCTATAAGTTTTGTTTTATACTCAGATTTTACTTCGTCATCGCCTTTTTGAACTTTATTCTTTATATCCATTACAGCCGAAAGTCTTGTTCTGAAATTTGGCGAAATCAGTCTATCTGCTATAGGTACAGTAGTTCCTTCTACAGATGAAAGCATTAGTTTTTCAGCAACACTAATCTTATCTAGAGCCTTTCTGGCAAAAAATCTAACAGATATATTTTCATCCTGAGTGGCCTTTATAAGATTGGCAACAACCTCTGCCCTTGTTTCAGAATCTGGGAAATCTAATTTCATGAGTGTCATTGCCGATAATGTTCTCAAATCATCGTCAGTATTTTGTAAATCTTTTAAAAGTCTTTTAATTTTAACATCCATTGATTTAGTCCTTATGCTCTACCATTATTGGATTATACAAAGTTGATCTATTTCTTCCGTTTTCTTTTGAATAATATAATGCCGTATCAGATTTTTTAATCAATTCTGCCTTAGTCGTTGCATTATCTGGATAACTAGCAGCTCCTACCGATACCGTAATAGGAACATGAACACCATTTATTCTGAAGTCATAAGCTTCGATTGCTTTTCTTATACGTTCTGCAGGAACAAGTGCACCTGCACCATTTTTTTCAGGACAAATAACTACAAACTCTTCACCACCATATCTTGCAGCAATATCAATTTCTCTGATACTTTTTTCTATGATCCTAGCTACAGCTTTAAGCACTCTATCTCCTTCCGGATGTCCATAAGTGTCATTAAAATGCTTAAAATGGTCAACATCCAGGATAAGCAGAGAAATATGGTCTTCATGACGATCAGCTCTAAGTAATTCTTCATCAAGTCTCTGCTGAAAATACCTATGATTATAAAGTTTTGTCATTTCATCAGTAACAGCATAACGATAAAGTCTAGCATTATCAATAGCTATTGCAACCTGGTTTGCCAAATTAACAAATAGTTCAAAATCACTATCAGAAAAACTATTTGGAGTAGATTTAGAAACATTTAAAGCCCCCATAATCTTATCTTTAGAAATAAGAGGAGCACACATCAATGTTCCAGATTTTATATTCTGCTTTTTAATAGATAAGAATTCTTCGTCTTCTTCTACATTTTTTACAAAAAGAAATTTTCTATTTTTAACAGCCCAACCGGCAACAGAATCACCAACTTCCAGACGGGTATCTCGGGTTACGTCATCGCTTAATCCTATTGCAACCCCAATTGTCATTGTTTTTTCAGCATCATCTATAAGCATCAAAGAACCTTTTTCTGCTCCTAAGAATTTTGCAACCATGTCAAGAATCATATTCTGCAATTTAACAAAATTCAATTCTGAAGTTACCGCTTTGCCAACATCATATAGAGTTGAAAGTTGTAAAATTTTATTATCTAGTTCTGCCTTAGTATTTTTAATATTAATTCTCATCTCATCAAAGATTTGAGTAAGTTCTCCAATTTCATCAGAAGAAGTAGGTTTCATTTCTTTATCGTAATTTCCCTGACTAATATTTGAAGCCCCTTCAACCAATTTTCCTATGGGAACAGTGAAACCTCTGGCCAGTAGAACTGCGATAATAATCGAAACCAAAGCAGTTAAACCAAACATACTCAACATTCGTTCCCTAAATTTATAGGCTGCCGCAAAAGCAATACGTTCAGGCACCTGTAAGACTATTGTCCAGTTTGGAGCCTGATAGAAATCAAATTTTTTCAAAGAAACTGCTGTAAGTAAGTAAGATTCACCATTTATTGTTTTTAAATTTGTTATATCAGAATCTACAACTTCTGAAAAAGCAACATCCGAGATTCCTGCACTCTCGTCAGACCTGGCGATTACAGCTCCAACTTCATCAAATACAAGACCTTGAGACTTAGAGTTTTTAAGAGATTCTTTAAGCAATTCGTTTATACTTGAAAGATTAACTTCAGATATTAGAACTCCATTTATTCCTAAATCCGGAGAACGAATAACAGATTCAAAAGTCATAGTAGGAGGGCCATCTAAAGATGTTCTGACTTCAGAAAGAGACCCCTGATAACTTCTTTTGACTGCCTTAGAAAATAACCAATCATCAGGTAAAATTACACTTGAATCTGTAGAAGCCAATATTTTTCTATCGCTATCAATTAAATACATCAATTTAAACAAAGAAAAATGTCGCATTAAAGAGTTGAAAAAATCTTTGGAAACTTCTGGATTCAAAGCTTGAATAAACTTCAGTTCACATATAGAATTCATTAATCTTCTTGTGTATTCCAGATTTTCATAAATACCTCTTGCCAAGGTATTAGACAATTCTATATGACTAGCAGTGACTTCCCTTGTTATTATTTCTTTTTGAGTATTGTAAGACCAAAATCCAACAAGACCTAGCGGAATAAGTGTGACACAAAGAATTATTATCGTCAGTCTTGTTCTAATTCCTGTAAAATACTTAATATTAATCTTTTTATTCAAGCTGGCCATTAATTATTTTGGACTCCATTTTGTATATTTCTCTTTACGCTTTCTATATTTTCATCAACTAAAGGATAAAAAGCATCTATTTTTTTTACTTTTTGGAAATAATCTAAAGCTTGAGAATATTTTCCAATATTAGAAGAAATCACACCCATTTGGAAATAAGCTTCTAATTCTCGTGGGAATAGTTCTACAATACGTTCATATACTTTTATAGCTTCATCATTTTTCCATATTCCTGCTAAAGCCTGGGCTTTAACTAATAAAGCATTTTTATCATCTGGCATATCCTTTAAAATTGATTCTGAATATTCTAAGGCTTTTACAAAATCTTCTTCTATAAGAGATGAAAGAGCTTTTTCAATAACACTATCAGCTTCGGTTTTTAAACAACTAATTGTTTGTTTCTTTTCTTCTTCAATTTTAGCAAGAAATTCTTTTTCTTCGCATCTGAATACTTCTTTCTCTACAACTTCGGAATAAGTACTATCCAAATCTTTCAAGATGTTAAAATGCATCTTTGCCTGAACAAAATCGCCTTCGTCTCTATATATTACACCTAGATTCTGATGAGTCATAACATGACTAGGATCGTATTCTAAAACTTTATTATAGAAAGGTATTGCTTGTTTAGACTTTCCTAATCGAGAAAGAGCAACTGCAATATTAAATATAGAATCTACATCGTCCGGTTTGTTTCTTATTACTTCTTCCCATTGTTGAATAGCCTGTAGAATCTTTCCTTCTTTCATAAATATAATACCCAGATTATAATGAGAAAAAGTGTGTCCAGGAAAAACTTCTATTGCTTTCTGATAAGCTTCTACTGCTTTAGGAATATCATTCATTCGATGCAGAAAGACACCCTTAGTAGAATAATAATCAGGATTATTAGGAGATTTTTGTATAGCATAATCTATCTGCTGCAGAGCTTTTTCATAATTTCCCTGTTCAAAATAATCTAAAGCAGATTCATAATGTCTTTGAGCATAAGTTTCTTGAATATTAGCCATAACTTTTACCTAGTTAGATTAATTATAGCTTAAATAGAAAAAAAAAGCTTTAAATTTTTACATTGAATCTTAGAATAAATTAAGTTAAAATTTATGACTATGGAAAACACAAAAGAAACAAAAACATTCAAATCTATCAGTTTAGAATTTATCATTACATTTTGTGATATAATATTATTTTCATCAGCAATAAACTGTTTATTTCAATCTTTGGCACACTCAAAAACTTTTGATATTATTTTGCTAATAATCAGTCTTATATTAGGATTGGTAGTTTACCGGTTTTCCATGAACGTAAAGAGAACTCCAAAGTTTATGTTACGTTTTATCATAGCTATATGCAGTGTTTTCATTTGGGCAATATCTATTCCTGTTTTGTATCAATTTTTTCATTAAATTTTATCTTTTTGCCCTTTTTAAAATTGTTGCAACTTTGTCTCAATGTGGTATTATAAATAATCTTACATTTGAAATAATTTATGGAGTAAATTAAATGGATATACATAAACCAATAGTTGGTCCAGGCATGAAACCCGCAGTACCGACAACCCCAGCATCTCCTGCTGCTTCTGCAGCAGTTAAAAAGCCTGCTGAACTTCCAAAATGTTTTGGTACAGATTATTTTGGAAAATGGAATATGACTGGTATGACTTTTGATTCAATGAAAATTGACAATACAGAGTTCCAAAGGAAATGTGCTTTTTGTACATTCTTCGAAAGATGTTATTTCTGTAATCATATCAGATTGCTTAGAATTAAGAGATAATTGCTTGCTAAAGTAAGCGGTTATTATTGTTGTGATTAGTGGTTGGTGTTTAAGAGCCTACGGCTTAGTAATAAAGCCTTATATATCTGACTTATAGATTGAGAATTAAAGCTTATAGCTTATAAATAAAAAAGGAAGGAAAGAGAATTTAATGAGAACTTACGACATTATTAGAAAAAAACGTGATGGTCACAAACTTACCCAAGCTGAAATTACCGAACTAGTCAAGGGTTATGTTGATGGTTCAGTTCCTGATTATCAAATGTCTGCTTTTTGTATGGCAGTATTCTTAAAGGGAATGGACGAAGAAGAAACCTACTGGCTCACAGAAGTAATGAGAACAAGTGGCGATATTATTGACCTTAAAGGCATTGAAGGCTTTACTATCGACAAACATTCTACTGGTGGAGTTGGTGATAAGACCAGTCTGGTATTAGGTCCTGTTCTTGCTTGCTTAGGCTTAAAGGTAGCTAAAATGTCTGGTCGTGGTTTAGGGCACACTGGCGGAACCATTGACAAACTTGAAGCTATTAAGGGGTTCTCAACTGAACTTTCTTCCGAAAAATTTATTGAAGCAGTCAACAAAGTTGGTCTTGCTATTGTTGGTCAGAGCGGTAACCTTGTTCCAGCAGATAAAAAAATGTATGCTTTGCGTGACGTTACTGCAACAGTAGATTCAATTCCATTGATTGCAGCTTCTATTATGTCTAAAAAACTTGCTGTTTGCAACAAAGGCTTAGTATTAGACGTTAAAGTTGGTTCTGGTGCATTTATGAAGACTGTTGAAGATGCAAGAAAACTTGCTTCTCTTATGGTTAAGATTGGTGCTCAGGCTGGCAGAAAAGTTGCTGCTGTTCTTACCAATATGGATGAACCTTTGGGCGAAATGGTCGGCAATGCTTGCGAAATCATCGAAGCAATCGACACTTTGCATTACAGAGGCCCAGAAAGCTTCACTAACCTAATAAAAGAACTCTGTTCAGAAGCTTTAATGCTTGAAAATCCAAAACTCACAAAAGAAGAAGCTGTAAATAAAGTAATTGAAGTTTTGAAGAATGGTAAAGCATTTGAAAAACTTATAGAAATGGTTGAATTCCAAGGTGGCGATTCTTCAATGATCAAAGATTATGCAAAATTGCCACATGCAGCCAAGACTGTTGAATTGAAGTCTGACAAAGATGGTTATATCAGCCAGATTCAGTGCGAAGAAGTTGGACTTTCCGCAATGATGCTTGGTGCTGGTCGTGAAACAAAAGAAGACAAGATCGATATGGCCGTTGGTCTAAAACTTGTTAAACATGTTGGCGATCAGGTTAAAGTTGGCGATGTTATCGCTGAACTTTATGTAAATCCAGAAAGAAAAGACAACGAAAAAGCTATGGAACGCTTAAGAGCAGCTATAACAATTGTTCCTGAAAAAGTTGTAGCTAGAAAACTAATCCTAGACATAGTTCGTTCTTGAGAAAATAAATGAATGGAATAACCAGTAACGCTTCACTGCGGCTGGCATTCGAAGAAAACGAAGCCGCGACCCTTTCTAAGTATGCTTGTTTGTCAAAAAACAGCAAGGGTCGCGAATTTCCTGAAAAAGACTGCTTCATTAGAACCTGTTTCCAGCGTGATGTAGACCGAATTGTTCATTGTGAGTCTTTTAGAAGATTAAAACATAAGACTCAGGTTTTTTTATCGCCAACAGATGACCACTTTAGAACCAGATTGACGCATACTCTCGAAGTAGTATGCACAGCACGCTGTATTTCCAGATGTTTAGGTTTAAATGAAGACCTTACCGAAGCTATAGCCTTGGGGCATGACTTAGGTCATACCCCATTTGGTCATAGTGGCGAAGCTGTCTTAAATGAAATTAGTGAAACAGGTTTTCATCACGCAAGTCATTCTGTAAGAGTAGTTACTCGCCTTGAAAAAGATGGGCAAGGTTTGAATCTTACTAAAGAAGTCATTGATGGCATATTAAAGCACAGTAAAGGTAGAGATGGTTCCGCTACATTTTCAGAAGATACTAAACCATTAACAGTTGAAGCTCAAGTTGTTCGTATTTCAGATTTAGTAGCTTATTTAAATCACGATATAGATGATGCTATCAGGGCTGGAGTCATTACACAGGAAGAACTTCCTAAAGAACCTTTAAAATTATTGGGAAATAGACATTCTGTTCGTATTCACACAATGGTCAGAGATATAGTTTCAAACAGTTATGAAAGTGATTTAATCAGAATGAGTTCCGAAATCGGCGAAGCTACCGAAGAGCTAAAAAAATTTCTATATAAAGATGTGTATACAAGACCAGAAATCAATAATGCTGTGCAAAAAGCTAAAAATTTACTTAGAGAAATAGCAGAATGGTATATTAAACACCCTGACGATTTATTAAATAATATAAAACACAAGCTTCCAGATAATCAAAGCTTTAATAGAACCTTAGTTGATTATTTAGCTGGAATGACAGATGATTTTGCATTGAGACGTTTTCAAGAAATATTTATGCCACATTATTTTTCAATTCCTAGCAAGGCTAATAATAAAATGGAGTTATAAAGCAAAATGAATCTTTTCTCCATTAAAAGTAAATTAACAATCAGTCTTTTAACAATTCTCACTTCGTGTATTATTACTATTGGTTTATATTATATCAATTTGACTTCTTTAAACAGAAAAATTGACCTGCTTAAAGACGACATAAACGAACTTATAATGCAATCTCAAAAATTATCTAACCAGACTTATCTTGTGACTAGTTGGGTCATAAGCTATTCAAAAGTGACGGACGAGTCTGAAAAAGCAAATATATCTGAAGAAATAACAAATTCACAAAATGAATTAGATCATATTTATGATGAATTAGTAAAAAAATTTAAAAATTCAAATATTAATGGTTATGATGATACCTTAAAACAAATATCGAATGAAATAACTAATTATTATGATGAGTGCGTAAAAGTTAAAAACGGTTCAAAAAATGAGTTATTTACAAAAGGCTTATCAATAAATAAGTATTGCTTTAATCTTAGCAGCAGCTTATCTCAATTCACTGTAAGAGATATAAATGAAGAAGTAAAAAAGATATTTACTTTCATTAGATATTTAACCTGGTTCTCCGCATCTATTATTTCATGTATTTGTTTATTCTTTATAATCTCTTTATTAAGAAGTATATCCAATCCTCTTTTTAAACTTGTAAAAGCAATGGCAGAAGCAGAGAAGGGTATTCTAAACGTAAGATTAAACGTTAAACGAAATAGGGATGAATTTAAATACGTAGGTGAAAGCTTTAATCAGATGCTTGCTTGTATTTGTGACATGATTTCAAAAGTACTTGAAACAAGTGACAACTTAGCAACAAATTCACAGCAGTTGAGCTCTGCATCTGTAGAATCAGCAGCCAACCTTTCAGATATCTCTAAGAACGTAAATGATATTAACAAATCCTCTCTTGAAATATCAGATAATCTTGAAAAGACAACTAGTTCTGTAGAAAGTTTTTCTGAATCAGCTCAAAAAGTTGCATCTCTTGCTGCAACTGCTGTTGAAGCAGCATTAACAACCACCCAAGTTGCCGATAGTGGCGGAAGAACAGTTAAAAAATCTGTTGACATGATAGGTAAGATAAAAGAATCTGTTGATATAGCAACCCAGGTTATTTTGGACCTAAATTCAGCATCGCTACAAATTAATGAAATAGTAAATACAATTACAGCTATAGCAAGCCAAACCAACTTATTGGCATTAAATGCAGCTATTGAAGCAGCTAGAGCTGGTGAACAAGGTAAAGGTTTTACTGTAGTTGCAGATGAAGTTAGAAAATTAGCTGAAGAATCTGCAGAAGCAGCAGAAGCTATTCAAACAAGAATAGAAAACATTTTGACAAAAACTCAGAATGCAGCAGATTCAATGACTTTGGGCCGCGGAAGAGTTGATGATGGTATTCGTATTATTAGAGATGTTTCTATTAGCTTAGATAAAATCATAGAAAATGTTAATAATGTTAACAAAAAGATTACTGAAATAAGTAAAATTTCATCAGAACAATCAGAAGATTCTCTCGTTATGGCAAAAACAATAGAAGATATTACTAAATTGACCAAAAATACAACAGAACGTCTTGGAATAGTTGCAACTTCTGTTGAACAACAATCAACAACAGTTTCTCAAATTTCAAATGCAACAGAAGATCTTGCCACTTTAGCTGATGAATTACATTTGTTGGTATCTAGATTTACTATAAAAAATACAAACGAAATAAGAATGTAATTATTAAGGTTAAAGATATAAGATAAAAGATATAAGTCATAAGACCAAAAAAGGAGATTAAAGAAGAGCAGAGAATAGCCAAGCAAAGCTTGGCGTGGGGTTAGTGATTGGTGATTGGTGGTAAATCAGTTTTTCATTGAATGAACTGGTGCAGGAATACGTCCGCCTCGGCGAACGAAAACTGATGGTGAATGTCTTTCTACATCAATTATGGGACCTTTTCCTAACAGACCACCGAAATCAACGTATTCGCCAGCTTTCTTTCCTGGAACAGGAATCAAACGGGCAGCAGTTGTTTTATTGTTTATCATGCCAATAGCTGCTTCATCTGCTATTATTCCCGCTATAATATCTTCTGAAGTATCACCAGGAATAGCAATCATATCAAGTCCTACAGAACAAACACAGGTCATTGCTTCAAGTTTTTGAATACAAAGAGAATTGTTCTCAACAGCTTTGCACATTCCGCTATCTTCTGTTAATGGAATAAAAGCTCCAGACAAGCCACCAGCATAAGTAGCCGCCATCATTCCACCTTTTTTAACAGCATCATTAAGCATTGCCAAAGCAGCAGTAGTACCATGACAGCCAGTGCTTTCCAAACCCATCAATTCCAAAATATCTGAAATAGAATCGCCTTCGGCAGGTGTAGGAGCTAACGACAAATCTATAATACCAAAAGGTATACCCATCATTTTTGAAGCTTCTCTACCTATTAAATCTCCAGTTCTAGTTATTTTGAAACTTATTTTTTTAATCAGTTCTGAGAGACCTCCCATATCCAGATCTTTTGATTCGGCAAGTGCAGCTCTAACGACTCCAGGACCAGAAATCCCAACATTCAGAATAGATTCAGGTTCTCCAGGTCCTAAAAATGAACCTGCAACAAATGGATTGTCTTCAACTGCATTGCAGAAAACCACAAGTTTAGCACAGCCCAAACCGTTTTTATCGGCAGTTTTTAGAGAAACCTCTTTAACTATTTGCGCCATTCTAAAAACGCCATCCATGTTTATTCCTGCTTTGGAACTACCAACATTTACACTTGAACAAACTCTATCTGTAGTGCATAAAGCTTCAGCAATAGAATCCAACAATATCTGGTCGCCTTTATTTATTCCTTTAGGTATAAGACTGGAAAAACCTGCTATATAGTCTATGCCTAGTTCTTTAGCAGCTTTATCTAAGGCCTTTGCAATAGGAACAGCCGTAGGTTTTGTAAACGCACTTGCCAAAAAAGAAACAGGGCTTACCGAAACCCTTTTATTTACAATAGGAACACCATAACTTTTTTCTAGTTTTCTTGCAGTAGGAACCAAATCCTTAGCTGTTGTCACTACTTTATCATAAACTTTATCAGCACATTTATCTACATCTGAATCTGCACAACTCATAAGGTTTATGCCACAGGTAATAGTTCGTATATCAAAGGTTTCTTCCCCAACCGCTCTAATTGTATCTATAACTTCATCTAATGAAAAATACATATTTTTGCACCTTATCTATTACAGTCTATGCTGAACCTTAAAAACTTCTTCGTGTTGAATAAAGATTTTAACATCTAGTTTAGCAGCTGCTTCCTGCATACGATTCTGAAACTCTTCAAAATTACAGTTTGCCGTTGAAAGTTCTGTTATCATCATAAGTGCAAAATATCCTTGCATTATCTTCTGACTAACGTCTTCAATACTAACGTTGGAATCTGCAATAGCTTTTGTAATTCCAGCCAGAATCCCAGGCTTGTTAAGCCCTAAAACAGTAACAACTACTTTTTCTTCATTCATTTCTTCTCTCCTAGAATATATCTTTTTATTAGTCACCCTTATCTTTTAAAAAATCACTTTTCGTGAAACTATAAAAATCCTCAACAACATATTCAGATCCATTTACAAAATATATTTGTGGTTTCATCTTCCTGTATCTTTTCAGTTTAATTGTTCTTGTATCTGTTTCTATGATACATTCAGCCATTATTTGCGCTGAATAGGTAGCAACCGATGTATTGCCTTCATATTTAAAATAATCTCCATAAGATTTTATTAATATACATTTTTTACCGTCATTTTCAAAATAAGAATCAGTATTACAAGCAACTTTGAATCTGTAAGGAGGTATTTTCTCGTTTTCATTTGGACTTTCCGGAACTACTCTATCTTCATCATAATATTTTTCAAAAGTTGCAGAAGAAGATAAGCTTATCCAATTACTTCCCTTATTTGTATCATCAGTTCCCATTGTTATTGATGAATTAACAAAATATACATGACCTGTAGAAAATACTTTTTTGTAAGATTGAATTTCAGCCATAGCATAATTAATTCCGGAAAAAGCGGCATCTACTGCTCTGTCAGAATAATCCGCATTATTTTGTATAAGGCTCTCTGTCTGGATAGTTTTATGGTAAGCCATCGAAACAGACATTAGCAGACAGAAAACCAGCATAACCATCGTTATGCCTATAGATCCTTTCTTTTTATTTAATTTCATCATAACTTCATTTCTCAAATCCAATCTCATTCACTCACTCCAGGAGCAATCAGAATCATACTTTCGCTACTTATTGTGTCAGAAGCTATATTGCCATCTTGATCTTCATATTCTGCTCCATTTATTTGCAGGTATATTTCAAAAGTACGTTTAGAAATACGTTTAACTCCAAAATATTTGACGTTTCTAGCCAATCTCATTGGTTCAGATGAAACTGCCGGAGCAGCATCATTTAATTTTTTATATCTTATAAGAGTATTATCTTCTGATAATTCAACAGAATTTAATGCTATTTTAGATGTTTTAGCATCTATTGTCTGATACTTGATTTTTCTTCTTGTAATCTCTAATGATTTTGGATAAGTAATTTTTATTGCCTGTAAAAGATCTTGTTTCAATAACTCAAAAGCCATTCTTGAATAATTCTGTGTTGATACTTTTTCATTACCTTTATGCCAGATTTCTCCGCTATACTGAACAAAAGCCAAAACAGAACCCATAATCATACTCATTACAATAGTAGCAATAAGTACTTCTGTCAAAGTAAAACCTCTGTTCGCTTTTTTAAAAATCAAAATCATTTATTATCTCCGCGAAGAAAAGTTAAGATAATAATATAATTCAAAAAATAAATATTTTAATGTATTAAATCTGAATCTGATTTTATTCATATTTAAATTATTATATCTTAATCTTCGTTTTCATCTTCTTCTTTTTCGTCTTTATCATCAAACTCATTTTCATCGCTAGGTATAGCTTCAGAACTAATTACCCCTAAAGCGTTAATATCAACAGCTATTGCAGAATTACCATATTTGAAAATAATTCTTTGTTCGGATATTTTATCATTATTAGCATCATATAAAAAACCATCTGGTTTAAAATATATTACCATTAAATTATTTTTTTTCGCTAAATTCACTGAAGATATATCAACTTCTACAGTTGAATTTATTTGTATTTCATCATATTCCCCAATATTAATCCAATCAATGCTATCATAATCTTGAGAAACAGAATTTTCATTATCGTTATCAATGACTCTATTATTAATAATTACTTCATCTATATCAAAATAAGTGTCTTCAATTTCATTATTATATAGCAACTGTGCTACTATAAATTTTTCTATTTTAAAAATATTTCCACTATTAATATCATTTTCAGGTGAAAAAACAAGTCTAATTAAACAGTTATCTTGCATAGCTTCATATTTCGCAAATCTCACATTAGAAACAAAAATAGAAGCTTCTGCCTTACAGCGATCGGAAGAATAAAAGTTATCTAAAGCAGGAAGAGCAATACTGCTGACAATAGAAATAATTATTAAAACACAAATTACTTCTAGTAAAGTAAAAGCTTTTCTATTGTTATTTTTAGGAAGTTTCATATTATTGTACCACTCATATTTATTATATCATAAATATGAATATATAAACTAGAAGTAATATCTTTGTTGAATAGATAATGTTAATTGCAAAAGTAAATGCAAGTTAAATTGCGTTTAGTTCTGCAAAAATAGAAATTGCATTTAGTCCTGCAATTTTGATTTAAATTTTTAAAAA